>NZ_JAJQJP010000034.1:0-226414 GCF_021245825.1 Gordonia metallireducens | reverse complement strand
KGTGTATAAGCCGGGTCAGGCCGGCGCCGTAGGAGGCGCTGGCCTCCACTCCGGCCTGGGTGATGGGGCCGAACGAGGTGGCCCACTGCCACAACTGGTGGTAGCCAGTGCTGGTGGCGGGGAACTCGTGATCGGCGAGCAGGCGGCCCTCGGCGGTGACGAGGGCGGCGTGGTGGCGGCGTTGATGGGTGTCGACGCCAAGTACTAGCGGTTGCGTGGTGTTCGTGGTTGGGGTCATCGTGGTGATGTCTCCTTCACTGATGTGTGGGATGACCTCACCGGGGCGGGTGGACAGGACAGTGAAGAGTCACGGCCCAGCAGCCAGACACGGTCCTAATCAGGTCACACCCGCCCCGGCCCTCACAGGTCAGGGTTTCGTAGATGACCGACCGCCGGGACGACAAATCTCGTCCAAGACAGCACCGTCAGCCACGAAGCAGGTCAGACCCAAACACGATCAATCACCCACAACCATTCTCACTGCCACGAAGGGCTGGCGAGTTCAGCTCACCAGCCCTTCGTCACGCGTCCTCCGCAAGCTCCGGACGCTGCTCAGGGAGCGGAGGGAACGCCCCGCAAGCTCCGGACGCTGCTCAGGGAGCGGAGGGAGCGCCCCGCAAGCTTCGGACGCTGCTCAGAGATGGGAGTCGGCGATCCGATCCATCTCGTGTCGCAGGATGCCGTCGCGGCTGTCGGCCGGCGGGTCGGGCAGCTCGACGGGGGCCGACCGGGTGGGCAGCAGGACGACCGCGGTGGCCGGCGAGGTGATGGCACCGCGCTGGTTCTCGCACCATAGTTCGACGTCGACCTCGTTGCGTCCGTCGACCTGCCGCTTGTCGACGACCTGTCCCTTGAGCCACGTCGTGTCGCCCATGTAGTTGAAGCCGCGGTGCTGGACCGACAGCTTCCACAACCATCCGTCGTCACCGATCCAGTCGGTGAGCAGGTGCGTCAGCCAGGTCTCCCGCATGGCGCCGTAGTCGTACGACGTCGGGATGCCCAGTTCGCGTGCGCGTTCGGGTTCCCAGTGCAGACGCTGGACGGTGTCGGGGATGTTGAGCGCGTTCGGCGGGTACAACCCGGGGGCCTTCTTGCGGATCTTGTAGGCGTGCCCGAAGGCGCCGTTCGGTGTCAGCTGCATACCCCAGCCGACGTGCCACACGACGACGTCGGTCGTGACCAGCGGCCCCTTGACCTTCACCGGCAGCGGATCGCCGACCTCGACGTCCTCCCAGTACCTCGGCTCCGCACCCCGACGCTCCTCGGCCTCGTACGCCGCATCGATCTCGGCGAGCTGTTCGGGCGTGTACGGCTCGGGTTCGAGGACTTCCTTCTTGCGCTTCTTCGACGCCGTGCGTTCGGCGTTGATCCACGTCCCGCGGCGGATCACGCAGGGTTCGCCCTGCGCGTTGTCGTAGATGAACGCCCGGGTCACGTGCGCCGACCGGCCGCCGAACTCACTCGTCTTCGGCACCACGCCCACCTGGGAACGCAGGCAGTGCAGGCGATCTCCGAGATGCAGCGGCCGCCACCACTCGAACTCCATGACCGCCTGATACGACCCCAGCCCGGCGAAGGGATCACCGCGGAACAACGCTTTGGTCTCGGCGTCGGGCTTCGGTGCGGCGTCCTCACCCATCGTGTAGTGGAAGGCCGGCGGCGCGATCATCCCACCCCAGCGGGTCCTCGGACCGTAGTCGGGATCGCAGAAGAGCGGGTTGTCGTCACCATAGGCCTGCGCGAAATGCCGTACGCCGTCCCAGGTCACCTCGTAGTTGTGGGGGGCGTGCGGAATGCGTTCGGGCACACCGTTCCGGAGTCGGCTGCGCTCGATCTTCTCGTCCGTCAGGACGCCGAAACCGCTGTCGGTCACCGTCATGAACCACTCCGTTCGGTGGTGAGCGAGCGGCGGATCTCGATGAGCCGGTTGAGCCTTTGCTCGCCCTCGGCGACCGCGGCATCGTCGCCCGACTTCTCGGACTCCTCGACGCGCGCACGTTCGGCCTCGATCTCCTCGTCGAGGAGAAGGCCTGCGCCGTCACGGGTCAGGAGGTCCTGGTCGGTCCAGTCGGCCGCCGGGATCTGTTCGACGAGTTCGGGATCCTGCCGGTTGCCCATGGCCTCAACCCTCGGTCCGCGGAAAGTTGAACAGCTTGCGGGCGTTGAGTTCCACCATCTTGTGGACCTCCTCGTCCGGTACGTTGCGCATGGACTCGGCCACCACCTTGCGACTGTTCGGCCAGTTGGAGTCGGAATGCGGATAGTCGCATTCCCAGGTGATGTTGTCGATGCCGACCGCGTGCCGGTTGTCGATGCCGTGCTGATCCTCGATGAAGCACCCGAAGATGTGTTCGCGGAACAGATCCGATGGCCGGACCGTCTGGTTGATGTTCTGGTAGTAGCGGTGCTTCTCCCAGGTGAGATCAATGCGTTCGAGCATGTAGGGCACCCAGCCGATGCCACCCTCGCTCAGTGCGAACCTGAGCTCGGGATGCTTGTGGAACACCGGGGAGAACAACAGGTCGGCGGTTGCGTACATCGAGTTGCAGCCGAACAGCGCGATCATCACCGCCATCGGCGCCTCGGGTGCGGTGATCGGCGGCTTGCCCGACGTCCCGAAATGGATCGACAGGACCTGTCCGGTCTCCTCGCAGGCCGAGAAGACACCGTCCCAGTGGTCGGTGTGGAAGGACGGCAGCCCAAGCGGGGCCGGGTTCTCCACGAAAGCGATGGCGCGCGAACCTTTCTGGGCGGTCCGGTGGATCTCGGCGATCGCGAGTTCGGTGTCCCACAGGGGCAGGATCACCATCGGGATGTACCGGTCCGGGGCCGTCGGGCACCACTCGTCGAGCAGGTAGTCGTTCCAGGCCTGCACGCACGCGTGGGCGAGGTCCTTGTCCTCGCCCTCGAGGAACACCGTGCCCGCGAAACGTGGGAACGACGGGAAGCACAGTGCCGCATGGACGCCGTCGACGTCCATGTCCGCGAGCCGGGCCTTGGGGTCGTAGCAACCCGGCAGCATGTCGTCGTAGCGAACGGGCTCGGCACCGTACTCCTCCGGCTTCTTGCCCGCGACGGCGTTGAGTCCGATGTAGGGGTAGATCCGGTCTTCGTAACGCCAGACCTGCGCAGGTGGGCGACCGGGCCGCAGTTCCTTCTCGATGATGTTGGGGCCGGCTTCCAGGTACTTCCGAGGCAGACGGTCGGTCCACAATCCGGGATGTTCGATCAGATGGTCGTCGGTCGAGATCAATTGCATGTGGTCCTGCAGCGGCATTGCATCTCCTCGCGTTTCGCCCGAGTTCCTCCGGGCCCATCGGACTGCTGGCAGCGCGGGACGACGCGCTGAGCCACGGGTCCCATCGTGGCACGCCGAATCAGGGGCCCACAAGGGCATCAGATCAATGAGTTATCTGATTTGTGGCTATCAAAATCATCACTAAATAAGTTAACTCTATGCTAGCGTCCGAGGTGTGACTGTTGACGAAAACGCCGGCGAGATCACCGCGGACACTCCGTTCACACCGGCGGATGACACGTACCACGTGCCACCCACCGACGACCCGTACTGGGTGGAGACGAACTGGTGGTCCTTCAACGTCCCCGCCCGGCACATCGGCGGATGGTTGCATGCCCGGTATGACGTCAACCGCGGCACGGTGACCTGGCGCGTCTTCGTCTGGGATCCCAGCGGCGCCGACCTCGGTCGCATCGCCTACTACCGCAACGCGACCGACAAGCCGATGCCGGAGAACCCTGATCTGCGGGACATCGCCTTCCCGCACGGCGGCTTCTCTGTGAAGATGCTCGAACCCCTGACGCGCTACCAGATCTCCTACTCCGATCCGGCGAACGATTTCTCGATCTCGTTCGAGCACACCGCCGTTCACCCGCCGCGACGCTTCACCCCGGGTGAGCCGCCGGCGATGCACAGTCCCCACCTCGACCAGCTCGGTCACCAGGTGGGGGAACTCGTCCTACGCGGTGAGTCGATCCCGATCGACTCGTACTCCATCCGGGACCGCACCTGGGGACCCCGCGGTGGGCACCACATGCAATCCAAGAAGCCCGAGTATCTCCGCGGCGAGTACAAGGTCCTGCACCCCGGTGGCCCGCGGTGGCGGGAGATCGAACGCGAACGTGGCCGCGGCCGCATTCAGTACATCTTCGGCCATTCCGGTCCGGAGACCGGCTTTCTCGGTTTCGTCCGCCCACAGGACGGCGACGCCGAGGGCTGGTCGCCGCTCAACCACGGCTGGCTGCTCCGCGACGGGAGATTCGAGCGCCTCGACAAGACTCGGTCGCGGATGCGCAACTTCCGCGACCCGCAGACCGGTTGGAGTGCCCACATGCAGGTCGACCTCACCGACCTGACCGACCGCACCATGTCCGCCGAGGGGTTCTCGGTGAGCCACATGTGCGAGGGCGGACTCGGCAGCAACGCACTGATGCGCTGGGAGTTCGACGGCGAGATCGGCTGGGGTGAGGACCAGGACGGCTGGAAGCGTTCACACTGGATCAAGATGATGAACGCCCTGCGCGCCACCAGCACCCCCACCGAGGAGGCGTGAGCATGACATCTGATGAGGACTTCGCGGTCTCAACACCTTTCGACGGCGTCCGGGTCGTCGAGATCGCCGCCTGGACCTTCGTTCCCGGAGCAGGTGCCATCCTCGCCGATCTCGGCGCCGACGTGATCAAGGTCGAACCCCCGACCGGCGACCCCCAACGGAATCTGCAGAACGCCCTCAACCGCAAGGAGGGTGCGCCCAACCCCTTCCTCGAGGTGCCCAATCGCGGGAAGCGCAGCATCACACTCGATCTCACCACCGAGGACGGCCACGACCTTCTCCTCAAGCTGGTGGAGAAGGCCGATGTCCTCCTCACCAGCTACCTGCCCGCACAGCGGACCAAGCTCCGCGTCGACGTCGACGATCTCCTCGCCGTCAACCCGAAGCTGGTCTACGTTCGGGGAACCGGCTGGGGTTCCAAAGGCGACAAGGTGAATGTCGGCGGATTCGACGCGGCGGCAGCGTGGTCGGCCGGCGGCACCATGCACAAACTGACACCTCCGGGTGCCGACCGTCCGACGATGCAACCGGCCGCCTACTACGACCTCCAGGGTTCCTCCGCGATTGCCGGCGCGGTGGGTATGGCGTTGTTCCGTCGCGAGCGCACCGGCAAGGGCGGCGTCGTCGACGTCTCACTGCTCAACACCGGAATGTGGCCGCTGAGCCCCGACCTGACCGCAGCCCCCTACATCGGCGAGATCCCGCGCCAGGATCGGACCGACGCCCCCAATCCGATCGTCAACGCGTACCGCACCAAGGACGACCGCTGGATCAACCTGGTCTGCCTGCAGGCGCAACGCTTCTGGGGTGAGTTGTGCGCCCTCGTCGACCGCGTCGACCTGATCGTCGACGAACGGTTCGCCGACGACATGGGCCGCTACACCAACCGGCACGACTGCATCGCCGAACTCGACAAGGCCTTCGCCGAGAAGACCCTCGACGAGTGGCGGCACATCCTCGCCGAGTTCTCCGGTGTGTGGGCCGCGGCCGCGACCGTCGCCGAACTCCACGACGACAAGCAGGTCCTCGACAACGGCTTCCTGCCCGAGGTGCCCGCCGAGGACGGCTCGAACTTCCGTGTCGTCGCGCCGCCCTACCACTTCGACGGACAGCCCACGACGCCGCGACGCCCGGCACCGAGGCTCGGCCAGCACACCGACGAGATCCTGCTGGAGGCCGGACTCGACCCCGAGCAGATCAGCGACCACCGCGAGCGGGGCGTGCTGGGCTGACGCTCAGCGCCCCGCCGTACGGCGTCCCTCGCTCCCCTCAGTCGCTCGCCGGCAACGGTTTGGCGTCCTTGAGGACGAGCGGGGCGGTACCGATGGCGAGCGTTCCCGCCCCGGCCTTGGTGACGAGCACCTCGAGGCCCGGCGCATCCTCGGAGGTGTACCGCTTGCCCAGCTGGTTACCGCCGTCGAGATCCGCGACGATGGTGCCACCTGGGACGTCCTCGCCGATCGGGACCACGGGCACGCCGCCGCAGGTGAGGTCGACGTCGCCCGCGGGCGGACTCACGACGATGATCTCGGTGTCGCAGACCTGGCTGCGGAGTCGGGCTCCTGGCTTCAGCGTCATGACTTCTCCTGTGCTCGTTCGAACTGCGCCACCAACCGGCGGCGCAACACCTTCCCGGTGGCGGTCTGGGGCAGCTCGTCGACCCAGATCACCTCGTCCGGTGTCCGGGAACCCCGGAGCCGGGCGCGGACATGGGACCGGATGTCCTCCGCGGAGATGCCTGCCTGCGGGTCGGCCACGATGACCGCCACCAGTCGCTGCCCCCACTCCTCGTCGGGCAGACCGATCACCGCCGTCTCACGCACCGCCGGGTGGGTGAGCAGCACGTCCTCGATCTCGGCCGGTCCGATGTTCTCGCCGCCACGGATGATGGTGTCGTCGGCGCGGCCCGCGATGAAGAGGTATCCCTCGTGGTCGACCCAGGCCTGATCGTTGGTCGGGAACCAGCCCTGCTCGTCGAGCACCGACCCCTTCCCCAGGTATGACCCCGAGACCTGCGCACCGCGGACATACAGCGCCCCGGTCTCACCCGGTCCCACCGGCCGGCCGTCGGCGCCGCGGATCTCGATCTCCATCCCCGGTACCGGGCGTCCCACGCTCTCGAGGCGGCGTCGGATCAGCGGGTCGTCGGAGGCGATGGCCTGTGCGTGGTCGTCCGGACCGAGAAGCGCGAGAGTCGAACTCGTCTCCGTGAGTCCGTAGGCGTTGCAGAAGCCGGCGGCGGGGAACGCCCGCATGGCACGTTCGAGAACCGGGAGCGGTAGTCGCGCACCGCCGTAGGAGATCAGACGCAGCGCCGGCGCATCGGCGGGGTCGCCGTCGAGGGCGTCGACGATGCGGGCGAGCATGGTCGGGACCACTGTCGCCGACGAGATCGACTCGCGAGCAACGACTTCGAGCCATTCATGCGCATCGAAGTCGGGTAGGTGCACAACGCGGCGTCCGCCGTAGAAGTTGGTGAGCGTCGCCCCCACCGCCGCCACGTGGTAGGGCGGCACCGTGATGAGGGCCGCTTCGTCCTCGGCGGCCCCGGCGAAGTCGACGGTGGCGAAGACGTAGGCCTGGAGGTTCTCGTGCCGGAGTGGAACGACCTTCGGTTTCGACGTGGTACCGCTCGTGTGCAGGAGGACCGCAGGCGCCTCGTCGGGAACATCGATGGGCGGCAACGGTTCCGACGCGCGGGCCGCAGCGAGGAACTCATCGAGGTCGAGCACCTGCTCACGTCCGGCAACCCGGTCGCGATAGCGTTCCTCGACGACGATCAGCGGGTGATCGAAGTCGTCGATCAGTTCGCCGAGCACTTCGTCGCCCAGCCGGTAGTTCACCGGGACGAAGGGCACTCCCGCAAAGGCTGCAGCGAAGAACACCTGGGGGTAACCGGGACCGTTACGGCCGAGGTAGATCACCTCCGAGGGTTTGCACCCGGCGACGACCGACGCACCCCCGCGGGCGGTGGCGACCACGTCGGCATGGGTCAGACCCGAGGCACGGTCACCGAGCGCGACCCGGTCGCCGAGCCCGGACTCCACCATGTCCAGGAGAAGGCCGACACCCATGTTTCCCGCCAATCCACGTGAGGTCACCGTCGGTGCGCAGCATCGAGCCGCACACCGCTCATCGTAGATGATTCAGTGCAATCAGTTACACCATTCGAGACAAGTGGTTGCGCTGTCGACGGCAACCCTGATGTCAGTTGAAGAGATCGACCACGGATTCGGTGGCGAAACGACCCCACAGCATCTTCTTGGCGACCGAGGTCATGTGTCGGCGCCAGTGCGCCTCGGCTCCCTCGACGTCACCCGCCTCGACCAGGGTGACCAGCTTCCGGAACGCACGGATCGTCTTCTTGAACTGCGCGGCGACCTCCCCGGTATCGGTGGTCCGGGACACGACGCGCGACATGTGCGTCGCGACGACGTCCGCCAGGACACGTCCGATGAGGCCGATCGTCTGATTGCCCGCACGCTCGAGAATGAGGTCGTGGAAGCGGAACGCCGTCCTCGACCAGGTGTCGAAGTCCGCGGACTCCGCCCCCGCGTCGACGAGGTCGGCGAGTTCGTCGATGACCTCGACGAGCGCCTTGACGTCGTCGTCGGTCCGGCGCGCGGCCAGCATCCGCACCGCGGCGGGCTCGAGGACCATCCGGGCCTCGTACAGGTCGGAGAGTGTCGTGTTCTGGATCTGGAGCAGGAGCCCGACGTAGCGGGCGGCCACGGACACGTCGGGCGAGACCACTTGCACACCACCGCGCGAACCACGGCGGACAACGATGAGCGATTCGTTCTCCAGGATGCGGAAAGCCTCGCGCAAGGTGGGGCGGGAGACGTCGAACCGTTGTCCCAGGACCGTTTCCGGCGGCAACATGTCGCCCGGCTTCAACACGCCACGGACGATCTGACCGCGAATCTGTTGAGCGATGAGTTCAGCGGTCTTCGGGACCTGAATCCGCTGGGGCAATCCGTTCTCGTCGAACGAGCTGTTGGCCAATTCCCACACCTTCTTCGAAGCCGGCGACTGCCGAGCGGGATTCAGCCTAACACCCGGCCGTGTCGGGCCTCCGTTTTGACGAAACCGACATGTAAATGAACACACCCATTGTACGGTTGAATCATCTAACTCATCTAGTGATCCCCTCGGGACGCAAGGGAGGTGCCGACGGGATGTCGGACGTACCAGGCCAGAGCACTCGAACAGGTCAGCTCTTCATCGACGGCAAGTGGGTCGACGGCCGGGGCGACGAGACGATCACCGTCATCAATCCCGCGACCGAAGCGGTGATCGGAACGGTACCGCAGGCGACCGTCGCGGACGTCGAGGACGCGGTGGCCGCCGCACGCTCCGCCTTCGACGACGGACCGTGGCCGCAGATGTCGGTGCGCGAGCGCGCCGCTGTGTTACGACGGATGGCCGAGGGATTCGCCGACCGGCGCGCCGAACTGGTGGACCTGTCGATCGCCGAAGCGGGGTCGACGCGCGCCCTCGCCGAATTCCTGCAGGTCGGCACCCCCATCGACCACTTCTTCGATCTCGTCGACCGGGTTCTGCCCGCCTTCGGGTTCGAGACCGCACTGCCGCCGATGATCGGCAACGGCATCGGCCAGGGCGTCGTGGTCCGCGAACCGTTCGGCGTCGCGGCCCTCATCACGCCGTTCAACTTCCCCCTCTTCCTCAACCTCTGCAAGGTCGCACCGGCGCTGGCCGCCGGGTGCACCGTGGTCCTCAAGTGCTCGCCGTACACGCCGTTCGAAGCCCTTGTCGTCGGCGAGATCGCCGAGGCCGCCGGCCTTCCGCCGGGCGTCCTCAACATCATCACCGGTGACGTCGAGGCCGGTGAGGCCCTGACCACCCACCCTGGCGTCGACATCATCAGCTTCACCGGCAGCGACACCGTGGGCACGAAAGTGTATGGGCAGGGCGCACAGTCGCTGAAGAAGGTGGTCCTCGAACTGGGCGGCAAGTCGGCGAACATCCTTCTCGAGGACACCGATCTCGACCAGGTGATGCCGAGCGTTCTCGGCGGCTTCATCACCCACGCCGGCCAGGGCTGCGCGCTGATGACCCGCATCCTGGTGCACGAGTCACTGCACGACGAACTCGTCGGCCGCATCAAGATGGCCCTCGACTACGTACCGGTGGGCGACCCGGCCGACCCGAACGTCGTGATGGGTCCGCTGATCCGCGAGGCCCAACGTGCCCGCGTGGAGGAGCTGATCCGCGTCGGACAGCAGGAGGGCGCCCAGATCGCCTACGGCGGTGGACGACCCGCAGGTCTGGACAAGGGCTTCTTCGTCGAACCCACTCTCTTCGTGGGCGTGGACAACCGCATGAGGATCGCCCAGAGCGAGATCTTCGGCCCCGTCGGTGTCGTCGTCCCCTTCACCGACGACGCCGAGGCCGTCCGGATCGCCAACGACAGCCCGTACGGACTCTCCGGGGGCGTCTGGTCGGCCGACCCCGTACGCGCGCACGGCATCGCGCGAAAGCTCCGCACCGGCATGGTCGTCGTCAACGGCGGCGGGGGCGGACTCATGCCCGACGGACCGTTCGGCGGGTACAAACACAGCGGCATCGGCCGCGAGTTCGGCGCACACGGACTCTCTGAGTATTTGCAGCACAAGACGATCCAGTGGGCGGCGGCCCGATGAGGGTGGTCGTCGACCAGGAGAAGTGCGGCGGGCACGGTCGTTGCATCGCCGTCGCGCCGGATCTGTTCGACCTCGACGACGACGGGGTGAGCTTCCCGCTCGCCGAGAACATCGGGGCCGGCCAGGAGACCGCCGCCGAAGAGGCGATCGCCAACTGTCCGCAGAGCGCGATCCGCATCGAATGAGACCGGCCGACGGCCATCGGGAGGACTGAACATCAGATGTCGAGTTCACTTGGGGAGAAACCCGATTCGGGTTCGATCGGGCAGACCTCACCCGATGACACGGGAACGGTGACGGTGGCCGAGGAGTCGCCTCCGATCGTGTGGCTCGCCCGCCTGGGCGCGGTCTTCGTCGCGATCCAGGCCTACGTCTACATCCGCTGGATCTTCTCCGACTCGTTCTCCCCGATCCCCACGGGCCCCGACGAGGTACCGACCCACACTCTGGTCATCATCCGGGCGTCGGAGGTCATCTGCATCGTCGGCGTGATCGCGTCGGTCATCTGGCTGGTGCACCGCACCCGCAAAGACGGGCAGTTCCCCACCCTCGGTGTCTTCATGATGGGTTGGCTGCTCACCTGCTGGCAGGACGTCGGCGTCAACGCCGTGGTACCGGTGTTCTCGTACAACTCGGCATTCCTCAACATGGGTACCTGGGGCGAATTCGTACCGGGGTGGGTGGCCAAGGGCCCCGAGACCCCGGCGCCGATCCTGTACGAACTCGCCGACTACATGCTGTTCCTCCCGCTCGCCGTCGTCGGCATCGACAAGCTGGTGAGATCCGCGCGGGCACGATGGCCGCGGCTCAACAAGGCCGGGATCGTCATCGCGCTGCTGCTGATCTTCCTCGTCCTCGACACCGCCTCCGAACAGTTCCTGCAGCGTCAGGGCCTGTGGTCGTACCTGCGGGTCAACGACACCTGGTCGATCTTCACCGGCACGCTCAACCAGTTCCCGCTCTACGAGGGCGTCTTCTTCGGCTCGGTCGTGATGGTGGCCTCGATGTGCTTCTATCTCTTCCGCCGCAACGGCGATCAGTTGATCACCGACGCCGGCATCGAGCGGCTCAAGATCACCCGCGGCGTCGCGGTCGTGCGCATCCTGGCGTTCTCGGCGGTGATGAACTTGATCCTCGCGGTGTTCTTCCTCGGCTTCAACCTGGTGAACATGCACGCCGACGTGGCGCCCACCGACGTGCCGAGTTACCTGCACCAGAACATGTGCGGTCTCGCCGAGAACCCGCCCTGCCCGCACTTGAAGTAGCGGTCAGGGCTGGTCGCCCAGAGCCACCGGCCGGTCCGGGTCCGACGACCACTGCGAGAACGAGCCGGGGAACAGCGTCGCGTCGACACCGACGATCGCGAGTGCCGCGATCTCGTGCGCCGCGTTGATACCGGAGCCGCAGTAGACCACCACGTCGGACTCGCTACCGGGTATGACGCCGAGATCGGTGAAGCGTCGGCGCAGGTCCTCCTCGGACCGGAACCGGCCGGCCTCGTCGATGTTGTCCGCGGTCGGGGCGCTGCGAGCGCCGGGGATGTGCCCGGCCCGGGGGTCGACGGGTTCGACGTCCCCGCGATACCGCTCGCCGGCGCGGGCGTCGAGCAGGGTCGTGGTACCGGAAGCGACGTCGTCGATCGTGGCGACCGGGAGGTTTCCGCTCGTCAGTGTGACGGTCCCGGCACGCGGCCGACCGCCGTCGCCGGTCGTCGTGCGCAGACCCTCGGCTCGCCATGCCGCGAGACCGCCGTCGAGCAGGCGCACATCGGCGATGCCTGCCCAGCGCAGCAGCCACCATGCACGGGCCGCGGCCAGGTTTCCCGTGTCGTCGTAGACCACGACCGGTACGCCGTCGTTGATGCCCCAGCTCCGTGCGGCGGCCTGGAGGTCTTCGATCGCGGGGAGCGGGTGCCGACCACCGACCGCCCCGGACGGCGGAGCAGCGAGCTCGGAGTCGAGGTCGACGTACACCGCGCCGGGGATGTGGCCTTCCCGGTAGGCCTCGCGACCGTCGAAGTCGCCGAGCTGCCAGCGCACGTCGAGGACCACGGGCGGCGTCCCGAGCAGCATCTCGGCCAGATCGAGCGGATTGATCAGTACATCGCTCATGTCGGCCAGCCTATCGACGCCCGGCCCACACCCCGGCGAAGGCCCACGACCCGCGATGCGAGAATGGGGCGGTCCGCATCTGCGGGACACTCTCCGCGATTCACAGGGGGCCTTTCGTGGCGCTGTTCCTGGCCGTGCTGGTTCCGGCGGTCTTCTTCGGTCTGATCACGTTCTGGCTTCACCGCCGGATCGTCCGCGCGACCGAACTCCCCCGTCCGTGGTCGGGTGTCGCCGACGTCGCGCTCACCGTCCTGTGGGCCTTGGCCGTCGTGGGCTTCGCGAGTGGCCGGACCCTGGACCCGTCGTGGGCCCGGCCGATCGGCACCGTCGGCCTGATCTGGATCGGTGCGGTCTTCTATCTGTTCCTCGGACTCGCGATCATCGGTCTGATCTCGTTCGGGGCGAACATCATTCGGCGGGTTCGACGCCGCAGCACCGGGGTCGGCGAGACGGCCGACGCGGCCCCGCGGAGACTGCGCCGCATGAGGGTCGCGACGGCGACCGTCGTCGTCGTGGCGCTCGGGGTCACCGGTTACGGCGTGTTCGAGGCCTCCCGTCCGCAGGTGACCGAGGTCAGCGCGACGTTCGACAACCTGCCCGCACAATTCGACGGACTCCGGATCGCCGTGGTCTCCGACCTCCACCTCGGACCCGCGCGCGACGCGTCGTTCACCCGACGCATCGTCGACGACGTCAACGCACAGAACCCGGACCTGGTGCTCCTCGTCGGAGACCTCACCGACGGCAAGATCCCGTACGTCCGCGACACCCTGGAACCGCTCACCGATCTCCGCGCACCCCTCGGGGTGTTCGGCGTCAGCGGCAATCACGAGTACTACTCCGACGACGGCGGCCGCTGGCTCGACACCTGGGAGTACTACGGAGTGCGCACACTGCGGAACTCGCGGGTACCGCTGACCGTCGACGGCGCCACCATCCAGCTCGCCGGCGTGTACGACGCCACGGCGCCCGAACCCTTCGAACCCGATCTCCCTGCTGCGCTCGAGGGTTCGTCACCCGAGGACTTCGTGCTGCTGCTCGCACACCAGCCCAAGCAGGCCGTCGAGGCCTCCGAACTCGGCGTCGAACTCCAGTTCTCCGGCCACACGCACGGGGGGCAGATGTGGCCGATCCGCTATCTCGTTCCGCTGCAACAACCGTCGGTCGTCGGACTGGACCGGATCGGCGACACCGTGCTGTACACGACGCGCGGCGCCGGTGCCTGGGGTCCGCCTGTTCGGGTCCTCGCCCCGCCGGAGATCACCATGTTCACGTTGCGCGCGCAGGGCTGACAGCGGGGCGTCGTTTCGATACGGCTCCTCGCTGCGCTCGTCGCCTACTCAACGAGCAGGCAGGCGGGCCCCTCGGCTGCGCTCGTCGCCTACTCAACGAGCAGGAGGGCCCCTCGGCTGCGCTCGTGCCTACTCAACGAGCAGACAAAGCACTCGGCCAGCGGGGGAATATCCACCGCTGGCCGAGTAGGTCCGAGGGGCTACCCGAGGACCGTATCGAGGTCAGGCGTTGATGTCCGACGGGTGCTTCGCGAGCGGCGTGACCTTGATGTCCATGTACGGGAACAGCGGCAGTCCGGACAGCAGCGTGTGCAGCTCGTCGTTGGATTCGACGTCGAAGATCGAGTAGTTCGAGTACTCGCCGACGATCCGCCAGATATGCGGCCACTTGCCGGAACGCTGCAGGTCCTGGGAGTACGCCTTCTCCCGGGCGACGGTCTCGGCCCGGACATCCGGGTCGAGGTCGTCGGGGATGTTGACGTCCATCCGAACGTGGAACAGCATCACTTCTCCGGATCGAGGACGAAGTCGTAGGCCACCGTGTATCCGCCCTGGCCGTCGTCCTGCGGATCGAGGATCAGCTCGGGCTTGACGGCGCTGGCGACGTCGTCGTCGTTGTGGTCGTCGCCCGGGAAGTACAGCTGCGCGGTCAACTGCTCGTGGCCGGGCGCCGAGACCTTCAGGTGCAGGTGCGCGGGACGCCAGGGGTGCCAGCCGGCGGCGGAGATCATCTTGCCGCAGGAGCCGTCGGTCGGGATCATGTACGGCGCCGGGCGGACCGTGGTGATCTCGAAGCGACCCTCCTCGTCGGCGGTGAAGGTGCCGCGCAGGTTCCACTCGGGAATGCCCGGTGCGAACTGCGAGTAGAAGCCGTCGTCGTCGGCGTGCCAGAGTTCGACCTTCGCGCCGGACAGGGCGTTGCCGTCGACCGTGCGCACCTGGCCGTTCCAGACCAGACGATCACCCTTCTCGCCCTCGCGCATCGGCAAGGTGCCCTTCGAGCCCAGCTCGGGGGCGTTCGGGACGTAGTACGGACCCTCGATGCTGCCCTTGTTGCCCTCGCGGTGCTCGGTGGCGACGTCCTCGACGACGTGTTCGACCCACACGTCGAGGAACAGTGGCCATTCGCCGTCCTGACCGACGTTGATGAGCCACGCCTTGAGGGCGTTGTACTCGTCGTAGGTGACCTTGTGCTTGCGGATGGTCTCGTGGACACCGGCGAGAACTTCGTTGATCAGGGTGGCGACGCGCTCCGGCGGGGTGTCCTTGACGGCCTCGAAGGGAGACTTGTCGGCGTGGAAGCGCTCGGTGGCGGAGGCTCCGGAGGCTGCGGCGGTGGCCACTTCCTGGGGGTGCTCGACTGTGGTCATCAGTTTCTCCTCGGTGGGTTCACGGTTCCCGGGGCTGCCGGGAAACACGCTGGGGGTGTACTTCTCAGGTTGTTCAGTTGTCGTCGGTGCGGAAGTGCTCGAGCTTGTCCGGATCGATCTCGAAGCCGATGCCCGGCGCGGTCGACCGGTGGAGATGGCCGTCGCGGATCTGCAGGGGTTCGGTGAGCAGGTCGTCGCTCATGTCGAGGAAGTTCGACAGCTCGCCCGCGTAGCGCGAGGTCAGTTCGAAGGCACTGCCGAACGCGAGCGCGCACGCGGTGCCGACCTGGCCGTCGATCTGGTTGCCCATGACCACCGGGATGCCGAGCCCCTCGGCGAGGTGGTGGGTCCGACGCGAGGTGGTGAAGCCGGTGCGGGCGGTCTTGATGCTGATCGCGGTGGCCGACCGGCCGAGGATCTCGCGGGTCACGTCGGCCGGCGTCGGCACCGACTCGTCGGCGATGAACGGAACGTCGAGCTGCTCGACGAGCCATCGGCGACCCATCACATCGGCTGCGTCGCAGAGCTCTTCGGCGAACAGGAGGTCGAGGTCCGACATCTCCTTCATCGCGCGCGCGGACTCCGCGGCGGTCCAGCCGCGGTTGCCGTCGACGTAGAGTTCGATCTCGTCGCCGAACCGCTCGCGCAGTGCGCGTACGACGGCGGTATCGAGGGTGACCGGATGGCGGCCGACCTTCACCTTGAAGGTGCGGATGCCGTAGGTGTCGACCATCTTCTCGGCCTCGGCGACCATCTTGACCGGCTCGGCGAAACCGAGCATGTGGCTGACGCGCATCCGGTCGGTGAAACCGCCGAGCAGGTCGCCGACGGGGAGGCCGAGGGACTTGCCGAGCGCGTCCCAGATCGCCATGTCCACCGCGGATTTGGCTGCCGGGTTTCCGACGGTCCGCGCCATCCGGGAGGCAACCACCTCTCGTTCGAGAAGGGACAGCCCGACGATCGCAGGTGCGAAGATCGTGTCGATGACGGTGATGATCCCGGCCTGGGTCTCGCCGTAGGTGAAGGGGCGCGGCGGGGCCTCGGCGACACCGACCACGCCGGTGTCGGTGTGTACCCGCACCAAGACGTGATTGGCCTCGTGGACCTCACCCGAGGCGAACCTCAAGGGTTTCACGTACGGGATCGCGAATGGAATCGCTTCCACGCGAGTGATCTTCATCGTTCATCTCCAAATCTGGCACCGAGCTGAGCAGCGGGTGCGAAGGCGGTGGTCTCGTACGCGGTGGCCTCGAAGGCGGTGGTCTCGAAGGCAGCGGCGATGGTGTCGGCGACTGCGGCGATGACCGGGTTGTCGACGCCGCGACGCCAGGCGAGGGCGACCTCGACGGTGTCCGCGTCGACGAGATCTCGGACGACGAGTCCGTCGAGCGGCAGGGCCCGCACCGAGGCCGGCAGGACCGCCACACCCAGACCGGCGGCCACCAGGGCGAGCAGGACCGTCGTGCCGGTCGCCTGGTGAGCGCGCTGGGGGACGAAACCCGCTGCGCGGCAGGTCCGCATCGCGGCGTCGTTGACGGCCGAGTCGCGGCTGTCGTACATCACGAAGGGTTCGTTGCGGAGGTCGACGGCCGACACCACCGGCTCGACGGCAAGGCGGTGATCCGCTGACACCGCGAGGACCAGCGGTTCGCGGTCGATGACCCGGGTCTCGATGTCGTCACCGATGGCCGGCGGCCGCAGGAGCCCGAGGTCGATCGCGCCTGCACGCAGGGCGTCGCACTGACCGGGGGTCAGCATGTCGGACTGGATGTGGAGGTCCACGTCGGGGAGTTCACGCTTGACGACCCGGGCGATCCGGGGCAGGTGCGAGAACGCGGCGATGCCGGTCAGGCCGAGCCGGACGAGGCCGCTGCGTCCGGCGGCGATGCGCCGGACCCCGTCGACCGCCTCGTCGACCCCGACCAGGATGCGCTCGGCCTGGGCGCGCAGGTACTCCCCCGCGGGGGTGAGCGAGACCTGCCGGGTGGTGCGGATGAAGAGCGTGACGTCGAGCTCGGCCTCGAGCTGGCGAATGGCATAGGAGAGCGCCGGCTGGGCCACGTGCAGGGTTGCCGCAGCCTGGCCGAAATGGCAGGTGTCGGCGACCGCTGCGAAGTAGCGCAGGTGCCTCAGCTCCATGACCTCGCCTTTTGTCGTCGGAATCCTCTTCGCGATCCGATGTGACCCGGACCACGTCCTACACACGGTAGATCGCGAGATACATACATGACAAAGACCTGTGGTGGCCTTATTGATCGAAGCTCTTTATCAATGGGCACCTAGGTCAGGACCGGCGAATGCCCTGGTGTGATCGCCGCCACGTGGTGCCAGAGTGCAGTGAGCAGCCCATCACTGGAGGTTTATCGACCATGACCGCGTCCGTTTCGGAGCACCTGAACCACGTGAACACGGTCCTCGACGACGCCGTCGTCGATGACCGGACCGCCGGCGTCTACCGCGCCAACCGCCGTATCTTCACCGACGAGGACATCTTCGAACTCGAGATGAAGCACATCTTCGAGGGCAACTGGATCTACCTGGCCCACGAGAGTCAGGTGCCCAACCCCGGCGACTACTTCACCACCTACATCGGCCGGCAGCCCGTGGTCATCACCCGCGACAAGGGCGGTGAGCTCCACTGCCTCATCAACGCATGCGCCCATCGCGGTGCGATGATTTGCCGTCGCAAGACCGACAACCGGATGACGCTAACCTGCCCGTTCCACGGCTGGACGTTCCGCAACGACGGCACCTTGCTGAAGGTCAAGGACCCCGAGGGGGCCGGCTACCCCGACACCTTCGATGTCAACGGTTCGCACAACCTGACCAAGGTGGCGCGTTTCGACAGTTACCGGGGCTTCCTGTTCGGCAGCCTCAACGACGACGTGCAGTCGCTCGAGGATCACCTCGGCGACACCCGGCTCGTCATCGACATGCTCGTCGACCAGTCGCCCGAAGGGCTCGAGGTTTTGCGCGGCGCGTCGACCTACACCTTCGACGGCAACTGGAAGGTCCAGGCGGAGAACGGCGCGGACGGTTACCACGTCACCGCGACCCACTGGAACTACGCGGCCACCACCTCGCGACGCAGCACCGGCGAGTCGAAGAACGACACCAAAGCACTCGACGCAGGTGGCTGGGGCAAGTCCGGCGGCGGCTACTGGTCGTACCCCAACGGCCACCTCTGCCTGTGGACCTGGGCCGCCAATCCGCAGGACCGCCCGCTGTGGGACAAGATGGACGAGCTCAAGAAGATCCACGGCGACGCCAAGGGCGAGTTCATGGTCAAGGGTTCGCGCAACCTGTGCCTGTACCCGAATGTCTATCTGATGGACCAGTTCTCGACGCAGATCCGCCACTTCCGGCCGATCGCGCCGGACAAGACCGAGGTGACCATCTACTGCATCGCCCCCAAGGGGGAGAGCGACTCCGCCCGCGCGCACCGCATCCGCCAGTACGAGGACTTCTTCAACGCCTCGGGTATGGCGACGCCGGATGATCTCGAGGAGTTCCGCTCGTGCCAGCTCACCTTCCGCGCGCAGGCCGCGCCCTGGAACGACATGAGCCGCGGTGCCGAACACTGGCTGACCGGACCGGACGAGGTCGCCGAATCGCTGGGTATGACCGGGGTCATCTCGGCCGGCGTCAAGAACGAGGACGAGGGTCTCTACCCCGTCCAGCACGGCTACTGGCTGGAGACGATGCGCGCCGCGGCCGCCGCGGAAGAGCACTCCACCACCGCAACCGCCGAGAACCACTGAAGGGGAACGCGATGACGACCGCAGAGACCAATGCCGCGACCGGGACCGAGGCCGGCGGAAAACTGGTCACCCAGAACATGATCGAGCAGTTCCTCTACCGCGAGGCGCGCTATCTCGACGATCGTGAATTCGAGAAGTGGCTCGAGTGTTACGCCGACGACGTCGTCTACTGGATGCCGTCGTGGGACGACGATGACCGCCTGACCGAGGATCCGCAGCGGGAGATCTCGCTGATCTACTACGGCAACAAGGGCGGGCTCGAGGACCGCGTGTTCCGCATCCGGACCGAACGGTCGTCGGCGACCTCGCTCCCCGAGCCACGGACCAGTCACAACATCAGCAACGTCGAGGTCATCGACCGGCGCGGCGATCTCGTCGACGTCCGGTTCAACTGGCACACCATGTATTTCCGCTACCGCACGATCGACCCGTACTACGGCACGTCGTTCTACACCATCGACTTCTCGGGCGATCAGCCGTTGATCCGACGCAAGACGATCGTGCTGAAGAACGACTACATCCACCACGTGGTGGACATCTACCACTTCTAGGACGCGTTGAAATGACTGTCACCACCGATCAGGGCGTCGGCACCACCGCCGACCACGCAGACGACGGGACACCGACGCACCAGGTCGCCCTGTCCTTCGAGGACGGGGTCACCCGGTTCATCACCTGCCGCGAGGACCAGACCGTCGCCGACGCGTCGTATCGGCAGCGCATCAACATCCCGCTGGACTGCCGCGACGGTGCGTGCGGAACCTGTAAGTCGTTCTGCGAGTCCGGCGACTACGACGGCGGGATCTACATCGAGGATGCGCTGTCCGACGACGAGTCGGCCGAGGGCTTCGCTCTCCCGTGTTGTATGAAACCGAAATCCGATCTGGTGCTGCAGGTCCCGGCCACATCAGACATCGCCAAGACCCAGGCCTCCCGGTTCACCGGGACCGTCATCGAACTCGAACGCCTCTCCGAGTCGACGATGCGCCTGGAGATCCGGATCGAGAACCGGGGCGAGCTGGCGTTCCTCCCCGGCCAGTACGTCAACATCGAGATCCCCGGCACCGACGACGGTTCCGGGGATCCGGTCAGCCGCTCCTACTCGTTCGCCAACGGACCGCACGAGGATCGCCTGATCTTCCTGATCAAGTTGACCCCCGGTGGCGCGATGTCGACGTATCTGACCGATCGCGCGACGCGTGGCGAACAGATCTCCTTCACCGGACCCCACGGATCGTTCTTTCTCCGCGAGGCGAACCGGCCGGTGCTGCTGCTGGCCGGCGGCACCGGACTGGCCCCGATCCTTTCGATGCTGCGAAAGCTGCACGCCGACAACAGCGGACGCAAGGTCCACCTCATCTACGGCGTCTCCACCGACACCGACCTGGTCGCGCTCGACGAGATCGAGTACTTCGCCGGGAAGCTGCCCGGGTTCACCTGGGACCACTGCGTGTCCGACCCCGCGAGCACGGCGGTCAACAAGGGTTACGTCATGAGCCTCATCGAACCCGGACATCTCTTCGACGGGGATGTCGCGATCTACCTCTGCGGTCCGCCGCCGATGGTCGAGGCGGTGCGTAAACACGTGGCGGAGGCCGGGATCGACCCGACCGGGTTCTACTACGAGAAGTTCGCCCTGGCTGCGACATCCGTTGCCCCGGGTGAGAACGCGCCGACCGTCGCACCGATCGCGCCTGCCGCACCGGACGTTCCGACGGACGAGGGCATCATCGCCAGCCCGGACGCCCGCGCGATCGCCGGGCAGATCACGCTTCCGCCGGCCGATCTCTCAGACGCACCGGACCGTTCCGACGCCCGGGCCGCGGACGACTCGCTCGTCCGGATCGCCGGCCAGCGGATGTGGCCGAGCGAGATCGGTGATGCGGCACTCGATTCGGACGCGGGGACGCTGCGCCCCGCCGGGACGGCCCGGGCCATCGCCGGCCAGGAGATCTTCCGTCCCGGTGACGTGGCCCCGCTGCACGAACCGACGCCGGCGCCACCAGCCCCGGCCTCGGAATCCCGGGAACCCGCACCCGAAGCCGCGACGTCCACCGTCGTCGGTTCACAGGGCTACCAGATCGGTGAGGAGCATCCGGCGATCTTCGAGTCCGACGCACTCTTCGAGGCGCGCGCCGCCCTCGAACTCGGCGCACTGGAGCTGACTTTCGGACGACTCACCACACAGCAGCTCGCCGGTTATCGACTCCTGGCCGATGCGACGGTGCCGTATGTGGATGGTGAGCATTTCGTCGACGCCGCCGAATACACCGAGACCAATGCCGCGTTCCATGACTATCTGTTCACACTGACCGGCAACGACCATCTGCTCGAGGCGTACAAGGCGCTCGGTGTGAAGGGCCGGATGAGTGAGGTCCTGCGCAACGCGACCTGGTGTCATCCCCTCTGCGCCCAGGACCACCTCGACATCGTGACCGCCTTCGAGTCCGGCGATCACGACGGCGCCCGCGCCCTGATCTCGGCCCACGCCGACAGGTCCAAGCAGACGATGCGCCGTGCGATGTCCGACGAGATGGCTGCTCGCCGTCCGCGTTTCGTCACACCGGGTCGCTTCGCCGGCAAAGTCGTCGTCATCACCGGTGCGGCCCAGGGGATCGGCGAACAGGTTGCACGTCGAATCAGTGCCGAGGGTGGGAAGGTTGTCGTGGCCGACCGGTCCGGGCTCGTCGACGAGGTCGCGCACGATCTCGACGCGACCGGCCCCGGTGCGGTGTCGGCGATCGCCGACCTGGAGAGCTACGACGGTGCGGAGTCGGTGATCCGGCGCGCGGTCTCGTCGTACGGTCGCGTCGACGTGCTGATCAACAACGTCGGCGGCGCCATCAACTTCAAACCCTTCGTCGAGTTCACCGACGCCCAGATCCGCGCGGAGATCGACCGATCCCTGATGACCACGCTGTTCGCCTGTCGCGCGGCATTGCCCTCGATGGTCTCCCGCGGTGGCGGGGTCATCGTCAACGTCTCCTCGGCGGCCACCCGGGGGATCAACCGCATCCCGTATTCGGCCGCCAAGGGCGCGGTCAACGCGATGACGGCATCGCTGGCCATGGAGTACGCCGATGATGGCATCCGGGTGGTGGCCACCGCTCCGGGAGGCACCGAGGCTCCCCCGCGGCGCATCTCACGTGGCACCCCCGAGCCGCGCAACGAGGTGGAGGCCCAGTGGTTCCAGGCGCACATCGACCAGACGCTCTCGTCGTCGCTGATGCATCGATACGGCAGCCTCGACGAGCAGGCGGCGGCGATCTGTTTCCTCGCCTCGGACGAGGCGTCGTACATCACCGGAACGGTGCTGCCCGTCGCGGGTGGCGATACCGGGTAGCGCCCGGTCCTAGGATGGGACGATGACGGTCGCCGGCCGGGACACCACCCACATGGTCATCTCCACCGTGTGTGCCGGCCGCGACCGTGAGGTCGGCGTCCTCACCGAACGTCTCCGCGAGATCTCGGGTACGGATCTCCTGGTCGTGACCGGCGACCCCGGCATCGGCAAGACGACGCTCTTGAACCGGACGGTCGACCTCCACCGCCGAACAGCCGGCGACGCACACGTGCTTGTCGCGCAGGCGTCCCCGTGGCAGTCGCGGTCCCCGGGAGCGCTGATCCGGCAGCTGACGCAGGACACCACCGGCGCCACGCCGACGAACCCCGGCGAACTCGCCGAACGCCTCCTCGCGGTGATCCCGGACACCGACGACCAGCCGACACTCGTCGCGGTCGACGACGCCGACTCCGCGGACGAGGAGTCACTCCAGGCCCTGATCACACTCACCCGCGAGCACCGGTCGTGCCGCATCCTGATCGTGGTCACGGCCGGCCGTCCGGGCATCCGGTTGGCGGGAACGACATTCGACGAGCTCCGACTCGACGGCGTCGGCCCGGACGCGGCCTCCGAGATCGCCGCACAGCGCGGGATCCTGCTCCACCCGGTGATGCGCGACGAGCTGACCGCCCACACGCGCGGAAATCCGCACGACATCGTCGCACTGCTCGACGAGGTGCCCACCGGAACCTGGGCGCGCAGCGGCGGCCGTCTCCCCGCCCCACGACGTGTCGTCGACGAGGTCCGGGCCGCACTTCCCGCTCCGGAAACCCCCGCACGCGCACTCATCGAGGCCCTCGCCATCCTCGACGCGAACGAGCCGCTCTCCACCGCGATCGATCTCGCCGGCGTCGATGATCCGTTGCGGGCCATCGACGATGCCCGAAAGTCCACCCTGGTCACCTCCGACGGCGCCCTGACGCCTGCGGAGGCGCAGCCGCGGCTGACCACACCCCTCGTCCGGGCGGCCGTCCTCGAGATCATGGGCATGACCGCCGTCGGCGAGGCCCATCGCCGGGCCGCGGAGGTGGTCACCGATCCGGCGCGTCGCCTCCACCACCGGGTCGCCGCCACCCCCACCCCGGACGCCGACCTGGCCGATGACCTGGCCGGCCTCGCCCTCACGCGCGGCGCCGAAGGGGCCTGGGCGGAGGCCGCGCGACTGTACCGCCAGGCCGGACGCCTCACCCCCGACACGCTCGAACGGGATACCCGGGTCACGCTCGCGGTCGATTCCCTTCTCGCGGCGGGTGATTGCGTCGGAGCCGGGGCACTCGTCCCGACCGTCGAGAGCCTCCGCGAGACACCGCTGCGCAATGCGACCCTCGCCTACCTGGCCATCCTGCGGGGACGGTCGTCGGAGGCGCAACTCCGACTCGATCGCGCCTGGGGCATCGTCAACGCCGAACGCGAACCCGACACCGCCGCATTGATCGCGCAGCGATACGTGCTGCACAACCTCGTCCGGTGCCAAGGCTCTGAACTGGTCACCTGGGCCGACCGTGCGATGGAGATGGCCGGACAGGGGTCGGCCGCCCGCATCGAGGCCGCCGTCATCCGCGGGCTCGGACTCGCCTGGTCGGGGCAACCGGAAGCGGCACGCGCCGAATACGATTCGATCAGCGAGCGCATCCGGTTCGGCGCTCAGGCACAGCGCGCCACCATGGGGAGGGGTTGGCTGCAACTCAGTCTCGACGAGATCGACGCCGCCCGTTCCAATCTCGAGGCCGCCGTGTCGATGGCCCAGCTCGGCGGATCCACCCGGATCTCGTTGTGGGCGTTGGCGTGGCTGGCCCGGGTCCAGTTCCTCACCGGGGACTGGGACGAGGCGATGCGCGGGGTCGACGCCGGCCTCACCCTCGCGCGCAGCAGCGGCATCGAACTCGTCACCCCGCTCCTCGACTGGACCGCATGCCAGATCCATGCGTCCCGCGGCAACTGGGACGAGGCCGACCGGCACATCGCGCACAGCTCCACGTCGATCGGCGATTACGAGATCATGCGGATCCCCGAGATGATCGCCCGTGCTCATCGGGCCGAGGCGGCCGCCGAGTACGCGAAGGTCATCCGGACCCTCACACCGCTCGTCACGATGGCCGAAACCGTTCCCGCACTGTCGGAACCGGGCCTCTGGCCGTGGGTGGACGTACTGGCGAACGCCCAGGTCATCGAGGGCCGGCTCGACGATGCGGATCGCCTCCTCCGCCGGTACGAGACCCGCGCGGCCGAACATGGCCACCGGTCAGCGGCGGCACGTCTGAAGTACGCGCGCGGCCGACACCTCGGCGCCACCGGCGACATCCACGGAGCGCGTCGGACCTTCGAGGAGGGACTCGAACTGCTCGACGGCCTCGGACTCCGCTACGACCAGGCCCGGGTCAACTTCGCCTACGGGCAGACCCTGCGCCGGGCCGGCAAGAGACGCGCCGCCGACACCGTCATCGGTACTGCCCGTGAGCTCTACCTGTCCCTGGGGGCGACCGCTTTCGTCGAACGGTGCGACCGGGAGCTGAAGGCCGGCGGGCTGATCACGTCACGGCCCGACCGCGACGGCGCACCGAAGGACGCCGGCGAGCTCACCCCGCAGGAGGAGGCGGTGACCGCCCTCGTGGCCCGCGGACTGTCGAACCGCGAGGTGGCCGCCGAACTGTTCATCTCACCGAAGACGGTGCAGTACCACCTGACCCGGATCTATGCGAAGCTCGGGCTGCGGTCGCGCGCGGAGCTGGCCGCATCGCGGCGCTGATCGACCAGCGGCGCTCCGGTTTTCTCGGCGACGGTGTCGAAGTCGACCCCCGGCGCTAACTCGACGACGTCGAAACCCGTTCCGGCGACGTCGAACACACCGAGATCGGTGATGACCCGACTGACCATCCCGCGACCGGTCAGCGGCAGGGCGCAGTGGTCGAGGAGCTTCGGTTCGCCCTTCTTGGTCACGTGCTCCATCAGGACGATCACCTTGCCGGCGCCGTTGACGAGGTCCATCGCGCCACCGATGCCCTTCACGAGCGCGCCGGGCACCATCCAGTTGGCGAGGTCGCCGTTCATGGCCACCTGCATGCCGCCGAGAACGGCCACGTCGACGTGTCCGCCGCGGATCATCGCGAAGCTGGCTGCGGAGTCGAAGTACGACGCGCCGGGCAGCACCGACACGGTCTGCTTGCCGGCGTTGATCAGGTCGGGATCGACCTCGTCGTCGTAGGGGAAGGGACCGACGCCGAGGATGCCGTTCTCGGCGTGCAGGAAGATGCCGGAGTCGTCGGGCATGTGGTCGGGGATCAGGGTCGGCAGGCCGATCCCGAGGTTGACGTAGTCGCCGCGGGTGAGTTCCTTCGCCGCGCGGGCGGCCATCTCGTTCCGGTTCCAGGTCATGGCAGCTCTCCTAAACGGTGGCGACGGCGGGGCGTTCGCGGATGGTGCGCTTCTCGATCCCCTTGCGCGAGGCCTGTTCCGGGGTCAGTTCGAGAACTCGCTGGACGAAGATGCCCGGCAGATGGATCTCGTCGGGTCCGAGCTCGCCGACCTCGACGACCTTCTCCGCTTCGACGATCGTCGTGCGGCCCGCCATCGCGGCCGGCGGGTTGAAGTTGCGTGCGGCAGCATGGAATCTGCAGTTGCCGGCGGTGTCGACGACCGCGGCACGGATCAGTGCGTAGTCGGTGACGATCGCTTCCTCGAGCACCATCGGCTTGCCGTTGAAGGTGCGGACCTCCTTGGGCGGGGAGGCCTCGGCGACGGTGCCGTCGGCGTTGTAGCGCCACGGCAGTCCCCCCTCCTCGACGAGGGTGCCGACGCCCGTGGGGGTGAAGAAGGCGCCGATTCCGGCGCCGCCGGCACGCATCCGCTCGGCGAGGGTGCCCTGCGGGGTGAGTTCGACGGTGACCTCACCAGAGAGGAACTGGCGTCCGAACTCCTTGTTCTCGCCGATGTACGAGGCGATCACCTTGTCGATGCGGCGGTTCTCGAGCAGCAGACCGAGTCCCGCTCCGTCGACGCCGCAGTTGTTGGAGACGATGGTGAGGTTCTTCGCGCCCTGGGCGAGGAGTGCGTCGATGAGGAATCCCGGGATGCCGGCGAGACCGAAACCGCCCACCGCGAGGCTCGCACCGTCGGGGATGTCGGCGACGGCGTCGGCGGCCGAGGCGACCACTTTGTCGTAACTCATTGCTGCTCCAGGTGTTCGATCAGTGCGGGGTTGATGATGTCGGGCTGCTGGGCGTTGGCCAGGTGGGCCGCGTCGGGGACGACGAGGAGGCGGCCGTTCTGGACGTTGGCGGCGATCTCCTCGAGCTTCGCCGGCGGGGTCGCCGGGTCGTCGGAGCCGGCGATGGCCAGTGTCGGTGCCGCGATCGACGGCAGGTCGCCGCGGAGATCCATCTCGGCGATGACCTCGCAGCACGAGGCGTACCCCTCGGCCGGGGTCGCGGCGACCATGTCCTCGTGGTACTTCCGGGAGGCCCCGTAGGTGCTGAGGTATTCGGGCGTGAACCACCGCTGCACAACGGATTCGGCGACGGCACCGGTGCCCTGTTCGCGTACCGTGGCCGCCCGGTCGAGCCAGGCTTCCCGCGGCGGGAGCTGAGCTCCGGTGCAGAACAACGCGACCCGGTTGACCCGTTCGGGATTCCGGGCGGCGACCCGCATCATGGTCATGCCACCTAGCGAGAGCCCCACGAGGTGAGCACGCTCGATGTCGAGGCGGTCGAACAGGGCGATCACGTCATCGGCGAGGTCGTCGATCGTGTACGGCCCCTGCGGAACCGGAGATTCTCCGTGGCCGCGGGTGTCGTAGCGGACGACGCGGAACCGCGCTTCGAGTGCGGCCAGCTGCGCATCCCACATGCGATGCGTGGACCCGAGCGAGTTCGACAGGACGACCGTGGGACCGTCGGGACGACCCGACACGACTGCGTGTACCTGCACCGGGGCGCTCATCGGGTGGTCTCGAAGATCGCGGCGAGACCCTGGCCGCCGCCGATGCACATGGTCTCGAGGACGTAGCGCGCCTCGCGGCGTCGTGCCTCGTAGGCGGCGGTGGCGAGTATTCGACCGCCGGTCGCACCGATCGGGTGGCCGAGGGAGATCCCGGAACCGTTGGGGTTCAGCCGTCCGTCGCCGGCGTCGATCTTCCACTCGTCGAGGCAGGCGAGGACCTGTGCGGCGAAGGCTTCGTTGAGTTCGATCAGGTCGATCTCGTCGAGGGTGAGGTCAGCGCGGTCGAGGGCAGCTGCCGTGGCGCTGACCGGACCGATACCCATCGTCTCGGGCTCACATCCGGTCACGGCCCAGGAACGCAGGGCGAGAAGGGGTTCCAGTCCACGACGCTGTGCTTCGGCGCGGGTGGTCACCACGCACATGGCCGCGCCGTCGTTCTGTCCGGACGCGTTGCCCGCGGTGACCGTGGACTCCGCGTCGAGCTTGAGCCGGATGGGACGCAGCTTGCCGAGCGATTCCGCGGTGGCGTCGGCTCGCGGGTGCTCGTCACGGTCGACGACGGTGTCGGGCTTGCCGCGGCGTCCGGGGATCGTGACCGGCACCAGTTCGTCAGCGAAGCGGCCTGCCTCATGGGCGGCGACAGCCCGATGGTGCGACCGCGCGGCGTACTCGTCCTGGTCGGCCCGGGAGATGCCGTATTTCGCACGCAGGTTCTCGGCGGTCTCGATCATTCCGCCCGGTACCGGATGCGATTCGCCGCCGGCGGTGAGACGTCCACGGTCGAGGCGGTCCATCAGTTCGACGCCACCCTGCTTGATCCCCGACCGCAGACCGAGCGCGTAGTGCTCGACATTCGACATCGACTCGGCACCCCCGGCGACCACGAGACGCGCGCCGCCGGTCGCCACCGACGACGCCGCGGTCAGGATCGCCTGCAGGCCCGAACCGCACCGGCGATCGATCTGCATGCCGGGGACACCGACACCCAGGCCGGCGTCGAGGGCCGCGATGCGCCCGAGCGCCGGCGACTCACCGCTCGCGTACCCCTGCCCGAGGATGACATCGTCGATGTCGCCCTCGCCGAGGCCGGTTCGCGTCGTCAGTTCCTTCAGCAGGTCGGTTGCCAGGCGGGTGACCGGCACGGAGGAAAGCGCCCCACCCATGCGCCCGACGGGGGTGCGCAGGGGCGAACAGAGAACGATGTCCGTGTCCGCGGTAGTCGAAGTAGCCATGCGCCCAGCCTAGGGACCAGCAGCTATATGGAGAAGTATCCATTTGGGCTCCTTTGATATGACGTGAGTATCAATGGGTACGATGACCGCATGGAGCTGCGCCACCTGCGGTACTTCCGCGCCGTTGCCGAGGAACTGCACTTCGGCCGTGCGGCCCAACGCCTGCACATCGCCCAGCCGCCGCTCTCCCAGCAGATCAAACAGCTCGAGGACGAACTCGGCGTGGCCCTGCTCGTCCGTTCCACCCGGCGCGTCGAGCTGACCGCCGCAGGCCAGGACTATCTGCGTCAGGTCGAGACGATCCTCGACTCGGTCGACGCCGCCGCCCGTCGCGCACAGCGGATCGCCGACGGCCGGCAGGGCAACCTCGCCATCGGCTGCGTCGGGTCGGCGACCTACTCGCTGCTCCCCCGCTTCGTGCGTGCACTGCGCGACGAGCTGCCCGACGTGGATGTCAGCGTCCGCGGCGAGATGCTGGCTCCCGAACAGATAGCCGCCCTGGAGTCGGGCGACATCGACCTGGCGCTGCTACGGATGCCGGTGGAGACGCACGGGCTGCATGTGGAGTCGATCCGAACGGACCGGCTGATAGTCGCTCTTCCCGCCGATCACCCGCTCACCTCGACTCCCGAGGACCAGGCGGTGGACATCGCGCAGCTCCGTGGCGAGGACTTCATCTCCCATGTCGGCGGCGGCCGGTCGGTCATCGCCGGAGTCCTGGCCGCCACGTCGGAACGCGCGGGATTCATGCCGCGCATCCGGCACGAGGTCGAGGAGACGTCGACGCTGGTGACACTGGTCGCCGCGGGACTCGGCGTGGCCATCGTGCCCGAGCCGACCTCGGCTCTCGGTGTGGCCGGCGTCGTCTACCGACCCCTGTCCGCACCGATCGACCACGTCGACCTGGCCGCCGCCTACGCCGCGGCGCGTCGGACACCGCTCGTCGACCGGGCGGTGGAAGTGCTCCGCACGCTCTCCTGAACGCACAAACCCACCCTTTTTCGGCAGATCCACCACCTCAAATGGGGTGGAAGGGCCGAAAAAGGGTGGGTTTGTAGAGGTTTCAGATCAGCGGTGCGTGAAGTTCGGGTCCCGCTTCTCGACGAAGGCGGCCATGCCCTCGGTCTGGTCGTCGGTGGCGAACGTCGAGTAGAACAGGCCACGCTCGGCGCGGACGCCTTCGGTCAGACCCGACTCGAACGCGCGGTTGACGGCCTCCTTGGCGAGGGCCGACGCGATGAGCGACTTCGAGGCGATGACCTCGGCGATCTCGATGGCCTTGGCGAGGGCTTCTTCCTTGGGGAAGACGCGCGACACGAGGCCCGCACGCTCGGCCTCTTCGACCTTCATGTTGCGGCCGGTGAGGATCATGTCCATCGCCTTGGCCTTGCCGACGGCGCGGGTGAGTCGCTGCGAGCCACCGATGCCCGGGATGACACCGAGGTTGATCTCCGGCTGACCGAAGACGGCGTTGTCGCCGGCGATGATGAAGTCGCAGAGCATGGCGAGCTCACAGCCGCCGCCGAGGGCGTAGCCGGTGACCGCGGCGACGATCGGGGTGCGGGTGCGTGCCAGCTCGTCCCAGGCGCCGAAGAACTGCTGGTTGGCGACCTCGGCGTAGGTCTTGGTCGACATCTCCTTGATGTCCGCACCGGCGGCGAATGCCTTCTCCGAACCGGTGATGACGATGGCACCGATGGCCTCGTCGACGTCGAATTCCTTGACGACGCCGACCACTTCGTTCATGAGCTCGGAGTTGAGGGCGTTGAGCGCCTTCGGACGGTTGAGGGTGATGATGCCGACGCGGCCGCGGCGTTCGACGAGGATGGTCTGGTATTCGGTCACGAGTGTCCTTCTTCCGGTTGAGGTGGTCGGTCAGGCAGGGAACGTCAGGTCGTGCGGCAGCGGCGCGAAGAACGCGTCGACGCCCGCCTCCGAGAATTCTGCCCAATTCGGGTTGCGGTCCTTGTCGATGACCTGCGCGCGGATACCCTCGGCCATGTCGGGATGCAGGAGGCACCGGAGGGAGACGCGGTATTCGCGGACCAGGGTGTCCTCGAGGGTCGCGTCGTTCGCGGCCTCGCGCAGCGAGCGCAGCGTGACCGCCAGCGCGGTGGGGCTCTTGGCTGCGATGGTGTCGGCGGTCTTGGTCGCCGCTTCGGAGCCGACCGCGCGGCACCGTTCGATGATCTCCGAGATGGTCTCGGCGGCAAAGGCTTCGGAGATCCACTCCCGCTGGGCGGCGAGCTCGGACTCGGGAGCTTCGGTGGCGTACTCCGCGATCGCGGCGTCGACTCCGGCCGTTCCGATGGCCTCGATGAACGCCGGCAGCGACTCGGAGGGGACGAAGTGGTCGGCGAGACCCATGGCGATGGCGTCGGCGCCGCGGAGGTGGGCCGCGGTGAGGCCCGCGTACAGGCCGAGCCCGTCCGGGACCCGCGAGAGCAGGTGTGTACCACCGACATCGGGGACGAAGCCGATGCCGACCTCGGGCATGGCCAGACGGGTGCGGTCGGTCACGATGCGCACGTTGCCGTGTGCGGAGACGCCGACACCGCCGCCCATGACGATGCCGTCCATGATCGCGACGTAGCTCTTGGGGTAGCTCGAGATCGCCGCGTTGAGTCGGTACTCGTCGAACCAGAACTTCGCCGACGGCGAGTTCTCGGCGTCGATGTCGGTGGAGTCGGGATTGCCGCTGAGCGCCGAGGCGTCGCGGTGGATCGCGACGATGTCGCCGCCCGCGCACAGTCCGCGTTCGCCGGCGCCATACAGGACGACGGCCTTGACGGTGTCGTCACCGGCCCATTCGTCGAGTCGCTCCGCGATCTCGGTGGCCATCTCGTGGTCGATCGCATTGATCGACTTCGGACGGTTGAGGATCAGCGACCGCGCCGACCCGTTCTCCTCCGTCAGGACAGACGGGACCAGCACTGATTGTTCCGACACGATCGAAACTCCTCTCCACACCGACAGGCCTCCACAGATGGTTGCATATCCTAGTAACAGAGGCCAGACCCCGGGTGTTCGACGGTAGTGAGGTTAGGGTGGCCTCATGGGCTACTCGAGAGCACGCGTCCGTGGGGTCGACGACCTGACGCCCAACCTGCGACGACTGACATTCGACGTCGCGGACCTGCCCGGCCTGGGACTGCCCGGCGTCGCCGACGAGGCGGTGGGCATCTACTTCCCTGCCGAATCGCAGCGCTCGACGCCCGCCATGCAGTGCCGCGACGGAATCTGGGCCTACTACGACCTCGACCCCGCGCCGGACGGGCGCAATTACTCGATCCGCGCGGCCGACCCGGCAGCCGGCACCGTCGTCGTCGACTTCGTGATCCATGCCGCCGGGCCGGCGACGACGTGGGCCCAGCGCACCGAGCCCGGCCACGAGGTCGTCATGACGCACGCGCGCAGCTGGTTCGCGCCACCGACCGGCACCGGCCGCCTCGTCCTGGCCGCCGACCTCGCCGGACTCCCGGCACTCGCGCGGATCATCGAGGATGTCCCGGTCGTCGACGGCGTCACCGTGGTGGTCGAGGTGCCGTCGCCGACCGATCTCGCCTACCTACCCGAGCGGAAGGTCGAGACGATCACGCTGATCGGCGGCAACGGACGGACCCCGAGCCAGCTGGCCGAGACCGTCGCAGCACTGGATCTCACGGACGCCGGGTACTGCTGGTTCGCCGGGGAGGCCTCGGAGTCGCGAGCCGTCCGCAAACATCTGCGCAGCGAAATGCGGTGGGGCCGCGAGTCGTACGACGTCATCGGCTACTGGCGTCAGGACAGCGAACGCTGGACGCAGGCCTACTCCGAACGCAGCACCGAGCTGTTCGCGGTGTACCGGCAGGCGCTCGCCGACGGGAAGACCGAGAAGGAGGCCTCGGAGGAGTTCGACGAGGCGCTCGAGCGCGTCGGGCTCTGATCCCGCGGGCTCACTCGACGTTGCGCGTCACCCGCCGGAGCAGGTTCACCAGCGTCTCGATCTCCTCGTCGTCGAGATCGTCCAGCATCTGGTGTTCGCTCTCGATGCGGCGGGGGAACTCCTCGTCGACGAGTGCACGCCCGGCAGACGTCAGCGACAGCAGGACCACACGGCCATCGCGTTCGAGGCGCTTCCGTTCGACCAAGCCCATCGCGACCAGCCGCTCCACGTTCTTGGTGGTCGAGGCCCCGGAGATGCCGGCGACCGAGGTGACCTCGCTGGCTCGGAGCGGTACGTCGCTGCGCGCGAGTGCACCGAGGACGTCGAACTCGGTTCGGGTGATCCCGCGAGGAGCGAGGTCACGGTCGAAACGTGCGAGGGCCAGCGAGCCGATCCGCACGATGCGCCCGATGACATCAACCGGCCGCATGTCGAGATCGGGATACTGCGCCGCCCACTCCCGGCGGGCACGGTCGACGTAATCCGACGACGCAGAGGGCTCTGACATGCGTCGATCCTAACCCTTCGCAGATAATTCATAGATAATTTACCGAGAAAGTACTATCGTTGACGGGTGCCCGACTCTCCCACCTCGACCCGTGACCGCAGCCGCCTGAAGCATTCGCGCAGGGCATTGGCGCATTCGGTGTCCCCGGCCGCGTGGCGCAGCACGCTGGAGTTCCGTCGCGCCGACCCCACGGTGGCGATCGCCGTGCGCGTCGGGCTCGCCGGCGCGATCGTCCTCGTTGCCGGCGGCCTGCTCGGCCGGACCGAGATCGCCGGGTTCGCCGCCCTCGGCTCACTCGCCGCCGCGTTCCTCCGATACGAGCCCTATCCCCGACTGGCCCGCAAGCTCGCGGGTGTGGCCGGACTGATCGTCGCCTATACAGCGTTCGGCGCCGCCCTCGGTGTCGCGGGCGCGCCTGTCTGGACGCTGGTGGTGCTGGTCTCGGCGGGCGCCGGTATCGCCTACTGGCTCACCTTGGTCTTCGGGATCACCGGCCCCGGCCCCGTCGTCATGATCTTCGCCGCCGCGGGCGCGGCCGGATTCGCGAACACCTGGGCCGACGCCGCCTCCGCCACCGGGGCCGCCGCGCTGGGCGGCCTCGTCGGTTGGGCCGTGGCGATGGCCCCCGCTCTGTCCCATCCACACAGTCCTTCCCGGGTGGCCGTGGCACGCGCCCTCGCGGCCGTGTCGGCAACCGAACAGCAAGGCGACCAGGCGGTCGCAGCTGCGCGAGCGGTGATCACCCGGGCCCGGGAGACCATCGCGCTCACCCCACAACGACGCGTCGACGAACACGTCCACGAACTGATCGCACTGCTCGACGCCGCGGAGAACGCCCTCTGCGGGCGCGAATCCGGGCTGTCCCGGCAGGACGACTTCGCGCGACTGGAGGCCGAACTCCGCAAGGTGCGCAGCGACATCCGAACGCCCCGGACACCCGACACACCTCTGCCGGTCTCGGCCTCGTCCCCGGATTACCTTCGCGCCGCGATGGACAAGGCGTTGTGGTTCAGCGCCTCTCGCATGGCCGTCGCATCGCTGATCGCCGGCATGTCGGCGGTCGCCGTCGGACTGGACCACCCGCTCTGGGCGATACTCGGCACGATCGCCACGTTGCAGGGCGTGAACTACGGCCACGCCGTTCAGCGCGGCATCCAACGTCTACTCGGAAACACCGCAGGCGCCCTACTCGCCGCCGCAGTGATCTTCGCCGACCTCGGTTACTGGCCACTCGTCGTGATCGTGGTGGCCTGCCAGACCGCCGCGGAACTGACGGTGACCCGCAATTACGCACTGGCCTCGACCTTCGTCACCGCCATGGCACTACTGGTGACCTCGATCGGCCACCCCGCCGGCACCGGCATCGCGGCCGCCCGTGTCGGCGACACGCTCGTGGGTGTCGTCGTCGGAGTTCTCGTGGCAGCGTTGACCATCCGTCCCGACGACCGGCACCACCTGACGGCGCCCGAACCTACGGAGAAGTCGGCCGACTAACCCCCTTCGGGAGACTCCTCGTCCTTCGCTTGATCCTGGGCGATCGCCACGCCGACCGGATCGACGACGGCGTTGACGAAACGGGCCAGTCGCGCGGTGGGCGGTTTGGCGATGAGCTCCGGACCGCCCTGGGCAACGATCTGCCCCTGTTCCATGAAGACGACCCGATCGGAGACCTGCTCGGCGAATCCCATTTCGTGCGTGACGCTGATCATCGTGAGCCCCTTCGTGGCAAGCCTTTTCATGACCAGCAGAATCTCGGCCTTCATCTCCGGGTCGACTGCGGAGGTGACCTCGTCGAAGAGGACCACGCGCGGTTGCATGGCGAGCGTCCGCGCCATGGCCACACGTTGCTTCTGCCCACCGGAGAGCTGGCCTGGGTAGGCGTCGATTCGGTCCCCGAGGCCGACCTCCTCCAGCAGTTCGATCGCCCGGGCACGTACCTCCGCCCGCGGCTGCCCCAATGAATTCACCGGCGAGTCCATGACGTTCTCGATCACACTCATGTGTGGAAAGAGGTTGAAGGACTGGAAAACCATGCCGACATCGCGACGCAACTCGCGGAGATCGCGTCCCCGGAGGTGCTTCTGCTGCCCCTTCGCATCCGGCCCGGAAACACGTTTGCCCAGGATGTCGATGGTCCCTGCGCTCGGTGTCTCGAGCAGGTTCAGGCAACGAAGCAGAGTTGTCTTCGCCGCGCCCGACGGCCCGATCAGGGCGACCACCTCGCCCTGGTTCACGGTGAGGTCGACGCCGTGGAGGATCTCGCGATCTCCATAACTCTTTCGTAGGCCAGAGATCTCGATGATGGGTGTGGTCATGCCAGGACTCCTTCGGCTCGCATGATTCCGGTGCTCGCGACCACCGTGCTCATGACTTCAGTGCGAACGCACGCTCGAACAGGAACTGCAACAACACCAGCACCGTGTTCAGAAGCAGGTAGATGATCGCGACGATCGTCAGGATCTCCAGCGGCTGAAAGGTGGTGCTGATCAACCTGTTCGCGGTTCCGGTGATCTCGGCGACCGTGATGGTGCTCGCGAGTGACGTCGCCTTCAGTGCGGTGATGGCGTTGCTGAAATAGGGCGGAATGCTGACACGGAAGGCCTGGGGTGCGATGACCCGCCACATGTAGTGCGTCGGAGTCATCGCCAGGGCCTGCGCGGCCTCCCATTGTCCGCGGTCGACCGCGGACAACCCACTTCGGAAGATCTCCGCGGTGTAGGCCGCGGCGGTCAGACCGAGGCCCAGGATTCCCGCGGCCATCGGCGTCAGGGCCACTCCGAGCGCGGGCAGTCCGAAGTACGTGAAGAACAGGATCACCAACGGCGGGAGGCCGCGGAAAACCCAGGTGAAGGCGATGGACACGGCGCGCAACGGCCACACCGGGGTGGTGCGCATCAACGCGAGCAGTGCGCCACCGACCGTACCGATCGCCATGCTCCCGAGGAACAGCCAGATGGTCGCCCACAGACTGTCCAGGAGCGCACCGAGGTACTCGCCCCATACCTGTGCGTCGAATGTCATCTCGTCACCAACCCGGTCCGCGGACTACTGGTCCGACTTGGTGGGCGCGACCGGGAACGGATTGGCCGCATCCAGCGAGGTCGGGGTCGGGAGTGCCTGACCGAACCACTCCATCTGCAGCGATCCGATGGTCCCGTCGGAGTACATCTCGGTCAGGGCCTTGTTGACGCGGTCGAGCAGCTCGGTGTTGCCCTTCTTGGTGGTCGCGGCCACGATCGAGGGATTGACCGAGTCGCCGACCGGGGCGACGCCGTCGGCCGGGTTCTTCTGGGCGTAGTACAGCGCGTTGATGGTGTCGTAGACGATCGCGTCGATGCGGCCGTTCTTCAGGTCCAGGATCGCCTGCGACGGTCCTGCATAGGCAACGAGGTCGGAATACCCGAGGTCGGCCTTGTTCGCCAGCGCCCACTGTTGCTGCACGCTGCCGTCGACGGCGCCGATCCGAAGGCCGGCCAGCGACGAGTCGAGACCGGTGATCTTCGCCTTGTCGGCGGCCCGGACCATCGCCACCGATCCGCTCGACGCAACCGGGTGGGTGTAGTCGAGTTGCTTCGCGCGCTCCTCGGTGAACACCACCGAACCGTCGGACATGTCGTAGCGACCGGTGGTGACACCCTGCAGCAGGGACTTGTAGTCGACCTTCTCGAACTTGACCGTGGCGCCCATGCGCTCGCCCATCTCCTCGGCGATGTCGATCGCGTAACCGGTCAGGTCACCGGAGGTCTCGACCATTGTGAATGGGGCGTAGTTGGCCGACGTCGCCACGGTCACCACATCACCGTTGCCCTCATCGGTCGTTGCGCAGGCGCTGAGTGCCAGGACGCCTCCGAAAACGGTCACCAGGGCACGTAAAGGCAGCTTTCTCATCGCGTTGTCCTTCTGTCGAGGGGGATCGCCCCGGGGGTCGCTGGGGCGAGAGAGGAAACAGCCGAGCCATCGCGCCCAGCGTCGGTTCACTGAGCGCGATCTCGGTTCGGTGGATGAGTCAACGTTCCGGTCGTTTAGCGGAGGTTGCCCATTTGTGAACACTGGGTTTCAAGCCCATCGGCCCAGGTCAGGGCGTCTACCGAAGTGGTTGCACAGCAGTGATTTTCATCCAGTACGGAATGGAAACCACTGTGTAACAAGGTCGAAACCGAACCAGTCCAAGCTGCTCACATCCCACTGAGACAGCGGTTCACTAGCTGAACCAGACCCCCCCTTGGAGGCCCCCATGACGAGCAGCGGCACGCTCACGCCCACGACGCAGGAAGGAACCGACTGGATCGCCCGCGCCCACCGCGACCACGTGCTCACCTCATGGTCGAAGCAGTCGGGCCCGGACCCGATCACCGTCGTCGACGCCGCCGGCTGTTGGTTCGTCGACAGCAACGGCAACAGATACCTCGACTTCCTGTCCCAGCTCGTGAATCTCAATCTGGGTCACCAGCATCCGCGGCTGGTCGAGGCGATCGCCGAGCAGGCCCGCAAGTCGTGCTTCATCGGTCCGACGTTCGCGAACGAGGCGCGTAGCCGGCTGGCTCTCGAACTCGACGCCCTCACTCCCGGCAACCTCACCTCCAGCTTCTTCACCACTGGCGGCGCCGCAGCCAACGAAGCCGCCATCGCCATCGCCCGCGCGGTGACCGGCCGGCACAAGGTCGTGGCCCGATACCGCTCGTACCACGGCGCCAGCGCCGGGGCGATGACACTGACCGGCGATTCGCGCCGGTGGGGGCTGGAACCCCTGACCACGCCGGGTGTCGTGCGCATGCTCGACCCTTATGTACCGGGTGGGGGAAACCCGGACGACCCCCGCTACTCCGCTGCCCATCTCGAAGAGGTCCTCCAGTACGAGAACCCCGGGAGCGTCGCCGCGGTGATCATGGAGACCGTCACCGGCACCAACGGGCCCATCGTTCCCCCGCCCGGTTACCTCAAATCCATTCGCGAGGTGTGTGATCGGCACGGGATCCTCTTGATCTGCGACGAGGTGATGGTCGGGTTCGGCCGACTCGGCACCTGGTTCGGCATCGAGCAGTTCGGCGTCGTGCCCGACATCCTCACCACAGCCAAGGGCATCAACTCCGGCTACGTCCCGCTCGGTGCCACGATCGTGGGCGCGCACATCCGCGACGCCCTCCGCGACATCGCCCTGCCGGCCGGTCTCACCTACGCCGGGCACCCGCTCGCCTGCGGCAGCGCCGTCGCGTCCATCGAGATCATGAAATCCGAAGGTGTGGTGGAGAATGCGGCGATCCAGGGCGCGCGCCTGCAGCGTGGCCTCGAGGAGTTGGCGCGACGCCACCCCAGCGTCGGCGGCATTCGGGGCCTCGGCCTGATGTGGGGCATCGATCTCGTGGCAACCGACGGGTCCCCGCTGATCCCGTTCAAGGGAACACCCGAGCAGTCCACCCCCGGCGTCGCCGTCGTGAAGGCCGCCAAGGATCGCGGTCTGTGGATCGGCCGCCAGGACAGTGTCATCCGGCTCGCACCGCCGCTGATCATCACCGCGGAGGAGATCGACCTGGCGCTGTCGATCCTCGACGAGGCACTCGTCCACGCCGACGACGCCGTGGGAGTGGTTCGATGACAGAGAGTCTCATCATCCGTGGCGGTCATGTGGTGACCGCCACGGACACCTTCCGCGCCGATGTGCTGATCGCCGACGGCAAGATCGCCGCCCTGGGCGTCGACGACGGGTGGACCGCAGACCGCGTCATCGACGCCGACGGCCACTATGTCCTTCCCGGCGGGATCGACACCCACACCCACTTCGAGCACCACAACCTCAAGGGCACCACCCGGACCGCGGACGACTTCCGCACCGGCAGCGCCGCGTCGGCGGCCGGCGGCACCACCACCTTCGTCGACTTCGTCCGCGGACTCCCCGGCGAGAGCCTGATCGACGCCTTCCACCGTCGCCGGACGGCCGCCGAAGAGGGTTCGATGATCGATTTCGGTTTCCACCTGATGGTGCCGGCGACTGCGAACTCCGACGATTCGTTCGACCAGTTGCGGCAGCTGACAGAGGAATTCGGCGCCACCAGCTGGAAGTTCTTCATGGCCTACACCGGGCTGATGGTGCCCGACGACGTGCTCATCCGCGGGTTCACCGAGGCCAAAGCACTCGGGGTGCTGCCCATGGTGCACGCCGAGAACGGCCACATGGTCAACGCCGCCGTCGACGCACTCATCGAAGAGGGCAAGACCGAGGAGCACCATCACATGCACGGCCATCCGGCCGCCGCCGAGCGCGAGGCCATCGTGCGCGCGGCGACGATCGCCGAGTGGGTGGACACACCGTTGTTCATCGTCCATGTGTCCTCGGCCGACGGCGTCGGCGAGATCCAGGCCCTACAGAGTCGCGGACGTCCCGTGTTCGGCGAAACGTGTCCGCACTACCTCGTGACGGGGTACGAGGACTATTCGCAGGCGGATTTCGAAGCGGCCAAGTACATCTGCTCACCTCCCATCCGGGAGAGCAGTCACCAGGAGCCACTGTGGAACGCCCTGGCCACCGGCGTCCTGGGGTCGGTGGGTACCGACCACGCGACCTACACGATGGACCAGCCCGAGGACCTGCCACCACAGAAACCGCAGGGGCGCGGTTTCTTCCCGAACGTGCCGCCGGGAGTCCCTGGGGCCGAGGAGCGCCTGATGGTCCTCTACGAACACGGCGTTGCACGAGGACGTTTCGACCTGAACCGGTTCGTCGACATGACGTCGACCAACCCGGCAAAGACCTTCGGCCTCTACCCCCGCAAGGGGACCATCGCCCCTGGTTCCGATGCCGACGTCGTCATCTGGGATCCGCAAGCCGACCACACCATCTCGGCCGACCGGCACCGCTCCCGCGCCGGATACACCCTCTACGAGGGTATGTCGGTCAGCGGAGCACCGCGCCACGTCTTCTCGCGCGGACAGCAGCTCGTCCGCGACGGTGAGCTGGTGGAACTGTACGGACACGGCCGGTACCAACCTCGGACGACGCTGCGGGACCGAACACCGACCCCGCTCCCCGCCGATCGATCCGATTCATCCCTACCCATCGACTGTGAGGTGTGATGTGACCATTCCACTTGGAGTTCACCTCGGTGAACGTTTCACTCTGGACGAGACGAAGGCCATTGCCGATGTCGCCGACGAAGCAGGCTTCGACAGCCTGTGGGTGGCCGAAGGCCGCTTGACCCGAGACGCGATCAGCGTCATGGCCCTTCTCGCCGACCGCACCCATCAGGTCCGCATCGGCTCGGGTGTCATCAACAACAAGACCCGCAATCCGGCCCTCACCGCCGTCACCTTCAAGACCCTCGACGAGATCGCCCCTGGGCGAATCATTCTCGGCGTCGGTGCGTGGTGGGAGCCGATCGCATCGAAGGTCGGTGCCCCCATCCGCAAGCCGCTGGGCACGATGCGCGAGTTCATCTCGATCTGCCGGTCACTCTTCGCCAACGAGGAGGTGACGCTCCAGGGCGAGCACTTCTCGATGGACAAGATCCGGTTCGACCGGATGTACGCCGAGAACAAGCCGGTCGACATTCCCATCTACACCGGTCCGGTCGGTCCGAAGATGCTCGAACTGTCCGGAGAGCTCGCCGACGGGGTCTACCTCGACTTCCTGATGCCGACGAGCTACACCCGTGAGGCTGTGAACGCGTTGCAGCGCGGTCGCGAACGCAGCACGCTCACCAAGGATCTCGACATCACGCAGATCATCTGCTGCTCGATCGACGACACCAACCCCGAAGATGCCAAGGACTCAGTCAAGGCGTTCCTCACCATGTACCTGATGCAGCAGCCGCACATCGGTTCCCACTGCGGCGTCGAGCCCGGTCTCGTCGACCGCCTGAAGGAGATCGCGGGTTGGCCGGCACGCCCGGAGGACATCCGCAAGGCCATGCCACTGGTCCCCGACGACCTCGTCCGTCGCGTCACCGCCTACGGCACCACCGCACAGACAGCCGACATGATCGACGAATACCGCGCGGCCGGAGTCCGTGTGCCCGTGGTGTTCCCGCTCGGCGCCAACCCTGTTGACACCATCCGTTCTCTCGCAAAGGTTTCCGCATGACAACCCCCGAAAAGACCAGCACCGAGGAGTCCACGCCCGGCATCGTCACCGCCGGCGTCCTACAGCTCCGGCCGACCTCCGATCGAGAGGCCAACCTCGCCGTCGTCGCCGATCTGATCGATCAGGCCGCGGCCCGTGGCGTCAAGGTCTTGCAGCTGCCGGAACTCTTCTCCGTTCCCTTCGTGGCGCCCATGCCCGTCGATCCCGATTACCTGGTCTACGGCGAGCCGCTCGACGGTCCCAGCAACACGATGGTGGCGGAGAAGTCACGCGAACACGGGATGACCATCGTGTCATCGATCTTCGAGAAGACCGCGGCCGCCGGGGTCTTCTACAACACCGCGACCATCTTCGTCGGCGGTGAACGCCGCCTGGACTACCGCAAGTCACACCTGCCGCTGTCGTTCAATTTCCCGGAGAAGTCGTACTTCCGCCCCGGCGACAAGTCACCGGAGGTCGTCGACGCCGACGGCATCCCGGTGTCGACGATCATCTGCTACGAACGGCACTTCCCCGAACTCGCCCGCACCGCAGCGGTTCAGGGGGCCACCGTGCTGGGCATCCCGATCGCCTCCGGCAACGGGTACTCGCGTGAGACATTCGATCTGGAGCTGAAGGCACATGCGGTCTTCAACTGCATGTACGTGCTGGCCAGCAACCGCATCGGCATCGAGGGGCCCAAGGAGTACTTCGGCGGCAGCTCCATCTACGGACCCGACGGCGAGACGGTTGCCACGGCCGAGGACAACGGCGGCGACGAACTGGTGGTCGGTGACATCGACCTGGGCCAGCTCCCGGCCAAGCGCGCTTTCGGCCGTCCTTTCCTGCGCGATCGGCGGTTCGCCCTATACAAATGACACCTACGACACCCGCTTCCCCTGCAATCACCCCGATCTGAGGAGAACCCGTGGCCGATGCCGGGCTGGTACAGAAGACCCTCCGCGTCCTGCAGACCGTCGCCGCGAGTCCGAACGGTATCGGTCTGTCCGGGGTCGCCCGCCTCACCGACATCCCCAAGGCGACCTGCCACCGGATCCTGCTGGCACTGGCCGCCGAGGACTGGGTGGTCCTCAACGAGGACACGAAGCGCTTTCACATGTCCCTGTCGGTGCTGCTCATGCTCAGCCCGACGTCGGACCGGGACACCGCACTGTCGTATGTGAACCGACTCCTGGAGGCCCTCGCCACCCAGGCGATGGAGACCTGCGGACTCGACCAGCCGATCAAGGGCACCAACACCGTGATGGTGCTCGCCCAGACGGCCTCGCCGCACAACATCGGGCTCGGACGCCGTGCGGTACCCCGGATGCAGCCGGCGTGGTCGACCTCGACCGGCAAGGTGTTCCTCTCGCTCGGTGATCCCGAGGCAGTGCGTCAGGAGCTCGAAGCCGATGCTCTGTTCCGGGATTCGCCGCGCGGGAGAAACCTCGACGGGTTCCTCGAGGAACTCGCCGAGACGGCGGAACGCGGGTATGCGTCTTCACGAGATGAACTCGAGCCGGGTGCGGCCTCGGTCGCCTGCCCGGTTCGGGTCAATGGCGCAGTGCCGTACGCGATCTGGGTGGGAGGACCCACCTACCGACTGACGCCCGAACGGGTTCCGGAGATCGCCGGACTACTTCGCCACACCGCGCACGACATCGAGCGGGTGCTCGCCCGCACACCACCCGGCACCCAACTGGGTCCCGCGCTGTGACACCTCCCTCACCAATTCCCCACATTTTCGATCAAGGAGACAACTCATGACAACGACGTCGACCACGACACCGCATTCGGAGCTCTACGACGCCGGTCTGGCGATGCGCAAAACCGTCCTCGGCGACGCCTACGTGGACAAGGCACTGTCGGCGGTGACCGAGTTCGGTCAGCCCATGCAGGATCTCGTCACCGAGTACTGCTGGGGCGGCATCTGGACCCGGGAGGGCCTCGACCGCCGAACGCGGAGCCTGCTCAACCTCGTCATGCTGACCGCTCTCAACAGGCAGACCGAGTTCTCGACGCACGTGCGCGGCGCACGGGCCAACGGGGTCACCGACGAGGAGATCCAGGAAGCACTCCTGCAGACCGCCGTATACGTCGGTGTACCAGCTGCCCTGGAGGCCTTCCGCAACGCGGAGCGGGTACTTCGCGAACTCGACGCTGCGGAACAGTCCGACTGAAACCCGAGCCGGGCAGGTCGCAGGCAGTACTGGACACTGCTGTCAGTACTGCGCGACCTGCCCGTCCTTCGGCGCGCGGTACATCTTCCACAGCAGCTTCGGAATCCCGCGCACCGGCAGCGGCCGGGGCCAGTCCCGGGTACGCATGAGGGCCTCGGTTCCACCGTCGACGGTGATGATGGTGCCGGCCATGAAGTCGGCGGCGGGCGACAGCATGGTCATCACCCATGCGGCGAGTTGTTCGGGGGTTCCGAACTCGCGCACCGGAACCGGGAACGACGTGACGGCCTTGGCCTGCGGGCTGTCGAGCTGTGCCTGCAGCAGCGGCGTCATCACCGGACCGGGTGCGATCACGTTGATCCGGATGCCCGCGCCGGCCCACTCGGGCTTGGTGCCCTGCCAGCGGACCCACTGGGTGACCGCGATCTTCGACGCCGCGTAGGCAACCGGCGCGGTGACGCCGCGGCGTCGCAGGATCTGTCGGGTGGCACCGGCGGTGTCGCCGTTGATGAGTCGTCGGATCGCGCCGCGCGGGACCAGCGGTGTCACCGTCGTCGAATTGGAGCCGAAGACAACCACTTTCGCCTTGTCTGCAGCGGCCAGAGCAGGGCGCCAGGCGGTCAGCAGGTCGGTGACGCCGAGGACGTTGACCTCGGTGATCATCCGCTCACGCCCCTTGGTCGGGCCCATTCCGGCGGCGAGGACCGCGCCGTCGAGCTTGCCGCCGGCCTTGGCCAGCACCTCCTCGGCGGCCTTCTGCCGACCGTGCGGGGTCGACAGGTCGGCGACGACATCGGCATCCCGTAGATCGACGCCGATCACCGTGTGCCCCTCCCCGCACAGGGCTTTGGCCGCAGCCGCCCCCATCCCCGACGCCGATCCGGTCACCACGTACGTGCCGCCCCCAGTGGTCATGCCAGCCCTCTCTTCAATCCCTCATCGCTCTTCTCGTTCCGCTCACCGGTCCCATGCCGGTCCTGCGTCCGTTCATAGGCGTCGTTGAACGCCCGTAGTTCGTGCAGCAACGCTTCAGGGTTGCCCGGCGCGAGGTCGGCGAAGACCTGCTCCAGCCGTTGCGCACGCAACAACCCGTCTCGCTTGAAGGCCTCGCGGCCCAGTTCGGTGGGGCGGATCAGCTTGGACAACGAGTCCTCGACCTCGAAGCGCTCGAGGTAGCCGTGCTTGATCGCGGCGTTCACCTGTCGGTTCACCGTTGACTGCTCGAGCTCCAGTTCCTCGGTCAGCTCACGAAGGGTCCGCGGCCGCCCGTCGGACAGAACCCACAGGATGGCGAAAGCCGACTTCTCCAGTCCCACCGACGGATGGACGAGACTCCGACGCCGGGACATGCGCAGCAATTCGGCCGCCAGGTCCCGGTGTACCGGCGATTGCCACGGTGCGTGGTCCTCGGACATGTCTCCTCCATCACATTCGACCAGGACAATGTACTGTCCGGTTTGCCTATGTACGTTACATATGTATGCTGCATACCTCGAAGGAGGTCTCACATATGAGCCACGTACACGGTCAGGCGCCTGCCGACGACCAGGCCGCAGGCGCGGCCGACAAGGCACCCGCCGGCGCTGTCATCAGCGTCGTGGTGCTCTGCTTCGGCGGTCTCGTCGCCTCGCTGATGCAGACCCTGATCATCCCGATCCAGCCGGATCTGCCGCGTCTCCTCGGGACCTCGATCGGCAATGCCTCGTGGATCATCACCGCCACACTGCTCGCCGCAGCCGTCGCGATGCCGATCGCCGGCCGCCTCGGTGACATGTTCGGCAAGCAGCGCGTCCTGCTCGCGAGCGCCGCGCTGCTCACTGTCGGTTCGCTGCTCTGCGCGCTCGGCGACACCCTCATCCCGCTGATCATCGGACGAGGCGTCCAGGGCCTGGCCATGGGGTTCATCCCGGTCGGCATGAGCCTCATCCGCGAGATCACCCCGCCGCGCATCACGTCCATGGCGGTGGCCGCGATGTCGGCGACGCTCGGCGTCGGTGGCGCCATCGGTCTACCCCTGTCGGCCTGGATCGTCCAGACCTGGGATTGGCACGCTCTCTTCTGGGTCGCCACCGGCCTCGGCGTGCTCATCGTGGTCGCCGTCCTCGTCTTCCTCCCCCGCGTGAACACCGCCGCGGGCGGACGCCTCGACATCCCCGGTGCCGTTGGCCTGGCCATCGGCCTCTCTGCCTTCCTCATCGCCGTCTCGAAGGCCAACGACTGGGGCTGGACCTCGGCCAGCACGCTGGGTCTGGGCCTCGGCGGCATCGCCGTGCTGGTTCTGTGGGGATTCTTCGAACTCCGCCAGCGGGAGCCGCTGGTCGACCTGCGGACGTCGGCTCGTCCGGCCGTGCTGCTGACCAACATCGCGGCTGCGGCCATCGGTTTCGGCATGATGGCGCAGGCGATCATCCTGCCGATGCTGCTGCGACTCCCCGAGGCGACCGGATACGGCCTGGGACAGTCGATTCTGGCCGCGGGCCTGTGGATGGCCCCGGGCGGCCTGATGATGATGTTCTTCGCACCGCTCTCAGGTCTGCTGATCAACCGGATCGGCGCCAAGTTCACCCTCGCGATCGGTGCGAGCATCCTCGGCGCCGGCTACATCTTCGCCTTCTTCCTCATGGACTCGGCGTGGAAGCTGATGCTGGCCTCGATCATCTGCGCCATCGGCGTGGGCATCGGCTATGCGGCCATGCCGACCCTGATCATGGGGTCGGTACCGCCCACCGAGGCCGGCGCGGCCGTCGGCCTGAACGGTCTGATGCGTTCACTGGGCACCACCGTCGCCTCCGCCGTCATGGCCCTGGTCCTGGCCAGCGCGACCATCTCGCTGGGCGGCACCGAGGTCCCCGACGAATCGACGTTCACCTGGTGCTTCCTGATCGCGGCCGCCGCAGCCTTCGTCGGCGTGGCGATCACCCTGCTGATCCCCACCAAGGCGAGGGCATCGAGCATCGTCGAAGAGCAGCCGGCCCGCGCCGGTCACTGACCCTCCCGAACGCGAGAGTGGCCCGGCAGTCATCGTCGACTGCCGGGCCACTTTCGTTGTGCGTCACAAACCGCTACGACGCAGCGTCACGCGGTAGGTGTAATGCTCGGGCAGGAAGTAACTGACCGCGAGTTCGACCGCCCGCCCACGAGAGTCGGTGTAGAGCCGGTCTACCCGCAGCACCGCATGTCCCTCCGGACAGCCGAGACGCCGTGCGGTCTCGGCGTCGGCGGTGGTGGCCGTGATGGATTGCGCGCATTCCTCGATCGGATACTGCAGATGGGGTTCGAGCAGACCGATCATCGTGGAATCACTTGTCGCCCCGGACTTCACCTCGGGCGCATCGATCACGAGCCGCGCCACCGACTCGGGCCACGACACGGTCGTGACCACAAACGGCACGCCGTCGTGGAAACGCTGGAACACGATCCGGTAGACGACGTCGGTGTCGAGACGCAGGCGCCCGGCGGCCTCGAGATCGACTCGACGCGAGGGGGATTCGAGGACCTGCATCTCGGTGTCGGTGGACAGGTTCATCAGGTCGTCGATCGAGCCGAGCTGCCGTAGATACTGACCGGCGTTCTCGGTCGCGAAGGTACCTCGCCCGGGCACCCGGTACACCGAACCCTCGGTGACCAACTCGAGGAAGGCGCGGCGCACCGTCTGCCTGCTCAGCCCGTACTCCTGCGAGAGCTCGGACTCGGTGGGCAGCCGGACACCTCCCTTGTAGCGACCCTGCGCGATGTGCGAACGCAGTTCGGCGGCCAGCACCTTGTACGCCGGCTCGGACTGCCCGACCTCGCCCATCCCACTCCCCTGTTCGAGTACCACCGCTGCCGACGAACCGTCGCCGTCAGATACCGCCCCGCGCCACGAGCTGCGCGGCGATCACATTGCGCTGGATCTCGTTGGTGCCCTCACCGACGATCATCAGCGGTGCGTCGCGGAAGTACCGCTCGACGTCGAATTCGGTGGAGTAACCGTATCCGCCGTGGATGCGAACCGCGTTGAGGGCGATCTCCATGGCGACCTCGGAGGCATAAAGCTTGGCCATGCCGGCCTCCATGTCGCAGCGCTCGCCCTTGTCGTACTGCTCGGCCGCATGCCAGGTGAGTTGACGGGCCGCGGTGAGCTTGGTCGCCATGTCGGCCAGGTAGTTGCCGATCGACTGGTGTTTCCAGATCGGCTGGCCGAAGGACTCGCGCTGCTGCGCGTAGGCCAGCGAGTCCTCGAGAGCGGCCGTTGCGACACCCAGTGCGCGACAGGCGACCTGGATACGCCCGGTCTCCAGACCCTTCATCATCTGTCCGAAACCCTTGCCGGGCACCGTGCCGAGGATCGCCGACTTGGGTGCGCGGTAGCCATCGAACGAGAGCTCGCAGCTCTCCACGCCCTTGTAACCCAGCTTGGGCAGGTCGCGCGAGACCGTCAGTCCGGGACCGTGTTCGACGAGGACGATCGAGATGCCCCGGTGTCGCGGCTGCGCCGCCGGATCGGTCTTGCAGAGCAGCGCGATCAGTCCCGAGCGTCGGGCATTGCTGATCCAGGTCTTGGCGCCGCTGATGACCAGCTCGTCGCCGTCCTCCTTGGCGACGGTCGACATCGCCTGCAGGTCGGAACCACCGCCGGGCTCGGTCAGGGCCATCGTCGCCCGCATCTCGCCCGTGGCCATCCGCGGCAGATAGTTCTGCTTCTGCTCCTCGGTGCCGAACAGCGTGATCAGCTTGGCGACCACGGTGTGTCCGCCCATCGCACCCGCGAGGCTCATCCAGCCGCGGGCGAGCTCCTGGGTGACCTGCGCGTAGCAGGGCATCGACACCGGCGAGCCGCCGTACTCCTCGGACACGGCCAGTCCGTAGATCCCGATCTGCTTCATCTGCTCGATCCACTTCTCGGGGTATTCGTTGGCGTGCTCGACCTCCTGCACGGTCGGCTTGACCTCGCGGTCGACGAACCGCCGAACGGTCTCGACGAGGAACGATTCTTCGGCTGACAGCGTGCTCATGGAGGGGCTCACCTGTGCTCTTCGTGGTCGGGCTGATTTGTACGGCCATTTTGTCCATCGGCCGTACCTATGTCAACCTTCCCATCAGACGTCCAGGTCTGATAGAACCGTGACGGCACACTTTGGCCGCACATTTGGACCCGACACCCGGGTTGTCACGATCAATTGGGAGCAATGGTGCAGAGAAGACGAGGCGTTCTGGTGGCGCCGGCCTCCGACGACCGCAAGGCACGCAAGGCGCTGGCCTCGATCGCCGACGAGGTGGTCCTCGACCTCGAGGACGCGGTCACCCCGGCCAACAAGGACACCGCACGCGCCGCCGCTGCCGAACTCGTCAACGAGTTCGGCGCCGATCGCGCGGTCTCGCTGCGCATCAACGCCATCGACACCCCGTGGGCGTCGGACGATCTCGCGGCGTGCGCGCAGATGCCGAACCTGACCTCGGTGGTGCTCCCCAAGGCCGACACCCCCGGCGACCTCCTGGAGGCCGACAAACAGCTCGGTGACTCCCCGGTCCGGCTCCAGGCGCTGCTGGAAACCCCGCGTGGCATCCGCGATGCCGCAGCGATCTGCGCGGCCACCGACCGTCTCGACGCCGTTCTGATCGGGTACGCCGATCTCGGTGCGTCGCTGGGCCGCGCGTCGGGTCTGCCCATGCAGACGTGGCATGTCGTGCAGGACTCGGTGTTACTCGCCGCCCGAGCCGCGGGTGTCGACGTGGTCGACGGCCCCCACCTGACCATTGCCGACGACGACACCTTTCGGGACGCCAAGCGCTGGGTCCGCGACCTCGGCTTCGATGGCACCTGGGTGATCCACCCCGCGCAATTGGCAAGTGCCATCGAGATCTTCACCCCGGACGCCGACGCCGTCGAGGATGCGCGACGCGTACTCGAGGCGCTGGAGAAGGCGGCCGCCGCGGGCGCGGGTGCCGCTGAGCTCGACGGCCGGATGCTCGACGAGGCCCTCGCCGTCTCCGCTCGCCGCGTCCTCGCGAAGGCGGCGGTCGATGACTGAGGCGATCGCGGTCGGCGGACCCTACTTCGACGAACTGACCCACGGTCAGGTCTTCGACGACGCCCCGTCACTGACACTCACGTCCGGTCTCGCCGCCTCCCATCAGGCGATTCTCGGTGACCGACTGCGACTTTCATTGGATGCCCATCTGGCGGGGCGCGTCCTGGGCCATGCTGTCGGTGAGGGCGGCACACTCGCTCATCCGGGACTGGTCACCGACGTCGCGATCGGGCAGTCGACGCTGGCCACCCATCATGTCAAGGCCAACCTGTTCTACCGCGGGCTGCGTTTCCTGAGTTACCCCGAGATCGGCGACACGCTCACCACCGTGACCGAGGTCGTCGGTTTGCGGGAGAACAAGTCCAAGCCCGGCCGCGCCCCGACCGGTCTGGCCGCGCTGCACATGGTCACCACCGACCAGAACGGGGCGACGGTCCTCGACTTCTACCGGTGCGCGATGCTGCCGCTGTCCCCGGATGCCGACCCCGGTCGCACCGTGCACGCCGACGATCTGAGCACCATCGGGCCCGGCGACGAGGCCGAGCCGGCGTTGCCCGATTGGGATCTCGCCAGCTTCCGGTCATCGGTCGGCGGCCGGCACTTCTCCCCCGACCTGGCCGGCCGCATCTACCGTTCGAGCGCCGACGTCGTTTCCAGCGCACCGGAACTCGCGCGCCTGTCGCTGAACATCGCGGCCACCCACCATGACGAGCGGGTGGCGGGCAAGGCCGCGGGCGGCCGACTCGTCTACGGCGGACACACCATCGGACTCGCTCTGTCGCAGGCCAACCGCGCCCTGCCGAACCTGGTCACCGTGGTGGCCTGGGACTCGTGCGACCACACCGGCCCCGTCCACGAGGGCGACACCCTGAGTTCGGAGATCGAGGTCGAGGAGGCGACGCCGCTCGCCGGAGGCGGCGGTGTCCTGCGCCTGAGGTCGAAGGTCGTCGCCCACGGTGACACCGACGACCAGGGGGACCGCGACGTCCTCGACTGGCGCTACCACGTCCTGATGGCCTGACCCGAACACCCAGTTCCCGGAGGATCTTTCGCTCATGAGCAACAACCCCCGCCCCCTCGAGGGACTCCGCATCGTGGAGGTGTCGAGTTTCGTCGCGTCGCCGCTGTGCGGTTTGACGCTGTCCCAGCTCGGCGCCGAGGTGATCCGCGTCGACCCCGTCGGCGGTGCCGCCGACACCAACCGCTGGCCGGTCACCGCCGACGGCAACTCCATCTACTGGACCGGCCTCAACCGGGGCAAGAAGTCGGTGACCGCGAACTTCCGGGAGCCCGAGGGGCAGAAGCTGATCCAGGATCTCGTCACCGAGAGCGGTCCAGGTGGCGGCATTCTCGTCACCAACGCCGGCGGGCGCGCGTGGATGAGTCACGAGACGCTGGCCGCCAAGCGCCCCGACGTCATCACCCTCGAACTACTCGGACGCACCGACGGCACCCCCGGCGTCGACTACACGGTCAATGCGGCACTGGGTTTCCCGTCGATCACCGGCCCCACCGACTACGCCGGCGTCGTCAACCACGCCCTCCCCGCGTGGGATGTGGCGTGCGGCCTGTACGCCGCGCTGGCGATCACCGCCGCGGTCCGACGCCGCGACCAGACCGGTGCCGGAGCCCAGATCACGTTGCCTCTCGAGGACACCGCCCTCGCGATCGCCGGGACGCTCGGCTACCTCACCGAACCGCAGCTCGGCGGCGGCAGCCGCCCGGCCACCGGCAACGACGTGTACGGCACGTACGGAACGGATTTCGTCACCGCTGACGGCGGTCGCTTCATGCTCGTCGCCCTCACCCCGCGTCACTTCCGGGATCTGGTCGCCATGACCGAGACCGGCGACGCGGTGGCCGCGATCGAGAAAGCACTCGGTGCCGACTTCACCACCGAAGCCGACCGCTACACCCACCGCGGGATCCTCACGCCGCTGTTCGCCGCGTGGTTCGAACGCCACACCACCGCCGAGGTCGAGGACGCCCTGTCGAAGTGCGCCGTGTTGTCGGAGCGGTACCGTACGTTCGACGAGGTCGTCGAATCCGGAGTGCTGCAGCGGAATCCGCTGTTCACCGAGCTGGATCAGCCGGGGGTCGGCACGTACCTCGCCGCCGGCCTCCCGGCCCGGTTCGACGGCGAGCACTACTTCACCGACCCCGCCCCGGCGCTGGGCTCGTCGGCGGGATTCTGACGCAACGCATCCCCTCTGCTGCCTGAGGTGCGAGGAGCGATAGCGACGCCCCCCTGCTGCCTGAGGTGCGAGGAGCGATAGCGACGCCCCACCGCTGCCTGAGGTGTGAGGAGCGATAGCGATGCCCCCTCTGCTGCCTGAGGTGCGAGGAGCGATAGCGACGAGCCACGAAGGCCTGGCGAGATTCTCACCAGGCCTTCGTGGCTCGCTTCGCTCGCACCTCAGGCAGCAGGAGTGGACACTTCGCTCGCACCTCAGGCAACGGAAGTGGACGCTCCGCTCGCACCTCAGGCAACGGGAGTGGACACTTCGCTCGCACCTCAGGCAACGGAAGTGGACACTTCGCTCGCACCTCAGGCAACGGGAGTGGGCGCTCCGCGCAAACCCCGCATCGAGGTCAGATCACCTGTGCGCCAAGTGATCCGGTCGCGGCGCGGTCCCGCCGAACGGTTCTTGGAGCGCATTCGACTTCGCGTTGAACACGACGAAGAGGTTGCTCCGCGGATACGGCGTGATGTTGCCGCTCGAGGCGTGCAGGCAGTTGGAGTCGAAGTAGAGCGCCGACCCTGCCGGTCCGGTGATCGTGTCGATCCCGAGCTCGTCGGCGAGTGTCGCGACATCTTCCTCTTCCGGCGTGCCGAACGGCGGCCGGTACGAGGTCAGCGATTCCCGGTGGTAGCCATCGGGTGTCGCGCCCACGCAGCTGACGAAGCGGCGATGCGATCCGGGGATGATCATCAGCGGACCGTTGGTGGACAGGTTCGGGGTGAGTGCCAGCGAGACGCTGAGTGCTCGCGGGGCGGGCATCCCGTCCTCGGCGTGCCAGGTCTCGAAGTCGGAGTGCCAGTAGAAGGGTCCTCCGGCGAAGCCCGGCTTCAGGTTGATCCGGCTCTGGTGGATCGTCACCTCGTCGTCCAGGATCTGTTCTGCGACACCGCGGATCGCCTCGCGGTCGCAGATCTCCGCGATGAGGTCGCTGAGCTTGTGCACCGCGAACAGCGAACGCACGTCACCGCTGGAGGACTCGCGGATCACCCGGTCGTCCTCCCCGAGACGATCGGTGATGTCGGCGACCTCGCTCAGGCATGCATCGATGTCCGCGGCCGACAACACCTTGTTCTCGGTGTGGTAGCCACGGTCGGCGTAGTGACGCAGTTCGGGTGCCGACAACGGCCCGGGGTTCCCCATGCTGCCCCACACGGTGTTGTGGGGACGCGGTTCGATCTGGCTGCGGTGGGCGAGACGGGTTCGGTACACGTCGACGCCGCGCGCCTGGTTGTCGCTCTTGGGGATTTCGGTCTTTGTGATTTGGGCGTTCTTGTTTGCTGTTTGAGTTACCACGATCGAGTCGATCCTTTCCCTCATCCGGCAGGCCGCTCGGGAAAGACATCCGGCGGCAGGCAAGGTGATTGTGTTGTGCGCGAATCCGCATCACGCGATGACGGATCGCGAAAGATACGGCTGCACGAGGCACGTCATCTGCACGCGCCTTGATCAGGCCGTATGTGTGCACCTTGCCAGGCAAATGCGGTCCCCCGCAACCATGCTGGTATGCCGGTCGCCAAAGACTCACTTGTGATGTGGATCTCAGATGTGTTGGAGCACCACGGTCGCGATCGACGACGGCTTGCCCGTCGAGTTCGCCGACACGATCCGCACCACGGACAGGCTTCGGCCACGGTGCAACGTCTCGGAGGTGAAGGTGGTGACGTCGGCGGCGTTGCACGGGCGCACGTAGGTGATGTCGATGCTGGTGGTTCGCAACTGTCCGTTCGCCTCGACTGCTGACATCGCGGCGAGTTCTGAAGCGCAGATGAGGATTCCGCCGTGCACGCTGCCCATTCCGTTGGCGGAGAGGACCGTCGGGGCCATCGTCAGCACGCCGGGAGTGGTGGGCACCAGCCCCAGTTGGTCGCGGACCGGGCTGGTGGGCGCGTCGAGGACCTCGGCGGTCGCGTGGGCGCCCGGGGTGGTCGGGGCGTCGACGAGATGTGAGCGCTGGATGATCGTCGCGATCGGGCGCCCGGACGGATCGGACACCCGGCCCGTGGTCATCGCGCCACGCTCGTCGCGGGCGACGAGTTCGCCGGTGACGTCCAGCGGTGTCCCGTCGAGCGGCGGGTCGGCGACGAAGTCCATCCGGATGCCGAGGGAGACCGGCCAGCGGCCGTCTGGGGCACCGGCGTCGACGACGTATCCGGTCACGTCGTCGAGTGCGACAGCGAGCGCGGCGCGGTTGACACCGGCCGCGGGGTCGGCGAGCCACGGACCGGTCACGATGCGTGCTTCACCGCGTTCGGCGGACACGGCATGCCCGCTGATCCGCAGCATGACCTCGGGTCCACCGATGTAGAAGACTGACGATGTCGTCGGCATGGGACGAATTTACTCAGCGCCGGGAGTTCGCGTACTCCAGGATCACGTCGACGGCCCGCGCGGCACTCTGGCAGGCACCCTCCATCGTGGTGGTCCAGTCGGTCCTGGTCCAGTCCCCGGCGAGGGCCAGGCCGTCGACGGCGGTGCGCTGGTCGGGGCGGATTCCCGCGGTTCCGGGGCGCTGGGCGAACGTCGACTTCGGCATCCGTACGACGTGGCTGTGGATCACCCGGGCGTCCGCGGCCTGCGGGAAGTACTTGCGCAGCATGTCCATCTGGATGTCGGTGATCTCGGCGTTGGTCTTGCCGATCAGGTCATACGAGGCCGACACCGTCGTCGAGTAGAACCAGTTGTCCTTCGGTTCGCGGCCGTGCATGCGCTGGCGGTCCCAGACCTGCTCCAGCACACCCTCACCGCCGTGGAGGATCTCGCCCCAGTCGGTCATGCCGATCGAGCGGTCGAGGTAGAGATTGACGCTCACGATCGGCACCGGGGTGAGTTTGTCGACCGCTTCGTAGATCCGTTCGTGGCCCGGCACCTGGTCGAGAAGCCCCTTCACGCTCCACACGGGCACCGCGCAGATGACGGCGTCGGCGGCGACCTTTTCCCCGTCGGCGAGCGTCACCCCGGTGACCGTGCCGTCGGTGACGTCGACGGACGACACCACCGCACGATGCCGGACGTCGACGCCGGCGTCGGCGAACCTCTTCTCCGCGCCGTTGACGAACAGGGTGTCGAGGTCCACGGTCGGGAAGCCGATCGAGACCGGGGTCCGGGTCGCGACGGCGCGTCGGGCGCCGGTGACGAGCAGGTCGGCCGGGACCTTGGCCGACGAGATCTCGGTCTTGTCGCCGGTGAGGCCGATGACAATGCCGTCCCAGAGCGCGTCCCGCGCCGACTGCGGCATGCCGATCCGACGGAACCACTCGTCGGCGGTCACCTGATCGAGCCATTCGGGTTGCCGGAATGCGTGCCGGATCAGCCGTGCCTGCGCGAGGGCGGTCCGGAGCCGGTCGAGTCCGGCCACCCCGGGGAGATCACCGAGTGCCGCTCGCAGACCGGTCAGTCCGCCGAAAGCCGACTTTCGCGTGGCGCCGCCCGGCATCCGCATGGTCATGTGGCCGGGGAACTCGACGTGCTCGCGGGTACCGACGCTCTCGAGATACCGCATGAGGTGTTCGTATCCGCTGGCGAAGACGTGCTGGCCGTTGTCGGGCACGTCGTCGACCGCGGCGAGCGGCATCGAGATGGTGCGGCCACCGAGTGAACCGCGGCGCTCGAGGAGCGTCACTCGTTGCCCGGCCTCCGCAAGCCATACCGCCGACGCCAGACCGGCGAGTCCCCCACCCACGACCACGCAATGCATGGGCCACAGCGTAGCGGCCGGCACACAACGACGTGAGATGGTTGGCCGGTTTCGTCTCAGTCGATCATCTTGACGTTGCGGGCGGCACCGAGGGCTGCCACGCCCTGCGGCACCAGGGCGAGCGAGAGCACCGCCATCGCCACCGTCCAGGAGCCGGTCACGTCGTGGATCAGGCCGATGAGGATCGGCCCGACCGCGGCGGCGAGATAACCCACCGACTGCGCCATCCCGGAGACCTGGCCGGTCTGCTTCGATCCCGAGCTGCGGAGAACCATGAAGAGCAGGGAGAGGCTGATGGAAGCGCCGGGCCCGACCATCACGCACGCGGCCCAGAACCCGGGCCACACGTCGGTGCCGATGAGTCCGGCGAAGCCGACCGCGCAGACGGCGAGGACCACGAAGGTCACCACGCGCTGGTCGTCGAACCGTCCGGCGACGATCGGCGCGACCAGCGACATGATCAACGCGACCACCTGCGCGGACGCGACGACGGCACCGGCTCCCACCGGGGTCATCCCGTTCTCGTCGACCAGGTACTGCGGCAGCCACGCCACGAAGGTGTAGAAGATGAGCGACTGGGTGCCCATGAAGACGGTCACCGCCCACGCGATCGGGTTACGCAACAACGACGACGTCGGGCTCGCCGCCGTCACCCGGTGCACGTGTGACAACTGTGGGATCCACACGACGACCGCGACCAACGCGAGAAGTCCCCAGGAGGCGAGCGCGAGACGCCAATCCCCGCCCAGCGCATCGTTGATCGGCACGCTCACCCCGGAGGCGACCGCGGCACCGCCGGACAACGTCATCGAGTAGAAGCCGGTCATCAGCCCCGACCGGTGCGCGAAGTCCCGCTTGATGAGGGCGGGCAGAACGACGTTGCAGGTGCCGATGGCAGCACCGATGACCGCCGACCCGAGGAACAGTGCGACCGACGACGGCACGAGGCGTACGACGATGCCGAGGATGAGCACGAGCAGGGCGCCGAAGATGACCCGCTCGATGCCGAACCGGTTCGCGAGCCTCGGCGCGACGGGAGCGGAGATACCGAAGAAGAGGACGGGCAACGCGGTGAGCAGACCCGCCACGGCGCTGCTGAATCCGGCGTCGGCCGAGATGGTCCCGATCAGTGGGCCCACCGAAACGACAGCAGGGCGGAGGTTGGCCGCCACCAGCATCACGCCGACGGCGGTGATGATCACGCCGGCGGTGGTCCGTTCGTTCGCGGACCGGGTTCGGCGCTCTGACATCACAGTCGAACGTAACAGCCGGCCCACGAACGAAAGGTGCGAGCCCCCGGGAACCTGTGGTGTCCCGGGGGCCTCCGCTCTCCCTACTTCGCGACTGCTGCGGCGGCGGAGATCCGAGCGACGAAGTCCGCGACCTCCTGGCGCAACTCGTTGCACCGCGGCACGGCACCCGACATCCAGAACACTCCGTGGACCAGGCCCTGGTACCTCTTGGCGACCGCCTCGACACCGGCGTCGGCGAGGCGCCGCGCATAGTCCTCACCCTCGTCGCGGAGCACCTCGTTCTCGGTGGTGAGGACGAGCGCCGGCGGCAGTCCGCTCAGATCGCCCCGAAGAGTCGGGGCGGCAACCGGATTGACCCGTGAGGCCGCGTCCGGCAGGTAGTTCTCCCAGAAGAAGTCCATGTCGGCCGCGGAGATGACATAGCCTTCACCGAACTGTTCACGCGACGGGAACGCGGTGTCGGGGCCGAGCGCGGGGTAGATCAGCACCTGACCGCGGACGCTCGGGGCCCCGGCGTCGTGTGCACGCTGGGCGACACCCGCGGCGAGACCACCGCCGGCGCTGTCCCCCATGACCACCAACCGGGCGGGGTCGCCGCCGAACGCACCGATGTTGTCGGCCACCCAGTTCAGCGCCGCCCATGCGTCGTCCGTCGCAGCCGGGAATCGGTGTTCGGGAGCGAGGCGGTATTGCGCGGCGACGACGATGGCACCGGCCGCGTTCGCGATCGCGCGTGACGGCTCGTCGATCACCTCGATGCTTCCCGCGACGAAGCCACCTCCGTGGAAGTACAGGATGACCGGAAGGGGTCCCGACGACTCGGGTGTGTAGATCCGTAGTTCGAGCTCATGACCGTCGCTGACATAGTGGGCGCTGTCCACCTTCGCAACCGGTTCGGCCGGCAGTTGCAGCCCGACGAACGTGTCGATGATGCTGCGGACCTGCTCCACCGAGACCCGGTGGAAGGCCGGTACGCCCTGTTCGGCGAGGCCTGACATCAGTTGGGCGACATGCGGATCGAGTGTCATGGTGTACTCCTTGGGGTTGTGGTGTTCGTGATTCGGAAGCGGCCGGGGCAGTTCGTCACCGGTTGCCGAAGTAGCTGACGTCGTCGTTGCCGATGAGGTCCGGCACGGTCCAGCCGTCGAGGTCGTACTCGGACAGGCACTGCTCCGCGAGCCCCTTCATCTGGTCGACGCCGCCACGGTTCTGCGCGGCGAAGAGCAACTCGGCCTTGACGTTCTCGTGGTTCCCCGAGTAGTTGCGCTCGTACAGCTCGTGCCGGCCGCCGAACTCGCTGCCGATCGAATCCCACAGCGCCTTCATCACCTTCACGCGATCGACTGCGGTGATGCCGTTGGACCCGCGGACGTACTTGTCCAGGTACGGACGCACGACGGGGCTCTTGAAGTCCCGTGAACTCGACGGCAGGTAGATCAGACCGGACGCGACGTCCTGCTCGATGATCTCCTTGATCCGCGGATATCCCTGAATCATGAACATGCGGTAGGTCAGGCCGTACTCGAGCTTCGGGATGACGGTGTCGCCGATCCACGGTTCGGGATTGTGCGCCATCGCATCGGTCAACGACCAGAACAGGTTTCGCCAACCGATGACCTCCCCGACACGGGTCTGCACACCGCGGAACCCGCCGGACCCCGTGGCGTCGAGGGCCTTCATCAGCAGGCCGGCGATGAAGTCGAGCTTGACCGCGAGACGGGTACAACCCTGGAAGGTGAAGCGCGGCAGGAAGCCCGACTGCGGGAAGAAGGCGTTGATCTTCTCGACATCGCCGTACATGAAGACGTTCTCCCACGGCACGAGCACCTTGTCGAAGACGAAGATCGTGTCGTTCTCGTCCATCCGGCTCGACAACGGGTAGTCGAACGGGGTGCCCATCACCGCGGCGTTCTCGGTGAACGACGACCGGCAGATCAGTTTGACCCCAGGCGCATCCATGGGGACGGTGCAGATCAGCGCGAACTGCTTCTTCTTGATCGGCAGACCGTAATGCGCGATGAAGTTGTAATTGGTGATCGCCGAACCGGTCGCGACGACCTTGGCGCCGGAAACGATGAGGCCGGCATCGGTCTCCTTCTCCACCTTCATGAACACGTCACCGACCTCGTCCGGCGGCAACTGGCGATCGACCGGCGGGTTGATGATCGCGTGGTTCCAGTAGAGGACCTTCTCCTGCGACTCGCGGTACCAGCGTTCGGCGTTGTCCTGGAACGGGGCATACAGCTCGGAGTTCGCGTGCAACGTGCCGAGGAAGCTGGCCTTGTAGTCGGGGCTGCGGCCCATCCAGCCATAGGTCATGCGTGCCCACTCCGCGATCGCGTCGCGCTCGGCGAGAAGATCGGCCGAACTCTTGGATGCCTTGAAGAACGGCATGGTCACGCCGCCGTTGCCGGTGTCGGTCGGAACGGTGACCTTGTCCCGCGTCGCGGGATCGTGCATCGAGTCGTACAGCCGAGCGGTCATCCGGATCGGGTTGCGGAAGGCCGGGTGGGTGGTGATGTCTTCGACGCGTTCACCATGCAGATAGATCTCGCGGCCGTCCCTGATCGACTCGATGTACTCGTCACCTGTCATCGGGCGGGTGGCGAAGGTCTGCCTCGCCTTCTCGGCCGCGTCGGGGACCGGGTTCTCGGTCAGGACCGGCGTCTCGGCCGGATCGGTACTGCGGATCTCGGTGGTGGTCATGCGTTTGCCTCCTGGCGAGCTGGAACGTGAGCGGGAAGTGATTTCGAGCTGACGGGCTGGTCGACGACATGCGCCGGCACGAATGAGGCGTCCTCGCCGAACCAGCCCATGAGCGGGTCGTCGGAACATCCGGCCCATGCGTGCTGGGGATCTGCTGGTGTCAACCGGTGGAAGCCGCGGGCGAAGTACAGCAGCGGCTCTGCGTCGTGCAGTCTTGTCTCGACGATCTCGCCGATGAAGATGAGATGATCCCCGGCGTCGTAGGTCCGCCACGGCCTGCAGATCACCGTGGCGAGTGCGTCATCGAGATAGGGCGCCTCATCGCCGTCGACGAGCACCGGCGCGGGCAGCGTCGGACGTCCGGCGAAATGCATGGCGACCGAGGTTTGTTCGGCGGCGAGGAAATTGACCGCGAACGGTCGGCCGTCGAGGTACTGGCAGGCCTTCGACTTCTTGGTCAGCGTGACCTGGCACAGATACGGGTCGTGCGACACCGCGGTGAACGCCGTCACGGTGGCGCCGTGCGGGCGGCCCTCGGCATTGGTACAGGTCACCACGGTGACACCACTGGCGTATCTGCCGAAGACGTCGACCAGCTTCTTCTGGGTCGCGGTTGGGGTCGACATCGCTTGTCTCCCTTCAGGGTCGTTGCGCGAGAACCGGTTCGGCGTCAAGAAGCGATCGCCGTCAGCGGAACCTCGGCGCGCCTGATGTCGAACCCGGTGTAGCCGGCGGACACCACCTCGGCGACGGTGTCGCGGTAGGCGGGCGCACCGCCGAGATAGACCATGCAGGCGCGCGGCTTTCCCGGGATGTTCGAGCCCATGTACCAGGAGTTGGTCTGCGGCAACAGGGTCTGGTCGGCGATCTCGTTGGTGATCTGCCCCCACTCGGATTCCGCACGTTCGGTCGCCTCGATGACGTCGCGGCCGTGGTCGCGGACGAAGGTGATGGCGTCCGCTGCGAACTCGACGTGGTCCTCGATGGCCAGCGGCATGTTGTAGAGCACCGAGGGCGACTGCGGTCCGGTGATGAGGAACAGGTTGGGGAATCCGTGAACCGTCGCGCCCAGGTAGGTGCGGGGCCCGTGCGCCCATTTGTCGGACAGGCGGAGTCCGTCCCGCCCGCGGATGTCCATCGCCATGAGCGGACCGGTCATCGCGTCGAAGCCGGTGGCCAGCACGATGGTGTCGACCTCGTGGACGGTGTCGCCGACGCGCACGCCGGTACTCGTGATCTCTTCGATCGGGGTGTTCCGGACGTCGACGATCTTCACCGAGTCACGGTTGTAGGCCTCGTAGTAGTTCGTCTCCAGCGGTGGCCGCTTGGTCCCGAATGCGTACCCGGTGGGCACGAGCGCCTCGGCCTTCGCCGGGTCGGTGACGCGCTGCCGAATCCGGTCCCGGATGTACTCGGCGATCGTGTCGTTGGCTTCCTTGTCGAAGAGGATGTCCTGGAACGAGTCGATGAACAGGCGGAAGCCGCCGGCATTCCAGCGCTCGTCGAACACGCGGCGTCGTTCTTCGGCACTGACCGCCAGCGCCGACGGTTGCACGTCGGTGAACGGCACGCCGAGGAAGTGGTTACGTGCGGCTTCGCGCACGGCGTCGTACTCCGCCTTGATCCGATCGACCTCGTCGTGGTCGATCGGGCCGTTCGCCAACGGTGTCGCATAGTTCGGCGTCCGCTGGAACACGGTGAGTTCGGCGGCCTGCTCGGCGATGAAGGGGATCGCCTGGATTGCGCTGGCACCTGTGCCGATGACGGCGACCTTGCGCCCGGTGAAGTCCACCGGTTCGTGCGGCCAGTTCCCGGTCAGCAAGACCTCCCCCGAGAAGTTCTCGATGCCACCGAATTCCGGTGTCTTGGGAACGGACAGGTTGCCCGCGCTGGCGATGAAGAACCGACTGCGGATCGTTTCGCCGCTGTCCGTGGTGACAGTCCAGAGCGAGTCGACGTCATCCCAGTGGACGCCGATGATGCGGGTGTTGAAGGTGATGCTGCGGCGGAGATCGAACCGGTCGGCGACGTGCTGCAGGTACTCGAGGATCTCCGGCTGACCGGCGAACTTCTCGGTCCACTGCCACTCCTGTTGCAGCTCATCGTCGAACGAGTACGAGTAGTGCACGCTCTCGATGTCGCAACGGGCCCCGGGATAGCGGTTCCAGAACCAGGTGCCGCCGACGTCGGAACCTGCCTCGAAGACGCGGATCGACATGTTCATCTGGTCACGGAACTTGTGTGTCGCGTACAGGCCGGCGAATCCGGCTCCCACGGCAACGACATCGACGACGTCGGGGTGATTCGGGATGCTGGTGGTCATGTGCCTCTCCTGGTGATCGGGCGTTCGTCCGTGGCCGGACGATTGGCTGGGTCAACCATGGCGTGGGTCACACTGGGAGGCACGGGGTGAATTACCCCCTCCGTTACCCGTGTTGCGGGTCACAGCACAGGTATGGAGTGGCGCCCATTACATTCACCTGGTGTGACGACACTGGAGGACACCCTGAACCGGTCGAGGATTCACAAGCACTCGATGACCAGCTTCGTCGGCCGGCGTCGAGAGATCGACGAGGCGCGTTCACGACTGCAACAGTCGAGGCTCGTCACCATCGTCGGTCCAGGTGGGGTCGGTAAGACGCGGCTCGCCGAGGAGGTGTCGGGGCGGTCGGCGCGAGCGTTCCGCGACCGTGCGTGCTGGATCGACCTCGCCGCGGTCCGCGAGCCGGACGCGCTGCCGTCGGCGGCCGCCGCGGGGTTGGGCGTGACCGACCAGTCCAATCGACCGGTGATGGACAAGATCGTCGACCACCTGCGCACTCGCAACATGATGATCGTCGTCGACAACTGTGAGCACGTGCTCGACGCGGCCGCGTCGTTCGTCGCCACCGTGCTCGACGACGGCCCCGAGATCCGGATTCTCGCCACCAGTCGCGAGCGGCTCGGCGTCGGCGGCGAGGCCATCTTCGAGCTGCCACCGCTGAGCGTGCCACCCTCCGCCGCTGGCGTGCGGACCTCCGACCTCGGTGTCTATGAATCGGTCACGCTGCTCGTCGAACGAGCACGATCAGCTGTTCCCGATTTCACCCTCGACGACAAGAACGCGGAGTCGATCGCACAGCTGTGCATCGCGCTCGACGGCATCCCACTCGCCGTCGAGCTGGCCGCGGTCCGGCTGCGGTCGCTGTCCCCGGTGCAGCTCGTACAGCGCCTCGACGACAGGTTCGCCCTGCTGACGGGCGGGAACCGGACCGACCTACCGCGGCAGCAGACACTGCGCGCGATGATCGACTGGAGTTATGACCTGTGCTCGGACAGCGAACGCCGACTGTGGTCTCGTCTGTCGGTCTTCCCTGGTGGCTTCGACCTCGAGGCCGCCGAGACGGTCTGTCGAAACGACGGTGACGACCCCGACGAGGTGATCAACGTCCTCGACCAGCTGATCGCCAAGTCGCTGGTCAGCGTGGACCGGTCGGGTGCGGTGCTGCGGTACTCCCAATTGATGACGGTCCGTGAGTACGGTCAGGAGCTACTCGACCGGGCCGGGGACCGCGACGACATCTATCGCCGACACCGTGACCACTACCTGGAACGCGCCGAACGATATGCCCGTGACTGGTTCGGACCCCGACAGTCGGATCAGCTGGCGCAGTTGCGCGTCGACCATCCCAACCTGATCGCAGCGATCGACTGGTCGCTGCGGGAACGTGACCTCGCAGAGGCCGCCCGACTCGCCGTCGCCCTGCGATATCACTGGATCGCCGGGGGCAACCTCGCCGACGGACGCATACGTCTCGAGCGCCTGCTCGACCGTCTACCGGAGGCGCGTACCGAACGCGCGCACGTCCTCTGGGTGACCGCTTGGACTGCACTCATCCAGGGCGACCGCGACGGCGCCGAACAGCATCTGGCCGAGTGCGCGGTCATCGCGGAGGAACAGGGCGACATCGCGCTGATGGCCTATCACGACCAGTGGGCGGGCCTGCATCATTTGTTCACCGGGCGGACGACCGACGCGATCCGGTCATACCGTCGGGCGATTCCCGTGCACCGCAAGCTGGATCCCGCGGCCGCGTTGACCGCGGAGTTCCAACTCGCGATGGCCCAGGTGTACGAGGGCGCACTCGACGACGCGCTGGCGACCTCGGCGAATGTCATCGCGGTCGCCGACGACTACGACGAACGCTGGAACAAGGCCTACGCGCTGTGGGTCGCCGGTCTCGCCCACTTCCACCGGGCCGACATCGCCGCGGCCGGCGAATCTGCCACCCGAGCCCTACGCATCCAGCGCGACTTCAAGGACAAGATCTGTACGGCGCTGTCGATCGAACTCCTGGCATGGGCGGCCGAGGCGGAGGGCCGGTGCGAGAAATCGGCGCGCCTGTTCGGTGCCGCTCGCGCCGTGTGGAATCGATTGGGTACCTCGGTGACCGCATTCGGTCCTGGCGTCGCCGCGGATTCGATCGCCGCCCAACAGCGTCTCGCGTCGGCCATGCGCCCCGCGGTCTTTCGTGACCTGATCACGCCGCCGGCGCAGATGACGATCTCCGGCGCTGTCGAACTCGCACTCGAGACGCCGGCTGCCGAGCCCGCGGCCGCGGAACGGGAGACCAACCCACTCACCAAGCGCGAGAACGAGATCGCTGAACTCGTCGCCGAGGGGATGAGCAATCGAGCCATCGCCGACAAACTCGTCGTGTCCCGGCGCACAGTGGACGGGCATGTGGAACGAATCCTCAGCAAGCTCGGCGTGGGGTCGCGAACCCAGGTGGTCGCCTGGTTACAGGCCAACAGATGACCCGGCGGCGGGTCCAGAAGTCCGACGCCGATCGCCCATCGGTGTTTGAATGAGCCATGGCGTTCGGGGTGCGCATTAGCTTCCTGCGTGTGGCTGGTTTCGCCGGGTTGATCGTCGGCATGATGCTGGGGGCCCTGGGAGCTCCGCCGCCCGTGTACGCCGCGCCCGGCCCGGGTGCACCCCTCCCCTCGGCCGACCCGTTCTACCGGTACGACGCGTCGCTGCGGGACACCGTGCCCGGCACCGTGCTCCGGACGCGGCCGATGACGTTCCGGACACCACGCCTGTCCACTCCGATCACCGGAAACCCAGGTCCTGTACCGAACGACCGACCAGTTCGGTGCCGGTCGGGCGACGGTCGCCACGGTGTTGCGCCCACTCGTCCCGGGACCGACTCGGCTGATCTCGTACCACATGGCCTACGACGCCCTCGGCTCCCAGTGCGACCCGTCCTACACGCTCGCCGGGGGTTATGCCAACGGCACCGCCACCACCGAACAGGGCGTCATCGCAGGCTATCTCGCGGCGGGCTACACCGTGGTGGTGCCGGACTACGAGGGCGAGGACCTACAGTGGACCATCGGCCGGCAATCGGGATATGCGGCGCTCGACGGAATCCGGGCCGCCGAGGCATTCCTGCGACTCCCACGGTCCACACCGGTCGGCCTGGTCGGCTACTCCGGCGGCTCCATTCCGACGCAGTGGGGAGCCGAGGTCGCGCCGCGCTATGCCCCGGAACTCAATATCATCGGAGCCGCTGCCGGCGGCCTCCCCGTCGACCTCGCCCACAACCTGCCCTACATCGACGGCAGCGCGAAATGGGCGGGTGTGATCCCCGCGCTGATCGTCGCCTATCAGCGCGCCTACCGACTCGACACCTCCGCCTTCCTCTCCGAGCGCGGGACGCAGGTGACGAAAGCCGTCAGCTCCGAGTGCATCTCGCAATTCGCGTCGAAGTACCCGGGGCTCACGAGCGCGGCCATGGTGGCCCCGCCCTACACCGGACTGCTCGACGTCCCCGCGGTGGTGCGTGCCATCAACGACAACATCATGGGCAGCCAGGGGACGCCGCGTACCAAGATGTTCCTCGCGGTCGGCCACTACAACGCGATCGGCGACACCCTGATGATCACCGGGGACGTCATCGGCCTCGCGCACGAATACTGCTCACGCGGAGTCGATGTCACCTACCAGCAGCTCAACGGGTTGACCCACCAGGAAGCGTTTCTCCCGTTCGAACCGCTCGCCGCCGAATACCTCACCGAACGCTTCACCGGAATCCCCACGCGCAGCAACTGCGCGTCGCTGCCGCGCGGGAACAGCCTGGCACCGCTGCCGATCCCCTGACGATGAATCCCCCTCAGCCGGGGAGCGTTTCGCCGCCGATCGGAGCCAGCACCTCACCGGTGTAGTACGACGAAAGTTGTTCGGCCGCGAAGAACACGTACGACGGCGCGATCTCGTCGGGCTGGGCGGCGCGGCCCATCGGCGCCTGCGTGCCGAAGTCCTTCACGGCCTCGGCCGGCATCGTCGCCGGGATCAGCGGGGTCCACACCGGCCCGGGTGCGACACAGTTGACGCGAATCTTCCTCTCCATCAACGACTGCGCAAGGGAGTACGTCAGCGCCAGGACCGCCCCCTTGGTCGCCGAGTAGTCGATGAGGCTGTCGTTGCCGCGCAGTCCGTTGATCGACGAGGTGTTGATGATGGCGCCACCACCGGTCAGATGAGGCACGGCAGCACGGGTGGTGTGGAAGAAGCTGTGGATGTTCACGTCGAAGGTCCGATACCACTGCGCGGGGTCGACCTCGAGGAAGTCGTCGACGACCTGCTGGTAGGCGACGTTGTTCACCAGGATGTTCAATCCACCGAGTTCGGCGACGGTGCGCTCGACGACCTCTGCGCAATGGGTCGGGTCTCCCAGGTCTCCGCGGTACGCGCGCGCCTTGCGCCCTTCGGCCTCGATGAGTTCGACAGTGTGCCGAGCGTCCTCATCCTCTTCGAGGTAGGCGATCGCGACATCGGCCCCCTCCTTGGCGAACGCGATCGCGGTCGCCCGGCCGATGCCCGAGTCGCCACCGGTGACCAGCGCCGTCTTACCCGCGAGCAGATCGCGGCCGCGGTACTCGGTCATCTCGTCGCGCGGGCGGTCGGGCATGTCACCGGTCTCGCCCGGGTAGGGGATGGTTTTCGCTTCGTGTGGGAAGTTCTCCTGATCGCTCATGGCCGCCGGTTGCCCGCTGCGGTGGAATCGAAAACCTGCCTCCACGCGCCGCCCTCGTACGCGACCGTCCCCGGATGCGAAGATCGCCACCTCCCGGGAGCCGCGCCGTGTGGGACCGGCGCGTCTGTCAGGGAGGTGGCGACTCCAGCTGTCGCTGATGGATCAGGGGTTCTCGTCGGGGATCTCCTGGTCGAGCTTCTCGTCGAGCGATTCGCCCTCTCGCTGCTCACGGGCCGTGGTTCCGGTGCGGTCGCTGGCCGACCAGTCCTCCGGCGGATCCATCCCGTCCTCGAGCGGATCGCGCGCCAGGTGGTCCTCGTCGAGGTCCTCCGCACCGACCGTCGAGGTCAGATCGGGATTGACGCCTTCAGTCGCCGCCGCGGCGTCGGAGCTGTCACTGCTGGTGCTCATCAAGACCTCCTCGCGTCTCAACGGCGGCCGGCTCCCGGCCACCGTGGGTATCTGCCTACCCGGCGCTCAGATCAGCGAAACCAGGCCTCTGAACTGCAGTTTTTCTCAAGGAGACGGGCACGACGCAGCACAGTGCGGGTCGCTTCTCGCAACCAGCGGATCCCAGGTAAGCTCAAACATCGCCCGAGACCGCCGGCGTGCAGTTCTGCGTGCCTTTTTCCAGCTCTAGGGGTAACCGTGCCAAAGATAGACAACATTCCTGCCGACGATTCCCGCATCCGGCATGTCGGCAGCTTCCGGTTCCTCTTCGACACCGAGGAATGGTGGTGGTCGGACGAGGTGGCCGAGATGCACGGCTACCAGCCGGGCGAGATCACCCCGACCACCGAACTACTGGCCGGGCACAAGCATCCCGACGATCGCCATGCGTTCGACGAGATGGTCGCGACGATGCTGAGCCGACGCACGCCGTTCTCCAGCCGACACCGCATCATCGACCTCTCCGGCACCGTTCATCACGTCGCGGTGGTCTCCCAGCAGATCATCGACGACGACGGCCAGCCGATCGGTGCCGAGGGCTTCTACCTCGACCTGACCGGTTACGACGAGGAGACGGTCAAGTTCCAGGTCGACGAGCACGTCGCGCGGTTCCGCGAGAACCAGGGCGTGATCGAGCAGGCAAAGGGTATGATCTCGATGGCCTACGGAGTCAGTCCCGAACGCGCCTTCGAGGTGATGCGTTGGCGGTCCCAGACGGCGAACGTCAAGGTCAACGAGCTGGCCAAGAACATCGTGTCCGGCGTGCACAAGTACGTCGTGCTGCCTGATCCCGTGCGCCAGTCCTTCGACCACCTGCTCCTGAACGCTCACCAGAACGAGAACTGAGGTCCACCACGACACGGGTCGTCGTGGTTTCACGATCCTCCACCCGGGGTATCTGCATACGAAATGCCGACTGTCGGCAGTTCTGCGGCGTCTACGCCGCATCTTGCGGGCCCGGTTGAGCGCACAGCCGGTCATCTCCTGAAGTGATCGGATGGAACAGTGAACGGACTAGGCGGGGAACTCGGCGGTGCAGCAACCCTCGAGATGGTGGACAGCTCACGGACGACGCGGACGAATCCCGCGCACATCCGAGTGGCTTCCGTCCCTGAATCGCACGTCTACGTGCGTCACCTCTCACCGGTGAACGGATCGGTCAGCGTTCTGGACACAGGTTCCGTCTCGGTGACCCGGCTCCCCGATCCGGTGCCTGCGGACGGCGCCAAGGTCCCCGGTGGCTGGTGGCCGCCGCTGATGCTCGACCCGCGGTGGATTGCCGAGCACCACAACGAATTCGACGTGTTCCACCTCCACTTCGGCTTCGACGCGGTGACGCCGGCGGTGATGGCCGACGTCCTCACCGAGCTCGACCGGCACAACAAACCGCTGGTCTACACGCTGCACGACCTCCGCAACCCGCACCATCCGGAGCCCGGCGCCCACGAAGAGGTCCTCGACCTCCTCGTCCCCGCGGCCGCCGAGGTCGTCACCCTGACACCGGGTGCAGCAGAACAGATCTCGCAGCGCTGGGCCCGGTCCGCCACCGTGCTCCCGCACCCGCATGTCGTGCCGCCGGCGCGGTTCGCACCGCGCGAAGCCTCGACCGACGAGTTCGTCGTCGGCGTACACGCCAAGAGCGTGCGTGCCAACATGGATCCGCTACCCGTCATCATGACACTGCTGGACGCGGCATCCGACTATCCGGACATGACGATCCAGATCAACCTGCACGATGAGGTCTTCGTCCCCGGAAACCACTACTACAACCCGGACTTCGGCACCACCGCTCTCGCGTTGTCTCGCCATCCGTACGCCCGCGTGCTGGTGCACGAGTACTACACCGACGACCAGCTGTGGAACTACCTCAGCAACCTCTCGGCCTCGGTTCTGCCCTACCGGTTCGGCACCCACTCCGGTTGGCTGGAGGCCTGCCACGACCTCGGCACCTCGGTGATCGCGCCGACCTGCGGGTTCTACCACCAGCAGCAGGAGTGCTTCAGCTATGACTTCACCGAAGACCACTTCGATCCGGAGTCACTGGTTGCCGCGCTCGCACAGGCATATTCGGCTCGACCGGCGCCGACGATGTGGCGGGACCGCCGTACGCAGCGGTCGACGATCGCCCAGGCCCACGCCGGGCTCTACACGCGGGTGCTGGATGCGTGAGTCACTGCGGATCGCCGTCATCGCGTCCAGTCGGTTCCCGATAGCCCAGCCGTTCGCCGGCGGTCTCGAGGCCCATGTCTGGCACCTGACCCGGGCGCTGACCATGGCCGGTCACGAGGTCACGTTGTTCGCCGGCGCCGGAAGCGATCTGCCGGTGGAATCGGATCGCTTGCGCGCCGAGCTCTTCGAGCCGTCGGCAGCCGCTCGTTCGGATGTGTCGATGCCGTCGATCGAGGCGCTGCAGGACCACCACGCCTACCTGTCGCTGATGCTCTCGTTCGCCCGGAACCCCGGCGACTTCGACGTGATCCACAACCACAGCCTGCATTACCTGCCGGTGGCGATGGGCCCGTCGGTGGAGACCCCGATGGTCACCACCCTGCACACCCCACCCACGCCGTGGCTCGAGTCGGCGCTGGCACTGGCACCGGAGACCAGGTGTGTCGCGGTCAGCCGGCACACCGCACAGGCCTGGTCGCACGTTCTCGGCTCGATACCGGTGGTGCACAACGGTGTCCAGCTGGATCGCTGGCCGATCGGCACCGGCGGAGACGACCTGGTCTGGTTCGGCCGGTTCGTCCCCGAGAAGGGTGCGCACCACGCGATCGAGGCCGCCCGCATCACCGGCCGCCGATTGCGGCTCGCCGGACCGATCAGCGACGAACGCTACTTCCGAGACCACGTCGCGCCTTTCCTCGGTGATCGTGTCCGCTACGAGGGCCATCTCCACCAAGGCGAACTCGCCCGATTGGTCGGTTCCTCCGGCGCCGCCCTCGTGACGCCGGTGTGGAACGAGCCGTACGGACTCGTCGTCGCCGAATCCATCGCCAGCGGAACGCCGGTGGCCGGATTCGCCCGCGGCGGAATCCCGGAGATCGTCGGCGACACCGCCGGCGTGCTCGTGCCGGGGGACGACGTCGACGCACTCGCCGAGGCCGCCGAGAAGGCGTTCACCCTCGACCGGCGCGAGGTTCGTCGACGCGCCGAGGAGCACTGCTCCGACATCGCGATGATCGACCGGTACACCGGCATCTACGCCGAGATGGTGGCCGACCGGGAACGTCTGACCGCTTCCTCGTCAGCTGAGGCCTGCCCGACATGATCGGCTACTACGTCCACCATCAGGGCCGCGGACACTGTTCCCGTTCCGCGGCGGTCGCCGCGCATCTGCAGACCGAGGTCGTGGCGCTGACCAGCGCCGAACTGACCGATCCCGCCTTCAGCGAGGTCATCACCCTCGACCGGGACGACGCCGATCCCGCACCCACCGACGTCGACGCGGGCGGACTGCTGCACTGGGCCCCTCGCCACGACGCGGGGCTGCGCAACCGGATGGCCCAGCTCGCGGAGTTCGTCGCGAACAGGCGGCCGGCCGCGATGGTCGTCGACGTGTCGGTCGAGGTCACCCTGTTCCTCCGGCTGCTGGGGGTACCGGTCGTGGTGATGGCGATGCCGGGTGTGCGCGACGACCTGCCCCACCAGCTCGCCTACCGCGCCGCCGACACGATCATCGCCCCCTGGCCCGGGGACCTGTACCGGCCGGCCTGGCTCGAAGAGCATCTACACAAGACGGTGTTCACCGGTGGCATCTCGCGGTTCGACGGCCGCCCTCAGGTCAGCCACCCCACGTTCGCCTCCGACATCCTGGTCCTCACCGGCGCGGGCGGCGATCGGGGGGCACCACATCCAGCGATCGGTCTGGCCGAAGCACTCCCCGATCTGAAGGTGGTCGGTCTCGGACCGGCCTTCGGTACGTGGGTCGACGACCCGTGGCCGTTCCTGTGCAGTGCCCGCCTAGCCGTGATCGGCGCAGGCCAGGGAAGTGTGGCGGACGCAGCCGCCGCCGGACGCCCCGCCGTCGTGATGCCGGAGGACCGCCCGTTCGCCGAGCAGCTTGCCACCGCGAACAACCTCGCGCGGGCCGAACTCGCTCTCGTCGCCTCGACCTGGCCCGACGCCGAGCGCTGGCGGGCCATCGTGGAGTCGGTCGATGATTCCGCGCCGACCTGGTCCCGGTGGCAGACCGCCGGAGCAGCAGAACGCGCGGCCCGCGTCGTCGCAGAAGTGGCCCGATGACGTCCATGCCGGCGGCCGACCACGGCAGCTCTGAAGGGGCCGGCGCGGAAACCGTCGCGGTGATCACCATCGTGTCCGGACGCCACCAGCATCTGCGACGTCAGCTCGAAGCTTTCGAGTACTCGACGGTGCATCCTGCCGTCCATGTCGTCGTCGCCATGGACGACCCCGACATCGACGCCGTCGTTTCCGATTCGGCGCCGACGGGTCACCCGATGCGGGTGGTCCACATCAGCGGCGAGCCCGGCACCCTGCCACTCGCCGAAGCGCGCAACACCGGTGCCCGCACCGCGATCGAGGCCGGCGCAACACTTCTGGTGTTCCTGGACGTCGATTGCATCCCCGGCCCGGACATGATCGCGCGGTATCTCCGATCGTGCGCCGCCACACCGGGATTGCGCCTTCTGTACTGCGGGCCCGTGACCTACCTTCGGCGCGACCAGCCCACCTATGATCCGCGTGAGCTCCATCGTTTCCTCGACCCCCATCCGGCACGGCCCGCCCCGGGTCCGTGCCAAACGCAGCTCTCCTCGGAGATGGTGCTGTTCTGGTCGCTGTCGTTTGCCATCCGATCAGGCGACTGGCGCGAAATCGGGGGATTCCACACCGATTACCACGGCTACGGCGGCGAGGACACCGATTTTGCGATGTGTGCAGCGCGCAACGGTTTTCGGATCGCCTGGGTCGGTGGCGCCGATGCGTATCACCAGTTTCACCCGGTTTCGAGTCCGCCCGTCGAGCATCTCGACGACATCCTCCGCAATGCGCGGACCTTTCACCGGCGATGGAACTCCTGGCCGATGGAAGGGTGGCTCAACGCGTTTGCGCAGATGGGTCTCATCGACTACGACGAGGCCGCCGGGGACTGGCGCCGGACAGCAGCAGACGTACTGCCCGGCTGACACTGCCTGCTATTCCCGGAACTTGGAGAAGCCGATGGTCACCCGGCGGGTGTCCTCGCCGAGCAAGGCGTCGGCGTACTTGATCGTGTGCGTGTCGGTGACGGTCTGCACGATGCGCCATCCGAAGGTCGACTCGTCCAGTTCGACACCGTTGACGAGTTCACCCCGGACCTCACCCACCACGCCGTTGGAGGCGAGGTGCAGGACTATTTCCATCGACGATCCCTCGGCGGCCGCGGAGATTATCTGCGAACAGATCTCGTCCACTGCGACCTTGGCGTCGATCACGTCGTCGAGTGACCAGTCGTCGATGTACAGGGCCGTCTCGACGAGAGCACGCACCAACGCAAGGCGGTCGGTGGCCGCCGGAACCCGCAGAACCGTTGGCAGGCTGCCATCGATCGATAGCTGGGATGTGGCGTCAGAGTCGGTCATCAAATGAGTCTTCTTCACACGTCGTCTTGGGTGGATTCTTACCGGACCGCTCATGAATGCCCCACGCTGACGTAGTCCAAACTGCATTTCTGTATTCGACGCGCTGGCAATACTCGCCGTGGCACGACTCGTCACGTTAGCAGAACGAGCCTCGTCGGCAACAGCCATGTATTACTCCTAGCAGCCCTCTCATCTGCGAAAACTGCCGCGGCACTGCTCGCCGACGTTTCAGCCGACGGTCCCTGAGGTACCCGCTGGTCAACCCTGATGGGGATTCACCACCACACCTGGCGAAGGGACAGCTATGCCAGATCTCACACCTGACCGCGAGGTCGCCTCTCGGGAGGCCATCGCCCGCCGGCCGGAACGGAAGTCCCGCGGCCTGAAGGCCGTCGGCCTCCTCGGGTTCTTTTGCCTCGGACTGATGCTCGTGCTCGGCGGCACGGCTATCGCAGCCGGCGCCAGTGACCGCGACGCGACCATCTGGCTGGCCATCGGCGCAGTCGTGGCGGGCATCCTGGCCGTCGGACTCCTCATCGGCAGCCGCGTGCTCCTGCGGCAGCGTGCCGGACGCGATGGCGAACGTGCGCACCAGGATCCGATCCAGCCGGAGACCACGGCCGAGGAGGCCGAGCGATACGAGGAGCGGTACCACGACTTCCCCGTCGGCCACGCGGGCAAGCACGAGCGGGCCCGGGAAGAACGGTCCGAAGACCGCCACAACGAGGGAAAGGCCTGATATGCGCGCAGTTACTTGGCAGGGCAAGAGAAACGTCTCCGTGGAGACGGTGCCCGACCCCAAGATCATCGAACCCACCGATGCCATCATCAAGGTCACCTCGACCAACATCTGCGGATCCGACCTGCACCTCTATGAAGTGCTGGGCCCGTTCATGAACGCCGGCGACATCCTCGGCCACGAACCGATGGGCATCGTCGAGGAAGTCGGCTCCGACACCGGTGATCTCCGGGTCGGGGACCGTGTCGTCATCCCGTTCCAGATCTCCTGCGGCGCATGTGGTTTCTGTAATGACGGGCTCATGACCCAGTGTTCGACCACTCGTGTGACCGAACAGGGCATGGGTGCTGCTCTCTTCGGCTATTCGCAGCTCTACGGATCGGTGCCGGGTGGCCAGGCGGAGTATCTCCGTGTGCCGCAGGCACAATTCACCCACATCAAGGTGCCGCTGGAGAATCCGGACTCCCGCTACGTGTACCTGTCCGACGTCCTCCCCACCGCATGGCAGGCGGTCGAATACGCCGAGATCCCCAGCGGCGGAACGGTCACCGTTCTCGGCCTCGGTCCCATCGGCGACATGGCAGCGCGGATCGCTTCCCACAAGGGCGCCCGGGTCATCGGCGTCGACCGTGTGCCCGAACGCATTCGGCGCGCACAGGGGCGCGGTATCGAGACCGTGAACCTCGACGAGGTCGACGACGTGGGCGAGGCGATCCGCGACCTGACCGGCGGATTGGGCACGGATTCGGTGATCGATGCCGTCGGGATGGAGGCCCACGGGTCACCCCTGAACAAGGCGATGCAGACCGTCGTCGGACTGCTCCCCGATCCGATCGCACGCAAGGCGATGTCGGAGGCGGGCGTCGACCGACTGGGGGCGCTCTATTCGGCCATCGACATCGTCAAGCGTGGCGGGACGATCTCGCTGTCCGGTGTGTATGGCGGCATGGCCGATCCGCTGCCGATGTTGACCATGTTCGACAAGCAAATCCGGCTGCATATGGGTCAGGCCAACGTGAAGCGGTGGGCCGATGACATTCTGCCGCTTCTCACCGATGCCGACCCGCTGGGTGTGGACACGTTCGCCACTCACGAGCTGCCGCTCGATCAGGCGCCGGATGCGTACGACAAGTTCCAGCGCAAGGCCGACGGCATGGTGAAGGTCATCCTGAAGCCGTGACCCGAAACCGGGGCCCACGCTCGCAGCGTGGGCCCCGGGACCGGTGTCGGTTCAGCAGTCAGCCGTTCGGGCGTTACCCGATCAGCCGTGAGCCCGCAGGAGAGGCTCTTCGAACTCGTCGGCGACCTCTTCACGCAGGGTCTCGAGAATCCGGGTCAGGAGCCTCGACACGTGCATCTGTGAGATGCCGATCTCGCGAGCGATCTCGCTCTGGGACATCGAACGGAAGAACCGGAGGGTCAGAATCGTTCGTTCACGCTCGGTGAGTCGGGCAAGCGCCGGCCGTAGCGTCACGAACTCCTCGACCATGTCGAGACGTTCGTCCTCGTCACCCAGGGTGTCTGCGAGGGTCCAGCCGTCCGTGGACGAACCGGCCTCGGCATCAATGGAACTCGCGGTGTACGCAGACCGCGCGACCATTCCCTCGATGACCTCTCCGACAGGTAGTCCGAGGTGCTCGGCGATCTCGCTCGGCCGCGGAGACCGTCCGAGGGACTGCAGGAGTTCCTCGCTGGCCTTCGCGATGTTGAGCGAGGCCTCCTGCGCACGACGTGGCACTCTGATCGACCACGTACTGTCGCGGAAATACCTCTTGACCTCGCCCATCACCGTCGGAACGGCGAAAGCGAGGAAATTGTTGCCACGCTCGACGTCGAATCTGTCGACCGCATGCATGAGACCGATCCGCGCAACCTGGCGCAGGTCATCAACCGGTTCGCCACGATCGGAGAACCGTCGTGCGACGTGATCCGCAAGCGGTAGGCACCGCTCGATCACCTCGTCGCGTTTCTTGGCACGTAAGTCGTCATCCCGCTCTATGCGAATCTCTCGCAGTATCGGAAGGACGTCGCTGTAATCGTCGTGCTCGGCGCGTTGTGTCGCCATTTGTCACCACCCAGACGTTCAGATCTTGCGACCGATGGGCTGACTGCTGCCCCATCTAGCATGGATTGATGCAGCGCACGCGACTCGACGCGCATCAAGTACTAGACAATCATGTTCTTCGCCACACGTCCACTTCCGGTGTCTCACGATATGAGATTTTTGGAATCCTTTTACCGTGACCCCATCGGCCTTGTTCGAGTGCCGAAGGACCCGTAGGGTGAGGAGTGCGGTTCAGGTAGGAGCTGCGTACACAAGAGCAACAGAGCACCCAAGGTTCGCTGCTCACGCGATATCACGGCTTATCTCCGTTCAGGACGATCGTGAACTTGGGCCTCGGCGTCTTCATCGGCCGGGCACTTGACAGTTCGATCATGTCTGTGACGCTCACAACTGAGACGAGCACCTCATGCCTCTTACCACTTCCACCATTTTCCGATCCGCATTCGACGCGGGCGCAGAATCCGCGGAGAGAACATCCACCAGACGGTTCGATTCGGCGAAATCGTATTGTGTGCAACGCTTTTCCGGGTCTGTCGACCGGGAAACAGCAGCGGATTTCGCCGCCGCCCTCGATCGTATCGCGCGTGACCGTGTCCACGGCGTCGTCCTGGACCTCTCCGCGGTCAACTTCTTCGGCACCGTCGGACTGGTTCTGCTGCAGACATTCGTCGACGAAGCCTCCACTCGATCGATTCCCGTTGTCCTCGTGGGTGAACGAACCGTCAGCCGTCCGCTCGAGTTGTCCGGCATGGCGGACCACGTCCGCCTCTTCGAGAACGTCGATGACGCCGGCCGGGTGCTCACCGAAGGTGAGATCGGACCCTCCACAACGGAATTCGCGGTCTCCGAGTAACACTCGACGTACCGCGCCGGCAGGTCACCTCTTCAGGGTGATCTGCCGCGCTATCTCGACCAGCTTGGTGTTCGACTCCTGGGACAGTTTCTTCAAGAGGCCGAACGCTGCCAGCGCGTCGATGTCGAACCGCTCCATCAGGATGCCCTTCGCCTGTCCGATCACGTCGCGATTCGCCAGGGCACTGTTGAACTGCTGGTCTTTCTTGATCGTGTTCCAGGCCAGCGCGGCATGGGTGGCGTAGACGATGCCGATGTCCTCGGCGTGCAGGTCGAAGACATTCGGCTCATCCGCGAAAAGATTGAGCGCCCCTATCGTGTTGCGATTGGCGAAGAGCTGGAATGACAACACCGATCGGATCGGCACCTCGCCCATCGCCCGGCTTCGGTACTTCGGCCACCGTTCGTCGTTCTGTAGATCGTGGACGTGGACGACCCGGTCGTGCAGGGCTGCCGACAGGCACGGTCCCTCCCCGACCTCCGCTTGGATCCGGTCGTGGATCTCCGCGATCTCGTGCGTCGCACCGAAGGACTCGATGGAGCGCCGGTCCGTGGCGACCGTCAGTCCGGCGTACTGGACTCCGGGGATCTCGGCCACCGCACCTGCCACGATCGTCTTGGCCACCTGTTCGTCGTCGGCCCCGTCGCCGTGCAGCCCTCGTGCCAGCTCCGCGATGCGGAGATGAACGTTGCCGGTCGCCTCGGTCACGATCGAACTCCTCTCAGGCGACCGACCGCGTCACCTGGACGTGTCGGTGGCGCCGTGGTGTTACGGACCCGAATACCCAACGTAGCGCCTGCAGACCTCATGGACGGGGTTTCACGGTCTCTGAACGACGTTCCGCCCGTGTACGTCGCTCTGGCAGGCTTTGCACCATGCTCCCGATCCTCGACCTCCACGACGCCGACGCCGATCCCGCGGCGTTTCGTGCTGCGCTGCGTGACGCCGCCCACGACCACGGGTTCTTCTATCTGACCGGCCATGGCGTACCGGTCGAGTCGCTCACCCGGGTGTTGCGACTGGCGCGTGACTTCTTCGGGCTACCCGAGGACGTCAAGAACGAGATCAGCCAGCTGCAGAGCCCACAGTTCCGCGGATACTCGCGGCTCGGCGGGGAACTGACGAACGGCAAGGTCGATTGGCGCGAGCAGATCGACATCGGCCCGGAACGCCCGGTCATCCCGGGCGCCGAGGGGTACTGGCGGCTCCAGGGACCCAACCTCTGGCCGTCGTCGCCGGTCGGTTTCCGGAACGCCTTCGAGAACTGGGGTGCGGCGCTCTCCGAGGTCGGCTTGCGGTTGCTGCGGCACTGGTCGGTATCGCTCGGCGCCCCGGAGTCCTTCTTCGACGCGGCGTTCGCCGAACTGCCGGCGACCCTGATCAAGGTGGTCCGCTACCCCGGTACCGCCGACAGCACCCAGGGCGTGGGCGCGCACAAGGACTCGGGAGTGCTCACTCTGCTGCTCGTCGAACCCGGCTCGGAGGGCCTCGAGGTCGAGACCGCCGCCGGCACCTGGCTCGAGGTCCCGCCTGTCGAGGGAGCGTTCATCGTCAACATCGGCGAACTGCTCGAGGTCGCAACCGGGGGCTACCTCCGAGCGACCCGGCACCGGGTCCGCGCGCCCCGCCCCGGCACCGACCGGGTCTCGATCCCGTTCTTCCTCAACCCTGCTCTCGACGCGGTCATCCCGATCATCGACCTGCCGCCCGAACTGGCCGCGGCATCCCGCGGCGTCGAGGCCGATCCGAACAACCCGATCTTCAACACCTACGGCGAGAACGCCTGGAAGTCGCGCACCCGCGCGCATCCGGATGTCGCGGAACTGCATCACGGAATCGTCGCCAAATAGCCGCAAACCCACCCTTTTTCGCCAAACCCACCCCGCGTCAGAGGGTGGAAATGCCCGAAAAGGGTGGGTTTGTGGCGTGCGTCAGACCAGGTCCGACACCGTGGCGTGCTCGTCGAGCAGCGGTGGCGCCGATCGGTACCTCGGCGGGGTGGCGCTCATCCGGATCGGGTTGGCCACCGACCGGAACGGCTCCCCGCGACGCGGGTCGGCGATCTCGACCACTGGGTCGAGGCCCAACCGTTCGGCGAGTGCGACGGCGTCGGCGATGTCGTTGAGCGGGCCACACGGCACCCGCTTCGCGGTGAGCGCGTCGAACCAGTGATCGGCGCTCGCCGTCGACAGCGTGTCGTTCAGGATCGCCACCAGCTCTTGACGATTCGCGACTCGGGCACTGTTGGTCGCATACCGTTCGTCCGCAGGCAGGTCTGGACGTCCGAGGACCTCGCACAATGAGGCGAACTGACGGTCGTTGCCGACGGCCAGCACGAACGGACGGTCGGCGGTCCGGAAGACCTCGTACGGCGTGATGCTCGGATGCCGGTTACCCATGGCGGTCGGCACCACTCCGGCAGCAACGTAACCCGAGGACTGGTTGGCCAGCGCTGAGAGCAGCGAGGACAGCAGGTTCACCTCGATCCGCTGCCCCTCCCCGGTCCGGTCGCGATGCCGCAGTGCAGACAGAATGCCTACGGCCGCATGCAATCCCGTGATGACGTCGACCACCGCGACACCCACCTTGGTCGGGGTCTGCGGGTCGGGGCCGGTGATGCTCATCAACCCGCCGACCGCCTGGATCAGCAGGTCATATCCCGGGAGTTGGTTGTTGCCACCGAAACCGGTCACCGAGCAATACACGACATCGGGCCGGAGGCCGGCCACCGCGTCGTAACCGAGACCGAGCCGGTCCATCGTGCCCGGCATGAAGTTCTCGACGACGACGTCGGCCCTCTCGACGAGGCGTCGTGCCTCCTCGAGCCCCTCGGGATCGGAGAGGTCGATCGCCACCGACCGCTTGTTGCGGTTGACCGACAGGAAGTACGACGACTGGTCACCCACCCAGGGCGGACCCCACGACCGGGTGTCGTCGCCGACTCCGGGTCGCTCGACCTTGACGACCTCGGCACCGAGGTCGGCGAGCAGCATCGTCGCGTACGGCCCGGCGAGCACCCGGCCGAAGTCGGCGATGACGAGTCCGTCGAGAGCGCCGAGATCGCTCACCGGAATGCGGCCTGGCCCGTGAGGGCGCGGCCGATGGTGAGCTGGTGGACCTCGGAGGTGCCCTCGTAGGTGAGGACGGACTCGAGGTTGTTGGCGTGGCGGATGACCGGATACTCGAGGGTGATCCCGTTGGCGCCCAGGATGGTTCGACATTCGCGGGCGATCTTGATGGCCTCACGGGTGTTGTTGAGCTTGCCGGTGCTGATCTGCTCGGGGCGGATCTCGCCGCGATCCTTCAGACGACCCAGGTGGTAGGCCAGCAGGTGGCCCTTGCCGACCTCGAGCGCCATGTCGGCGATCTTGGTCTGGGTGATCTGGTAGCCGGCGAGCGGCTTCTCGAAGACCTCGCGGGACTGCGAGTAGTCGATGGCGGTCTCGAGGCAGTCGCGGGCGGCGCCGATCGCGCCGAAGATGATGCCGAAGCGGGCCTCGCTCAGGCTGGTCAGCGGACCGCGCAGGCCCTCGGCCTTGGGGAGCATCGCCGATTCCGGCAGACGGACGTTGTCGAGGACGAGCTCGGAGGTGACCGACGCACGCAGCGACATCTTCTTGTGGATCTCCGGAGCAGAGAACCCAGGGGTGTCGGTGGGGACGACGAAACCGCGGATGCCGGCCGGGCTGTCGGCAAGATCGGTCTGCGCCCACACGACCGCCACGTCGGCGATCGAACCGTTGGTGATCCACATCTTGGTGCCGTTGAGCACCCAGTCTCCGCCGTCACGCTTGGCGTTGGTGCGCATCCCGGACGGGTTGGAGCCGAAGTCGGGCTCGGTCAGGCCGAAGCAACCGATCGCCTCACCCGCGGCCATCCGCGGCAGCCACTCGTTCTTCTGTTCCTCCGAACCCCAGTGGTGGATGGAGAACATCGCCAGCGAGCCCTGCACGGACACGAGGCTGCGGATACCGGAGTCCACGGCCTCGAGTTCGAGGCAGGCCAGGCCGTAGGCCGTCGCGCTCATCCCCGGGCAGCCGTAGCCCTCGAGGTGCATGCCGAGAGCGCCGATCTGACCGAGCTCCTTGGCGATCTCGCGAGCCGGAAGCTTCGCCTCCTCGAACCAGTCGCCGATGTGGGGTCGCAGACGCACGTTGGCGAAGTCGCGAACGGTGTCCCGGATCGCGATTTCGTCCGCATCGAGCAACGAGTCCAGGGCGAAGAGCTGCGCCAAGGTGCTGGGTCGGGACATCGGAACCTCCGGGGATCGGGCGTGCTTCTGATCGTACAAGTCTTATGGGAACGTTTGCGAGAACGTTTGCATGGGCTACGGTAGGTGCTCGAACGCGCAGCGTCAACAGCGCTACCGACAGGATGGGGGAGCCAACGTGGCCGGTGGTCAGCGAACGCCGACCCTCAAGGAGATCGCGAAAGCCGCGGGTGTCCACGTGTCGACGGCGTCTCGGGTACTGCGGCAGTCCGAACCCGCGGACGGATGGTCGGAGTCGGCACTGCGTGTCCGCGAAGTCGCCGATCAGCTCGGCTACCAGCGCAACCTCTGGGCCGCGAGTCTCCGCACCCGCAAGACCACGACCCTCGGCGTCGTGATGACCCGACTCACCGACGGCGTGGTCGCCACGACCTACCAGGGCATCGAGCAGGAGGCGACCCGCGCCGGCTACTCGGTACTGCTCTCCAGCCCGCCCGACGACCCGGAAGCCCAGCGCGCGGCCATCGAGCTACTCGTCGGGCGCCAGGTCGACGGCCTGCTGCTCAGCGGTCTGCACCGACCGGGTAAGGAGTTCATCACCTCGCTGCGGGTCGGCGACCTGCCGATGATGACGCTGACCCGGCACGCCGACGCCGGGCTCCCCTTCGTCGGCGGCGACGACGTTCGGGGTGGCGCGCTCGCCGCACGTCACCTGATCGATCGCGGGTACACCGACCTCGCCGTCATCGCCGGCCCGGCCCACGCCACGACGGCGACGGATCGACTCGAAGGCTTCCGCAGGGAGGCTGCCGCGGCGAGGATCGCAATCCCCGAGAGTCGCGTCGTCGCCTCGAGTTTCGAGGTGCGCGGCGGCACCGAGGCCGGGCGCATGCTGCTCGACGCACCGGACCGGCCGAGGGCGATCTTCGCGGTGTCCGACACCATCGCCGTCGGCGTCCTCGGCGTCGCCCGCGACCTGGGACTCCGCATCCCCGAGGATCTGGCCCTCGTCGGCTACAACGACATCCCCATCGCGGCGCAGCTTCCCGTGCCGCTCACCACGATCCACTCCCCCGCTCTGGAAATCGGCCAGACCGCGGTGCGCGGGTTGCTGGATCTGACCGCGGGTCGCGAAGTGGAGTCCCGACGCCTGCCGGTCGAGCTGATGGCCCGCGGCACCACCTAGGAACGCGGCACCGGGTGAGAGCGCGGCACCGGTCAGAAGTGCTGCGCTCCACCGTCGATCGAGATCTCCTCGGCCGTGATGAATTTCGACTCGTCCGACGCCAGGAAGGCCACCACGTTCGCGACCTCGTCGGCCTCGGCGGCGAACTGGTTGAGGAAGGTCATACCCATACCCGCCAGCCGCGGATTGGCCTTGTTGGTCTCCTCGATGCGTTCGACCATCCGGCCCGAACCCATCGGCGTGATCACCGCACCCGGATGAACGGTGTTGACGCGAATGTCGTGTTGTCCCAACTCCGCCGCGAATGCACGCGACATCCCGACCAGGGCGTGCTTGCTGGTCGTGTAGTGGACCATGAACGGCTGCAACTTCTTTCCGGCGAGCGAGCTGGTGAGGATCACCGATCCGCCACCGCGCTCGATCAGATGAGGGGCCGAGGCGGTCACGGTGTTCCAGACCCCGGTCACGTTGATGTTCATGGTGTCGGCGAAACTCTGCGGGGTCACCTCGTCCCAGGTCTCCGGGATGCAGATGCCGGCGTTGGCGACCACGACGTCGAGCCCACCGAGTGCCTCGACCCCGTCGCCGACTGCCGCGCGGAGTCCGTCGAGATCGCGGGTGTCACAACGGGTCAGGATCGCCTTGGCGCCCAGATCCTCGACAAGTCGCTGGGTTTCGGCAAGATCGTCCTCGGTGGCAGGTTCGTACGGCACGCCCGGTAAGGGTCCGGCGAGGTCGACGCCGATGATGTGCGCTCCCTCGGCGGCCAGTCGTACCGCATGTGCCCTTCCTTGGCCCCGCGCAACGCCCGTGATGAACGCGACCTTGTCCGCCAGCCGTCCCATGCCGCCCCCTGTTCGCCGGATGCCGGGACCCGATCGGACCCCACGGCGCGACTCTACGGATTGACGGCGGCCCTCCGGGCCGACTCGAGAGAGAAAAGGTTCTCGTCCCACCCATCGGCGAGTGGGCCGAAGAAGTGGAAGCGCACTTTCTTCACCCGGTACAACCACTGCCCGTCCTGTTTGACCAGCTCGTCGGTGTAGCGACCGGCGGCGATCGACGCGACACCGTCGAGGACGCACGGTTGCCAGAGGAACGACCGTGCCGTGGCCTCGTCGCCGTCGACGTCGATCTCGAGATTGGTGATGAAATGCCAGAACGACGTGAGTCCGCCATCGGCGAGACCGGCGAAGAATGCCTTCATCTCGGCTTTGCCCTTGGGGTTCGACAAACCGTCGAACTCGCCGTCGTCGGTGAAGAGTGCCATCAGCTCGTCCCAGTTCCCGTCGTCGAGATGACGGCAGTACCGGGCGTCGAGCGTCCGAATGGCGTCGATGTCTTCCAGACGGGTCAGCCGCGCCGCCAGGCCGGAGTCGGTCGTCATGATGCCTCCATTAACATTCGTTCACGTGCACCACACCATAAAGCCGCGGAATTCGCAGGTCAACAGAGCAACCAATCACCATCATTGCTGGTGACCACACTTCGACCTAGTCTGAGCACATGAACACCCGATCGCCTTCGGTGACCGCAGCGTCCCGCGACCGCATCCTCGACGCCGCGCTCGACGAGTTCTTCACGGCGGGCTTCCACGGTGCGACCATGCGAACCATCGGCAATCGTGCAGGTTGCAGCGCCGCGAACGTCTACAACCACTTCGAGAACAAGTCCGATCTGCTGGTGGAGATCCTGCGGACCGCGAGCGACGAACAGTTCACCGCGACCCGCAACGCGATCCGTCGGGCCGGGAAGGACCCCGTCCAGCAGTGGCGAGCCGCCGTCGTCGCCCATGCGCTGTACACCGCCCAGCGGCCGCGCGAGTGCCTGGTCGCGAACACCGAGCTGCGCTACCTGGGCGAGATCGACCGCAAACGCGTGGTCGGCTCGCGCGATGCGCAGGAACAACAGTTCATCGACATCGCCGAAAAAGCGGTTGAACAGGGACTTTTCCACATCGATCGGGTCCATCAGGCGGTCACCGCGGTTCTCCTGATGTGCGCCGGGATCCCGGTGTGGTTCCGCCCGGACGGCCCACGGACCGCAGCCGAGGTCGCCGAGGACTACGGCCAGTACGCACTCAACCTCGTCGGATACCGTCCCGACCTCGCTCACCCATTGACCTCGGCATGACCCGATGCTCTAATGGTGAACGACCGTTAATGAGTGATCACGACACCTCTCCGATCACTTCGGCCCGCATTCATTAGGAGAAGGCCATGACCCATCGGCCGTCACAGCCCCGGACCGACAGCCCGCGCTACCTGACCGAGGAGCGCCTCGCCATCCGCGACCTCGCCCGCGATTTCGCGATGAAGCAGGTCCTGCCGGTTGCCAACGAGCTCGACCCCGTCCAGGGCACCATTCCCGACACCCTCAAGAAGGCGATGGCCGAGGTCGGGTTCTTCGGCATCATGATCCCCGAGGAGTACGGGGGTCTCGGGCTCGGCGTCTTCGAGTACTGCCTTGTCGCCGAGGAACTCTCGCGGGCGTGGATGAGCGTGTCCGGACTGCTGGCGCGCGGCAACGGCATGGGCGGCGGCTTCACCCCCGAGCAGGAAGCCGCCCTGCTGCCCCGCGTGGCGCGCGGCGAGTACCTCGGCGCCTATGCGCTCTCCGAGGCCGAGGCCGGCTCCGACGTCGCCAACATCTCCTGCCGGGCCACCCGTGACGGCGACGAGTGGGTCGTCAACGGCACCAAGATGTGGTGCACCTATGCCGACGAGGCCGACTACCTCGTCCTGTTCGCACGCACCGATCCGAACAAAGACCCGGCCAAACCCCACCGCGGTATCAGCGCCTTCCTCGTCGAGAAGGAACGCGGCGAGTTCCCCGAGGGCGTCTCCGGCACCAAGGTCCGCAAGATCGGCTACTTCGGCTGGAACACCTGGGAATTGTCTTTCGACGACTTCCGCATCCCGGCCGACCGCATGCTCGGCGAGGAGGGCAAGGGCTTCTACCTCGCGGTCAGCGGCCTGGAGGTCGGGCGCGCCCACACCGCCGCCCGTGCGATCGGCCTGGCCCGCGCCGCGCTCGAGGATTCCATCGCCTACATGCACACCCGTAAGCAGTTCGGGCACGAACTCGCGGACTTCCAGCACCTGCGTTTCAAGATCGCCAAGATGGCCGCCGACATCGAGGCGGCGCGGCAGTTGATGTACTCGGTCGCCACCGACATCGACACCGGCCGGCGGTGCTCGCTCGAGGCGTCGATGTGCAAGCTCGTCGCCACCGAGATGGCCGAGCGGGTGACGAGTGAAGCCGTCCAGATCCACGGCGGCGCCGGCTACACCACCGACTTCCAGGTCGAACGGCATTGGCGCGACGCACGTCTCACCAAGATCTTCGAGGGCACCAGCGAGATCCAGATGCGGATCATCTCCGATGAACTGCTGGGCAGGGCCGGATCATGACCACCGCCATCGCCTCGCTCCGCGTCGGAGTCCGGACCTCCACCCGCGCCCACCTCGCCGCCGACGTCCTCGACCGCCACGGGCTCCACATTCCCTCACGTTCACAGTCTTTCGGGATGGTTCTCGCCGAGTGGCTCACCGAGCCGGTCCAATGCGCGGAACGTGTCGCCATCTCCTGGTCGGCGACCACCCCCGTCGTCGCAACCGACCACGTCCATGCGACCACCCTGGTCACCAGGGTCGGCGCCGATGGCATCGACCGCGAGGTCCGCCTGATCGACGACGCCGGCCGGGTACGCGAATCCGGCACCGAGACATGGCGTACCGACGTCAGCCCCCAGCCGGTGCCCGAACTCGACTTCTGCTCGGCCGAGTGGGGTGAGCTACTGCGCGCCCGCCTGCACCAGGACACCGTGTTCACCTCGGCGGTCTCCACCTGGGACGGCACCGTCGGACTACGGTGCGGCACCCGCGAAGTGCACCTGCGTATCTACAAGGGGCAGATCATCGACGTCACGCGCCGTTCCCCCCTGGGCGCCACCTTCACCTTCGAGGCCTCTCCCGCGACCTGGGTGGATCTCACGCAGTCCGACTCCGACGACTTCATGCGGCGCGCCCTTCGCGGTGAATTCTCCTCAGCCGGTAACGGTTACGAGTACCTGCGATTGACCAAGCCGCTGCACGCGATCATCCAGAACGCGCGGGCACTGGCCCAGGAGGTGGACTCATGATCGAGGCACGCTACCTCCAGATCCAGGGCGCTCTGGCATTCGTCGAGATCGTCACCGCCGATCCCACTACCTCCGGTGAGCTCAGCGCCGACATCCCGACCGTGCTGTGCATCCACACCGCGGGGCAGAGCGGCGTCCAATGGCGTCGTGCCGCGCAGGACATCGCCGACCGCGGATACCGCGTCGTCGTGCCGGACCTGCCGGGTCACGGTCGTTCCGAACCCTGCCCGACGGGCCCGGTCACCAGCCTCGTCGACTACGCGGACTGGTTGACCACCGTCCTGCGGCAGCTGAACGTCGAACGGCCCTATGTCATCGGCTGTTCCATCGGCGGCAAGCTCACGCTGGAGCTGGCGACGCGGCCGGAGTATCCGCTCGCCGGAGCAGTCGCGATGGCCGCCGAGACCGGGCCGGGCCGCGTCAAGATCGCCGGCCTGCGACGCGAACTCGAGGATGTGGCCGGACCGGCCCGTGCGGAGCGCACCTACCTCGGCAGTCTCGCCTCCGTCGGGCGAGCAGTACCCGCCGCGCAGGCACATCTCATCGGTCTCATGCACAAACGTGAGGACCCGGAGATCTCGTCGTCGGACCTCATCGGCTGGGGCAGTCACGATGTCCGCGAACGGCTCTCCGATCTCACCTGCGGGCTGCATCTGATCTGCGGCGCCGACGACCCGTGGATCAACGTCGACGCCGTCCGTCGCGCCGCCGCCGAGATCAACGAACTCGACGGCCCGCGTGCACAGTTCACCGAGCTGGCGGGGTACGGCCACTACCCGATGGAGGAGCTCCCCGACTTCGGAACACGCGCCGACGCCTGGCTGCGATCCCTCCCGACCGAAAGCCGCACCCCAGAGGTCGTGTCATGACCCTCACGACTCATCCCACGCTCGCCGGAATGCTCGCCGATCTCGTCCACCAGTCCCCCGACAGCCCGGTCGCGATGGATGTCGCCGACGGCGAGGTCATCACCCTCACCCGCTCCGAACTCGGCCGCCGTGTCGATCAGCTGCGAGAAGAATTGTCGCGCATCGGCATCCGCCGCGGCCAATGTCTGGCGGTCTATCTACCCAACTGGTCCGACGCGCTGGTCTGGCAGTTCGCCGCATCGGCCCTCGGCGCGCACGTCATCGGGGTCAACACCCGCTACAACGTCGGCGAGGTCGCGCACATCCTGACGTCGGCACGACCCGCGGTGGTCGCCGTCCCCGCACGGTTCCACGGACTCGACATCGTCGGCACCCTCCGTGAGGCGAGTTCCGCGGCCGACCCCAAACCGGCCATCGCGGTCGTTCCCGGGCCGTCGAAGCCCGAGGCGGCGGCACCCGATTTCGATCTCGGTGCCGGGGCCTGGATCGCCGGCAGCGGCGACACCTCGGGAGTCTCCGCACCCGCGACTCCGTCGACGGCGGCATGGACCCCGGCAGGCGAACGAGCCGCGCCTTCCGGCGAACTCGCGGTCGCGTTCACGACCTCCGGTTCCACCGGGACGCCCAAGCTCGCCGCGCACCGGGATTCGGCCGTGGTCCGGCACGCGCACGCCGACTCGGTGCTCATGGGAGTTCGTGAAGGCGACGTGATCCTCGGCGTCCTACCGGTTTCCGGTGTCTTCGGGTTCAGCACGGCCATGGCCGGTCTCGCGGGCGGCGCAGCCATCCTGATGGAACCCGTCTTCGACGCCGCGGCCACCCTCGAACGGGTGGAGTCACTGCGCGTCACCCACATCGTCGGTGGCGACGACCTGTTCGGGCGCCTCTACGACACCTGGCACGACGGCCGGCGAACCTCTGTGTCCTCGCTGCGGTGGCTGGGGATCGCCGACTTCCTCGGCCGATCCCACGACATCGCGCGCTGGGCACGCGACGAGGCCGGGGCGCAGACGACCGGCGTCTTCGGCTCGTCGGAGGTCTTCGCCCTGGCGCTGCTCTGGTCGTCCGACGACCCGGAGTCGGTGCGGTGGAACGGTGGTGGCCGTCCGGTCGAGCCCGCCATCGAGGTACGTGTCGTCGACCCGCTCGACGACCGTGCCCGCGACATCGGCGAGGAAGGTGAGCTGCAGTTCCGCGGCCCCAACGTCGTCGACGCCTACCTCGGCAACCCAGAAGCCGCCGCACGCGCGTTCACCGCGGACGGCTGGTTCCGCAGCGGCGATCTCGCACGCGCGCTCGACACCGGCGGATTCCGTTACGTATGCCGCATGGGAGATGTCCTGCGGCTGCGCGGTTTCCTCGTCGACCCGGCCGAGATCGAGCACCGCCTCGCCGAGCACCCCGGTGTGCAGACCGCGAAGGTCGTCGGGATCACCGGTCCGGGTGGTTACACGGAGGCCGTGGCCTTCGTCGTGCCGGTCGACGCCCGCGCCGACCTCGACGCATCGTCGTTGAAGACCTGGTGTCGTGATCGGCTGGCCGCCTTCAAGGTGCCTGGCGCCGTACACGTCATCGAGCGGATGCCGACCACGGTGGGCGGCAACGGAACCAAGATCCGGGCTGTCGAACTGCGCGAGTGGGCGCACCGGTGGTCCGGCCAGGAAGTGGACTACCGCAAAGGAACACCCGCATGACCGTCACCACGGCACCACCCGCAGCCGACGACGTCGTCATCTGTGAGCCGCTCCGGACCCCCGTGGGCCGCTACGGCGGATCATTCGTCGACGTACCGGCCACCGAACTGGCCGCGACCGTCCTCTCGGAGCTGTTGCGCCGCACCGCGATCGATCCGGCAGACATCAACGACGTGATCTTCGGTCAGTGCTATCCGAACGGCGAGGCGCCGGCGATCGGACGTGTCGCCGCACTCGATGCGGGACTCCCCATCACCGTGCCGGGTTCGCAGCTCGACCGGCGCTGCGGGTCCGGCCTGCAGGCGGTTCTCGACGCCGCGATGCGCGTCCAGACCGGGGTCGCCGACCTGGTCATCGCCGGGGGCGTCGAATCGATGAGTCGCGCAGAGTATTACACCGAATCGATGCGGTGGGGTGCCAAAGGCGCGCCCGCAGCTCTGCACGATCGACTGGCCCGTGGCCGCGTCACCTCCGGCGGCAAGAACCATCCGGTTCCCGGCGGCATGCTCGAGACCGCGGAGAACCTCCGCCGCGAGTACTCGATCCCGCGTCAGGAACAGGACGAACTCGCCGTCGAATCGCATCGACGCGCCGTCGCCGCCATCGACAGCGGCAAGTTCGCGGAAGAGATCGTCCCGGTGGCGGTTCCGCAGCGCAAGGGCGACGACAAGGTCGTCGACCGCGACGAACACCCCCGTGCCGACACCACCCTGGAGTCACTGGCCCGGCTGCGGCCGATCATGGGCAGGTCCGATCCCGGGGCCACCGTCACCGCGGGTAACGCCAGCGGCCAGAACGACGGCGCCGCAGCCACACTGGTGACCACCCGCGCGAACGCCGAGCGTCTCGGCCTCAAACCGCTCGCCCGTCTGGTCACCTGGGCGGTCGCCGGTGTCGGGCCCGAGGTGATGGGCATCGGCCCCGTCCCGTCCACCGCGAAGGCGTTGTCGCGCGCGGGCCTCGAACTCGCCGACATCGACCTCATCGAGTTGAACGAGGCCTTCGCCGCCCAGGCGCTCGCGGTCACCCGGGAGTGGAAGTTCACCGACGCCGATTTCGACCGCACCAACGTCAACGGATCGGGCATCTCGCTCGGCCACCCGGTCGGTGCGACGGGCGTCCGGATTCTGACGACGCTGCTTCGTGAACTCGAACGTCGTGAGGCGCGTTTCGGCCTCGAGACCATGTGCATCGGCGGCGGGCAAGGACTCACCGCGATTTTCGAGCGGGTGTGACCTCAGGTTTCGCGACCCCGAAGGCGGGTACCACCGGTGGATGACGCTCCCGATTCGGGTGAGCCCGGAATCGGGCATGACCGTCGATCGCCTCTCCGAGTACCTCGGAACGCCGATCGTCGGTGACCCCCGTGTCGGCCACCGGATGGTTCGCGACCTCGTCGATGACTCGCGCACCGTCCGCCCGGGTGATGCGTACCTGGCGATTCCGGGGAGTCGCTGGCACGGGCTCGATTTCGAAGACGAGGTGGCAGCCGCCGGCGCGGTCCTGGCGATCAGCGACCGACCGTCGTCGGCACTCCCCACCCTGATCGTCGACGAGCCGCGAAAAGTGGTGGGCCCGTTGGCGTCCTGGTTCCACGACGAACCCTCCCGCGATCTCCGCGTCTTCGGTGTCACCGGCACCAACGGCAAGACCAGCACGACCCACTTCATCGACGCCGCCCTCACCGCGGCGGGCGAATCGGCCGGACTCATCTCCGGCGCACGCATCCGGGGCCCTGGCTACGACCTGGTACCCACACGCACCACCCCCGAGGCACCCATGCTGCAGCGAACGCTGGCGACATTCCGGCGACACGGTGTCACCGGGTGTGCGATGGAGGTCTCCTCCCACGCCGTCGACCAGCACCGCGTCGACGGCACCGCCTTCCGTGTCATGGCCTTCGCCAACTTGAGCGACGACCACCTCGACTATCACGGCTCGATGGAGACCTACTTCGCGACGAAGGCGGACATGTTCACCGTCGAGCGGACGCAGATCGCTGCGATCAGCATCGACGACGACTGGGGTGCACGCCTCGCAGCCGGCACCGCTCCCGAGACATGGACATGCTCGGCCCTGGACGCGACTGCCGATGTGTATGCGACCGACATCCGTTGTGCCGACACAGGAACCCGATTCACCGCTCACACGCCGTACGGCACCGGCGACATCCGCCTACAGACCCTGGGTCCCCACCAGGTCGCCAACGCGCTCCTCGCCCTCACCAGCGTGGTGGCCGACGGGGTCGACGTCGCGGCCGCCGCCGAAGGGATCTCGTCGGTGACCAGCGTCGCGGGACGTTGTGAACCCGTCCGTGCCGGCCAGTCGTTCGTGGCGATCGTCGACTACATGCACAACACCGCAGGTCAGCACGCACTGCTTCCCTACCTGAGGTCGCTCGCGTGCGGACGATTGATCCTGGTGGTCGGCGCGACCGGCGGGCGGGATCCCGGCAAGCGCCGACCGTTGGGCCAGGTGGCAGCACAGTACGCAGACGTCGTCATCGTCACCGATGAGAGTCCGGAGGACGAGGACCCGGACGCGATCAGAGCCGAGGTCCTACGGGGAGCGCGCCACGGGGACTCCGCAGTGGTCGTCGAAGAACCGGATCGGGGAGCCGCGCTCACCCGGGCGGTGTCCATGGCACGTCCCGACGACATCGTGGTCGTGACCGGGCGCGGGAGCGACACCTTCCGGCGGTACGGTCCCCGGACGTCCTTCTTCGACGACCGGGCCGAACTACGACGAGCCATCGTGGAATCACTCGATACGCAGCCCTGATGCGGCATGCGGGCACCGAGCAGGCTGTAGTCGCGGCGCCCCCGTGTTTGGCGCGGCATACCGTCGGGCATACGCGTCGCGGAGGAATGCACCACCCCGACGTTTCTCCGCCAGGCCCGTCGGGCGCCCACCCCTTGACGCCCGACGGGCCGACCACGGAGTCTCCCTAACCGGGTGCCGCGCCGGGCGCGAATCGCGCCACCCAACCCTCGAAATGGCCGACGTCGCCGCCGTTCGCCTCGAACCAGCCCCACGGGCCACCCCGATGCCCGGTCACGGCGTCGATGACCAGATCGATCGCCTCCCGCGGCGTGCGCAGGATCGGCGCATCGAGCGACGTACCCCTCGGAACGCGATCGCGGTGCCGCAGGCGCGCCAGGACCCCGGCGATGTTCTGCTCGGTCTGCTGATAGTCGGCGATGATCGCGGCCTCGTCGACACCGGCGAGGAGTTCGGCGATCGCGACGATCACGCCGGTGCGGTCCTTACCGGCCGCGCAGTGGACGAGGGTCGGGCCGGCCGGGTCGAAGGCGTTGAGGGCCGCCGTCAACCGATCCCCACCGGTCTGCATCATCGCCGTGTAGATGTCGGTCAGTGGGGTGTCGGCGAGGCGGTCCACTCGTGCTCCCGACGACACCTGGCGGTGTACCAGCCGGACCTCGGCCGGCCACGTCACCCGTACAGCGCCCGACTCGGACGGGTCACGCAGATCGACCACGGTCGACGGCGGCCACGGCACACCGACCGGATCGTCGTCGTCCGGATAGGGCGCGTCGCTGCGGATCAGCACCCCGTGCGAGGTGGATCCGCCGGAGACGAGCGGCAGTCCCCCGAGATCGCGGATGTTCGCGAGAGATCGCAGAACCCGGTCGGCATCGCGTTCACCAGCAGTGGAGAAGGTCACTCCGGCCTCCGTCGTCTTGCCCGGTCCATGTCCGATTCACCGTACCCCGGTCACGTACGGTGAAGCGATGATCCAGTACCACTCGTACGCCCCCGCAGAGGGGCATCGTCTCGCTCACGACCCCCTCAACGCGATCATCGCCCCGCGTCCGATCGGCTGGATCTCCACGGTGTCCGATGCAGGGGCGCGAAATCTCGCTCCCTACAGCTTCTTCAACCTGTTCAACTACTCCCCGCCGATCATCGGTTTCGCGAGCGTCGGCTGGAAAGACACTGTCGCCAACGCGAAGTCGACCGGCGAGTTCGTCTGGAACCTCGCGACCGATTCGGTCGGCGAGAAGATGAACGCCACCTCTGCGGCACTCCCCGCCGACACTGATGAATTCGAGCACGCCGGTCTGACCGCCCTCGACTCCGAGCTCGTGCGCCCGGCCCGGGTCGCCGAGAGTCCGGTCACCTTTGAGTGCCTGGTCACCGACACCTTCCAATTGCGTTCGGCCGCAGGGGAGTCCGTGGACACCTGGATGGTACTCGGCGAGGTCGTGAAGGTGCACATCTCGACAGAGCTGCTCGGTGACGACCTCGTCTACGACACCGCACGTGCCCAACCGCTGCTGCGTGCCGGGGGTCGGGGTGACTACTTCTTGCCCAGCAACGAACACCACCGGTACATGGAGCGGCCGAAACCCCTGTCGCGCTAGGTTCCCGACGCGGCGTGCTCGATGGCCTCGGCGGTCGGCATCCCGGTTCGCGCCCCGACGTGGGCCACCGACAGCGACGCCGCGGCCGCACCGCGTCGCGCGGCCGCCACCAGGCCGAGCCCGCCCGCCAGCGAAGCGGCCAATACGCCGTTGAAGGTGTCGCCGGCGCCGGTCGTGTCGACCACCGACTCGACCTCACCCGCCGGCACCGACGTCACGCCGGCACGGTCGACGACCAACACGCCATCGGCGCCCAGCGTGACCACGACGGAGACGTCGAGGTGTTCGGCCAGCGCCGTTGCCATCTCGATTTCGGGCGGATCGCGCGGGTCGTCGGGCAGGGTCCGCGCGTACAGGTCGCGCAGTTCCGAGGAGTTCGGGGTGAGGATGTCCGGGACCGAGAGCACCCCGACGAGCTCGTCGAGGACCGGCGCCGGATTCACGACACATGGGATGCCGTGCTCAGCAGCAGCTTTCAGTGCCGCCACCGCGGCTTCGGAAGTTATCTCGGTACTGATCAGCACACATCCGGCACCCCAGTCCGCCGCGCGGGCCACAGCTGCACGGACGCGATCCGGCGCAACCCGGGCGTTCGCCCCGGACCCCACCGCGATCTGGTTCTCGCCGGACGGGTCGACCACGATCAATGCCGCGCCGGTGGAGACGCGGTCGACCCGGGCGACCTCGGTCACGTCGATGCCCTCGTCCGCCAGTTCGCCGAGCGCGCCCGTACCCATCTCGTCGTCGCCGACCGCGCCGCAGTACCGAACGGCGGCTCCGGCGCGGGCCGCGGCAACCGCGGAATTGGCACCCTTGCCGCCGCCATGACTGCTGACGTCCGGCCCGACGACGGTCTCCCCGGGCCCGGGAAGTCGTTCGGCGGTGACGACCAGGTCGACGTTCACGGCCCCGATCACGAGCACCTTCGCATCATCGTCATCGGTCATGTCGGCTCCTTCGGGTCGGCCCGGTGGTCGTGTCGATTGTGGCACCTCCATCCGTTCTCGAACGTGCTCGTCGCGCCGACGAGACCGTCCGTCTGTGCGGGCGGGGATGTTGTAGCGTGGCAGGCAGCTGTTCCGGTCCCTGTGCGGGCGCCGAACAGTTGGTATCCGGGTTCAGCTCACGAGACCGGAGTACCGCTGTCCATCAGGTGCCGTTGCATCTCGACGCGCGCGGTACTCATCAGGGCTGATCCCTCCGCGCAGGATGGAGCCGGTCGTGGTGAGTGGTGATCGCAGTGAGGACGGAACCCGTCCTCCCGCCGGCACTCGCGAAGGGTCCCCGGTCTTCGCCGGGGTCGCGGAGGTGTGTGAGACCGCTGTCCGGTGGTGTGGGGTCGACGGCGCGGCCGCGGCGATGTTCACGAAGGAACTCGGAGTGCGTGAGTTGGTCTATGCGACCGACCCGGTGGCCCACCGGATCGACGACCTGCAGTTCACCCTGGGCGAGGGCCCATGTCTCGACGCCTACCTGCTGTCGACCCCGCAGCTCGTCGATGACGTGACGGCGACCGATGCAGGTGCGCACTGGCCGGCTTTCATGGCCGAGGTGGCGGACGCGGGTGTCGCCGCCGTGTTCGCCTTCCCCGTCGAGGACGACGGTCGCCCGCTCGGTGTCCTGGAGCTGTATCGCACCACTGCCGGTCCACTGAGCGAGGCCGAGATCGCCCGGGCCACCGCGTGCGCCGACTCCGCAGCGCGCACCATCGCCGACAACTGGTCGCGATACCTGGACGAATCCGACTCCAGCTCGCCGGCGGACGCGATGGCCGAGGAGATGTCGGCCACGGACCAGTCCGGGGAGTTCTCCCGATCGCGGGTCTACACGGCCTCGGGGATGCTGGCCGTGCAACTCGTGGTGCTACCGGATGAGGCTTTGGACCGGATGCGCGCGTACGCCTTTCGATCGGGGCGGCCGATCGGGCGGGTCGCGGACGACATCATCGCGCGGAAGCTGACGGGCGCCGATCTCGACGACCCGGACCGGGGAGCGCACGATCACGAGAACAACGGGGGCGCACGATGACCGAAGCCTGGCGGGTGAGCACCGCCGTCGCGTCCGTCACCGGGACCATGGTCCACGAGTTCGACCTCCCGACCGTCCTGCAGGACGTCGCGGAGCGGACCCGCCTGTGTTTCGAGGCTCATTCCGCGGCCGTGGTCCTTCTCGACCCGCGCCGGGAACCCGACTCCCCGTCCCTGCACATCGTCGCCGAGTCCTCCGCGGTGGACCACGCGTCGTACCCGCTGCTGTACGCCTCGGGTCCGGCGCTCGAGAGTGCCCGCAGCGGCGCCATCGCGCTGATCTCCGATCTGACCGACGCGACCGACACCCGTTGGCCGCAGTACCGCCGCCACGCACTCGACGCCGGATTCCGCGGTGTACGAGCGTTTCCCGTGGTCGCGATGCGTGCGCCCATCGGTGCGATCGTCGTCCACACCGTCGATCCGTGGTCGTACGACCAACCGAATCAGGCCGGGCAGGTGTTCGCCGACCTGACCTCACTCGCCCTGTCGGTCGCCGGTGGCAGTGACGTCCGCCAGGTCCGACTCGAGGAGTCCATCGACTCGGTTCTGGAAGGAGTCACCGTGACGGCCACCGCCGTGGGGATCATCGCCGAGATCCGGGGCGTCGATCTCGCGGCGGCCCGGGTCCTGCTCACGCGACTGGCGCGCGCACGCGCCGTCACCCCGACCAGCCATGCACGCAGCATCGTCGCCGCCCAGCGGGAGCATCCGCGTGACCCGGGATCGACGGGGGTACTGGACTTCCCGGAGTTCGGGACACCGCCCGCCGACGAGTCCTGACCGGACTACGGCGCGTCGCCGGGCGCCAGGGTCCCCGGCTGGGAGGTCAGTTGTCTCGCCACCTCGACGACGGATTTCTGCGAACTCTGGGACAGCTTCCGCAGCAGGTCGAACGCACGGTCGGCGTCGACGGCGAAACGTTCCATGATCATCCCCTTGGCCTGCCCGATCACATCGCGTGAGGACAGGGCGACCTGGAACTGCTCATGGCGCCGCGCGGCGTCGAGCATCAGCGCCGCATGTGCAGTGAACGCATGGCCTCTGTTGATGGCCTCTTCGCTTACGCCGCCGGCTCGCGTCGAGTAGACATTCAGCGCCCCCAATCGATCACGGTCGGTGAACAATTCGTAGGACACCGCCGATCGGAGGGGAGAGGACACGGCAACGGCGGCCGCCAGCGCGGGCCATCGGGAGTCGGCGCGGAGGTCGGAGGTCCGGACCGTGCATCGGTGACGCGCCGCGTCGAAGGACGGCCCTTCCCCGAGGTCCTGCTGGAGGCGGCCGAACCGGTCGGCCACGTCGTCGGTGGGCGCAACCGACCGGAACCGGTTCCCGGTGCCGAGGGTGATCCCGGCGCACTCGATGCCGTCGATGACTTCGGTTGCCGCGCCCGCGATCTCCGAGCAGACCGCGTCGACTCCGTGCAGACTCTTCGCATGCAGGGCGCGAGCCACCTGCGCGAGCCTGCTCAGAAGATCGGTGCCTTGATGACCAGCCAAGAGGGAACCCTTTCGCGACATCGACTCGACGACCGATCCTTGAGCGTCATCTGTCGGTCCAAAGTTACCTCTGCCGGTCGGCGGGTTCCGACCGGCCCCGGTAGATCACGGCGTGGTCGAGGCACCCCGCTTCGGCAGCACCCAGCCCGCACGCGGGAAGTGGCAGGTGTAGCCGTTCGGGTAGTTGAGCAGGTAGTCCTGGTGCTCGGGTTCGGCCTCCCAGAACGGACCCGCCGGTTCGATCGTCGTGACCGCCGGCCCCGGCCACAGACCCGAGGCGTCGACGTCGGCGATCGTGTCCCGGGCCACCTCCTCCTGCTCGGGACTCAGCGGGAAGATCGCCGAGCGGTAGCTCGTCCCGACGTCGTTGCCCTGACGGTCGCGGGTCGTCGGATCGTGGATCTGGAAGAAGAACGCCAGGATGTCCCGGTAGGTCGTCTGGCTCGGGTCGAAGACGATCTCGACGGCCTCGGCGTGTCCGGGGTGGTTGCGGTAGGTGGCGTGGTCGTTCTGTCCGCCGGTGTAGCCGACGCGGGTGTCGAGGACTCCCGGCTGCTTGCGGATCAGGTCTTCCATGCCCCAGAAACATCCGCCGGCGAGGACAGCGGCCTCGGTGCCGGGGCGGACGGTGATCTGACCGGTCTCGGTGGTCATGCGGTCTCCTCTTCGATGTGGCTGTCTGTGGTTTGGGTATCGCCGAACAGGCCGGCGTACTCGCCGTACCCTTCGCTCTCGAGTTCGCTCACCGGGATGAAGCGCAGTGCTGCCGAATTCATGCAGAAGCGCTGTCCGCCGGCATTGCGCGGACCATCGTCGAAGACGTGGCCCAAGTGGCTGTCGGCGCCCGACGAGCGCACCTCGGTCCGCTTCATCCACAGGGTGCGGTCGGTCGTGGTGGTCACCGCCGCGTCGTCGATGGGCCGGGTGAAGCTCGGCCATCCGGTGCCGCTGTCGTACTTGTCGGTCGACGAGAACAGCGGCTGTCCCGAGACGACGTCGACGTAAATTCCGGGCTCATGGTTGTCCCAGTACTCGTTGTCGAAGGCGCGCTCGGTGCCGTCGCGCTGCGTGACTCGAAACTGCACGTCGGTGAGGCGGTTCAAGGCCTCTGGGGTCTTGCGGTAGTCGTTGCTCACGATTCCTCCTGTCGACACCGGCGGCTCGTCGATCTGGCGGAGCTTTTCCGGCGTCACCGTGCACAACAACGCGAGATCGTGTTTTGGTCCCGCGGCCTCTCAAACGTCCGCGGTCGACCACGTGTGGCGGTGCCGACAACCACGGCTCACCTGCACAGGTCGGACAATTCAGGCTGGCGAATCCGGTCTGCCGGGCGGGTCTACCCTGAAGCCCGCCAACAATCACTGGCGGTCAGGAGTTCTCCACGTGACGATCGAGCACGGCAGCGCCGAACCGGGTGTCGACGAGGGATACGAACGCGGGCTCACCGCGCGCACCGTCCAGATGATCGCCATCGGCGGCGCGATCGGCACCGGCCTGTTCTACGGGTCGGGCGGCGCGATCGAGAAGGCGGGCCCGGCACTGGTCCTCGCCTATGCACTTGCCGGGCTCGCGATCTTCATCGTCATGCGCGCGCTCGGCGAGCTGCTGATCTACCGTCCGATCTCGGGCGGCATCAGCGAGTACGCCGACGAGTTCCTCGGACGCTTCGCCGGCTTCAGCCAGGGTTGGACGTATTGGGCGGTCTGGACGACCACGTGCATGGCCGAGATCACGGTCGCCGGCAAGTACATCAACTACTGGTGGCCGGCGATCCCGGTGTGGGTGACCGCGCTGGTCGCCCTGGTGGTCCTGTTCGGCGCCAACCTCATCTCCGTCGGGCTGTTCGGCAGAGCCGAGTTCTGGTTCTCGGCGATCAAGGTGACCGCCATCCTCGGCATGATCATCGTCGGAATCGGTGTGCTGCTCCCGATCTCCGGGTTCGGCCCCGAGGTCGGGCCGTCGGTCTCCAATCTCTGGAACGAGGGCGGGTTCTTCGCCACCGGCTTCAGCAACGCCCTGCTGAGCCTGCAGATCGTCATGTTCGCCTACGTCGGCGTCGAGCTCGTCGGCGTCACCGCGGGCGAAGCCGAGAACCCGCGGGTCACGCTGCGCAAGGCGATCAACTCGGTGCCGTTCCGCATCGGCATCTTCTACGTCGGCGCCATGTTCGTGATCCTGTCGGTGCGCAGCTGGAAGGACTACCAGGAAGGCGAGAGCCCGTTCGTCTCGGTGTTCTCCTACATCGGCATCCCCGGCGCCGCGGGCATCGTGAACTTCATCCTGCTGACGGCCGCCCTGTCGTCCTGCAACTCGGGTATCTACTCCACCGGCCGCATGCTGCGCTCGCTGGCGCACACGGGCGACGCTCCCAAGCAGCTGACCAAGCTGTCGAGCCGCAAGGTCCCGGCCGCCGGCATCACTCTCAGCGCGGCAGTGATGGTGCTCGGCGTCGTTGTGAACGTCCTCGACCCCGAACACGCCTTCGCCTACATCACCGCTGTGTCGACGGTCGGGATCATCGTGATCTGGTCGACGATCCTGCTCTGCCAGATGGCCTACCGACGCAAGGTCGCGCGCGGCGAACTGCCTGCCTCCGACTACCGCGTTCCGGGCGCCCCGGTCACGACGTGGCTCGCGCTCGCCTTCCTCGCACTCGTCTTCGTGTTGCTGTTCTTCGACGAGGACGGCCGGATCGCGCTCATCGTCGGCGCCGTGTGGTTCGCCGGCGTCGGCATCGGCTATCTCGCCTGGACTCGCAATGCCGGGGAGCCGGCGGACCGCGAGGTCTGAGAAAACCCGCAGAACCCTTGTCGGCGCGGGTCGTGCGAGTTTATTGTTTGCCATACAAACACTGACGTCGAGCGAGCAGGATCCCCGTGGCAACCACCGGACGCGCAAGCAGGGAGGCCGGCAAGGCCACCCGCCAGGCGCTGCTGCGTGCCGCCGGCGAGGTGTTCGCCGAGCACGGCGACGCGGCGTCGGTCGCCCAGATCTGTCAGCGCGCCGACGCCTACCCCAACCAGGTCACCTACTACTTCGGCTCCAAGGAACAACTCTTCGTCGAGGTCGCCTGCGCCGGGGTGCTGCGGGCGGGGCGTCGAGCCGAAGAGGCCGCCGCCGAGACCACGACCGTGCGTGACTACACGAACACCCTCGTCGGCACCTTGCTCGGCCCCTGCGCACGGGACGTTGAACTGTTCACCACCGCCATGCTGTTGACGTCACGCCGCACCGATTTGCGGGAGCACATCACCGACACCCTCCGCACACTCCACGAGCGCGGCGAACAGGCGTTGATGTCGACGCTGGTACGCACCGGTTGGAGGCTGCGCGCCGGGATCGACGTAGAGGCGAAGGCGTTCTGGTCGGCCATCTTCGGCCTCGCGGTCCAGAAGGCCGCCACCGGAGCCGATTTCGGTTACCGGCTCGAGGACGCGGTCGCGGTGATCTTCACGAATCTGCAGATCCCGGAACGGGTTCTGGACCGGCCACTCGTACCCACGCCCCAGGAGGCATGATGACCCAGTCCGCGACGCACATCCATCCGCAGCCGCACCTCACCCATGAGGTGTTCAACCAGTCCGCTCCGCGGGTCGACGTCAACGAGTACGAACTCGACACCGTGCTGACCGAAGCCGTCGCCCGCCACGACGGCGCCTGGGGCGATGCCGAACTCCGGGAGATCGGGGCGCTCGTCGGCAGCGAATCCTTCAAGCACGACGCCCATCTCGCCAACACCATCACGCCGGTGTTGCGGACCTTCGACCGCTGGGGCCACCGCATCGACGAGGTCGAGTACCACCCGGCATATCACCGGATCATCGCCGAGTCGATCGCCCACGGCGCCCACACACGTTGCTGGGCCGACCCGCAACCCGGGTCCCACGTCGTGCGCGCGGCCGCGTTCATGCTGTTCGGTCAGATCGAGCCGGGCCACGCCTGCCCGGTGTCGATGACGCATGCGGTCATCCCCTCACTCGAACTCCAGCCCGACGTCGCCGCGAACTGGGTGCCGAAGGCGTTGTCCCGCAGCTACTCCCCCGAGCTGAGCGCCACCAAGGAGTCGGCGATCTTCGGGATGTCGATGACAGAGAAACAGGGCGGCTCCGATGTCCGCGCGAACACCACCGTCGCCGTTCCTGCGGGGACCGGTGGGCCGGGGGCCGAGTACCTTCTCACCGGACACAAGTGGTTCTGTTCCGCGCCCATGTCTGACGCCTTCCTCGTTCTCGCCCAGGCGCAAGGCGCAGGAGGCGAAGGACTTTCGTGCTTCCTGCTCCCCCGCATCCTGCCCGACGGCACCCGCAACGTCTTCCGCATCCAGCGCCTCAAGGACAAGCTCGGCAACAAGTCCAATGCCTCGAGCGAGATCGAACTCGACGGCACCGTCGCCGTCATGATCGGCGAACCCGGACGGGGCGTGCGCACGATCATCGAGATGGTCGCGCAGACCCGCCTCGACTGCGTCCTCGGTTCCGCGGCGGGCATGCGCCAGGCTGTCGCCGAAGCAGCGTGGCACGCCCGGCACCGTGCGGCTTTCGGAGCCACGCTGGCCGACCAGCCGGCAATGACCGCCGTACTGGCCGATCTCGCACTGGAATCCGAGGCCGCGACCACCACGGCGATCCGTCTGGCCCGCGCCCACGACGAGGATGCCGACCCACAGGAGCGCGCCTTCCGCCGACTTGCGACCGCGGTCGCCAAGTACTGGATCTGCAAGCGCGGACCGCACCACGCCTACGAGGCACTGGAGTGCCTGGGCGGCAACGGATACACCGAGGACTTCCCCCTCGCCATGCGCTACCGCGAGCAGCCGGTGATGGCCGTGTGGGAGGGCTCCGGCAACGTCATCGCCCTCGACGTCCTGCGTGCGATGACCCGCGAACCCGAATCGGTCGCCGCCTTCGACGCCGAGGTCTCCCTCGCCCGCGGCGCCGACCGGACTCTCGACGCGCACCTCGACCGACTCCGGGAGCAGCTCGGCGAACTGTCGCGACTCACCCCGGCCGACGCCCAGCGTCGGGCTCGGTCGACCGTCGAGTCGATGGCCCTGGCTCTCGAGGCGTCATTGCTGGTGCGGCACAGCCCGTCGGCCGTCGCCGACGCGTTCATCGCGAGCCGACTGGGCCCCGACCGCAGCTTCGAGTACGGCGCGCTCCCCGGCGGCGCCGACCTCGCCGCGGTCCTCGAGCGGCACTGACAAAGTCGCCGGACCGGCGACTATCCGAACTGACAGTTCGAGCCAACCGAGGCTGCCTGCGGGTCTCAGCAGCTACGCTTGGGTAGCTTTCCAGTGCCTGATTTCATTCAAGAATTGCTCACGCGTCCACTCTTCCAGGTCACGGCGCCCCTGAAGGTCGGGACCATTGCCGTACCCACGGTAGGTCAGCATCCACTCGTCGACGGCGAGTTCGACTCGCCTTTCAAATTCGGCGTATCGAACCCGCTCATCAGCATGGAACAGCTCATAGTCTGTTGAAGACCACTCAGTCGGCATCGGGAATATGAGATCGGTGATAGCGGGAGAATTCAACTCCCCCACAACTTCGCGGACAATCATCGTTCTACTCGGATCTCGCGCCATCTCGCGCAGAACGTCAACGTATGCGGCCGGCAGTCTCGGCTCACTCACTTTGACTACTTCAGTAAGGACCCGTCCTCTATACGACCGAGCACCCGGGAATCAGTGAGCTCGTCGCGCAACTTCGGATTGCGACGGTAGAAGTCGATCAGGAGCAGAGTCACGTGCGCGCCGAGCGCCGATTCGTCGACGCGGAACTCATGCGACCCGTTGAATCCAGAACCCACCGACAGCCATGCGCCACCCCGCCGATCACCTTTCATTGGAACGGCAACGCAGCGGGACACATCTTGCCATTTGTAGTAGTTTCTGCGGTGCGACAGAGAGTGAGGAAGGCTGACTCCGTCGGGCGTGACTCGCATGAGTGGCTTGTCCCGCACAGCGACCGAAAACGCACGAGCGCAATACATCACACCGAGTACGAGGGCTATCACTGCATAAATCGGACCAGAGAGCCCACCAACAAGGGGCAGAGATATTGAGTCTGTCACGATGCCGACCGCGAACAAAAGCATCCCCGCTCCGGACAACGCGTTCGACGCAGTATCCAACCTCATCACCCGCCTGCTACGTGCAATCTCCAAAGCTCCCGACAGAATACGCACTCGCGCAAGATCGGAGTCCCAAAGCCGGAACCGAGTCGATCGCGACCAACTCGAGGTTTCCAAAGCGAAGCCAGAAGCCACTAACAGCGCCGAGAGCACTCCCAACGGCATCTGGTGGAGCGCCGCCAAGACCGCGAATACGACCAACGCCAATGTGAGCAGCCCGTAGATCGCAACACCGCCTAGGCTTCCCCGCGAGTTGCTCTGCCAGGCCGTTGGGACTGGGAATCGGAGTCCTTCAATCGTGTTCATGATTCGTGGTCGATCCTCACTCTTGGCACATCATTTTTCCGACGGCAGTACCGATCGCCCCCGTGGCAAGGCTCGTTGCGGTACTCACGCCCAAAGCAGCGACCGGGCGCAACTCCGGCCCTGCGAGCATGAGTGCCACCTCACCAGCGATGATCGCGCCACCCTGGTAGCCTGCAACGCATTTCGTGTAGTCGTCCTCCGCCATTCCCACGGCAACTGCTGTGCCTAACACGGCAAGCCCCGGTCCGGAGATTCCCATACCCGCCTCGACCGATGCGGCCTCACCTGCGGAGAGAAACGATGCCGCGGAGAACGGCGGCTGCCTGACGTACGGGTTCAGTCCTGCCACCCCCCCAGATACCCCGCCGCCTGCAAGCGCGCTGGCAATGTCGGAATGAGATGGAATCGTCAACGTGACGCCGTCGACGACCGCCTTCGCATCGCCGCCGCCCTTGCTCTCAGTAATCACTACGGGCGATTTCCCATCGCGCATCAGCTCAGTACGAGTTTCGCCGTCTAACTGCACTTTTCTCGTTGAGTACAGTTTTCCGCCCGAGTCGTAGAACTCCGTTGTCTCGCCTGTCTCATCTGATCGATAGACCTGCTTGCTCCCATCGAGCATCGTCAACCGCGTCACCGGTTTGCCATCGCGCGTCATCGTCTCTTTGCGGGTCACAGTGCCCTGCATGTGCCTGACCAACTCGAGCTGCTGTGCCTCTCGAGCACTTTCTCGAGCGCGTTCAGTGCCTAGAAGACCAGGGACGGCATCTTTTGGAGCCCCAGCAAGGTCGTTCTCCATTTGACCGAAGAAGAGGCTGTCCGGAACCAGAGGAGAAGCAAGCCTATGTTCCGCAAGTCCAAGAGTGGTCAGATGCCCGTTCAGTTGAGTCTGAAATCCCTGCGCGGCCAATGCCATAAGCTTCGCCATGTCAGGCTCCATCGGCGTGGGGCGAACCAAGACCGTCCAGTTATCGGTGACGTACAAGTCACCGGACTCGATGACGGAGACAAGTTCGTCGATCGATGCCTTCGCCCTCGCCAGGGCAGCCGCTTCCCGGCTTACCTGCCCGTACGGACCCAACCCGAGGTCGACGAAGGCACAAGCGTACTTACTTACTCGCCCGACTGCAGCCCCTGCCGCAACTGCGGCTTGGCCCTTCCAGTTCGGGTTCGCGTTGCCGTAACCGTCAGGGACCGCCGATCTCAGATCGGCCAGTTTTCCTCCAGGGCCGAAACCTTCGTTATTTTCGAACAAAGCGTCCAACTCGGCCCCCACTGCTACAACGTCCGCAGGTCGCCAGGTGGCAAGAATCCCACGCGTCGGAATCATCGAGGGGGTTCCCCAACGAACCCCAGGAAGGCTGTCAAATCCTCGTCTGTTGCTTCGTAATTAAGGGCCGCACCTCGGACCGCCGCGGCGAAACTCTCCAACCGTTGCACCACACCAGGTTCGAGTCGACCCAGCTCTGATGCTCGCCAACTCGATGCGTATGCGGTGGCCGATCCCGGCAGGAGCTCCGAGATCCTCGCGTAGTAACTCGCGTATTTGCAAGCGACGATTACATCGGACGCCACTTCCGACTTTCCCGCGATGTCGAGCAGCACATTGCCGTCTACTGTGAGCACAGCCTCCCCCAATCAGCCGCGTCGCACGCTACCAGCGGATGCTCTCAATTTCGCAGCTCGATACACAGCTCGCGTGCAACAAGGGCTCTTTGTTATCCCTCCATCGCCGGATCGCGCAGCTGCTCCGCTCACGCAACCCCTTCCGCCGCCGCCAGGATCTGCCGGCGCAGCGTCGAGGCGGTGTTGGGCAGCCACATCGCCCGGACGGGTGCGAACGGCGGATCGGTGAACTCGACGATGCGGATGGAGTTCGCGTAGATCCAGCCGGGCTCGTTGGTGACGAAGGCGCACGCCTTGGGATGGGCGATCACCGCTGTGTGCGGCGGTGTGCCGAGCAGCGTCGACAGGATGATGCGCGGCTCGAAACCGGCGCGCCGGCACAGCCCGACGAGGATGTCGGTGTACTCGTACTCGTGCTCGGGGCCCCACACGACGATCTCGTAATCGGCGAGGGCGGCCATGTCGACGCGGGCATGGGCGGCGAGCGGGTGGTCACTGCGGACCGCGAGGCGGAGTTCGTGTTCGGTGGCGATCGTGGTCGCCATGTCCGGCGGCGCCGACACACCACGTCCCAGCGCGAGGTCGATCGACCCCGACAGCAACTCGTCGCGCATGAAGTCGGCGAACACCGGGCGCACCGTGATCGGCACCGAGGGGTCGGCGAGAACCACGGGTTCGATGATGCGGAAGACCTCCGACGACGCCAGGTCGGGTGCGTGCCCGATGACGAACGGCGCGGGAGACCCGGCGTTCACGCGCCTGACCTGCGTGGCGAGTTGTTCACCACCGGCCAGGAGGGGTACCGCGCCGCGGTAGAGGGCCTCCCCGGCCGGCGTCGGCGTCAGGCTGCGACGCGAACGGGAGAACAGCTCGACGCCCAGCTGTCGCTCGAGCTCACGGATCGCCGACGACAACGCCTGCTGGCTGATGAACAGGTCGTCGGCGGCGACACGGAGACTCGGCGCCTCCATGACGACGACGAACATGCGGAGTCGACGTAGGTCGATATCGCGAAGTCCGGCGTCCCCAGAACCATTCATCAACCATCCCCTGTCAGTTATCCCGATTGATGTGATTGTAGGTTGAGCTTCGACGCAATATGCTCATTTTTGCATGGCATCGTATTCAGATGTCATTCGCGTTTTGGGCTACCTGCTGAGGTCCCCCCGCGGAGGGGACGGGAGGACCTCGGCAGGTGCTTCTTTTTCACCATTTTCCCGTTTTCGCTGTCGCGCCCGGGTCTCGTCGGCTATCACTTGCTCTGATGAAGCATCGCTAATGCTCGTCAAGACTTCGTATTGTCCGTCCCAACCCCATTTCCGGAGCTCGATCAGGTGGAAGAAACGATCGGCCGGGCGCCGAGATCTACTCCGTTCAGCGGGCTCGGTCGAGACTCGATCACTGCGGAGATCGCACGCCGCAGTGGGCTCTACGACGAAACGCTCGATGTGCTCCGGCAGCTACGCCTGCGCGAACGCCACATCCGGTACACCATCGCCGGGCTGGTGCTGATCTTCGGTGTCGTCGCGGCGCTCGGGTTGTTCACGCCGAGCGGCGGGCAGGGTTCGCTGTGGCGGTCGCTGGTCCTCGGTACCGCTGCCGCCACCACCATCCCCACCGCGATCGCGGTGAGCCGGGTCCACCTGGGTGTGATGTGGTGGACCAAGAAGTCACACGTTCGCGGTTTCAACAACGCCTTCGTGGCCTACGCGGACATCGGGGTGGCGGCGTGCCTGTTCGCCGTCGCCGATCCTCGCCTCGCGCTGTACTTCTCGGCCCTGTTCGCCGTGATCGGCTCCTACAGCGCACATTTCGTACGTGCCCGCGTCGTGTACGTCCACCTGGTGCTGGCGAGCGCGGTGACCTGCACCCTGGGCGTTCTCGCCTGGCTGGACGGCGCTGCACCCGTGACCGTGTTCGCCGCGACCCTGGCCCTGCTCGTCGCCGTCAGCGGAACCGTCACCCTGCACCAGGGATATACGTCCGATCTGCAGCGCACTCTGAAACACCAACTGCGGATGGCCAACACCGATCCGCTCACCGGATTGCTGAACCGCCGCGGGTTCATCCTCGCGACGACGACACTGCTGCGCCGGGGACACGGCGACCGGTTCGCACTCGTCATCGCCGACGTCGACCGCTTCAAACGGATCAACGACGACCACGGTCACGCCGTGGGCGACGCCGTGCTGCAGCAGGTCGCCGAGATCCTCCGGGGCGCGGTGGCCGAACCGGCGGTCGTCGCCCGGCTCGGCGGCGACGAGTTCGCGATCGCGATGCGGCTCGACGAACAGGCGGCGCGGGCCGTCGCCGAGGACATCCGCGGCCGGCCCGTCGACACCGGTGACGGCGAGTGGGCGACCGTCAGCCTCGGCATCGCCGTGGGCCCTCTGTACAGCGAGCACATGACCGATGAGGATGCCACCGAACGCATCCGACGCGACTTCGCCCTCGCCGACGACGCCCTGTTCGAGGCCAAGGCACACCGGCGCGGAACCTACGCCGTCGTGCCGACCACGCCTACAGGATCACGCCCGGATTGAGGAGCCCCTCCGGATCGAGGGCGTTCTTGATGAGCGTCGTCAGCTCCATCACGTCCGGTCCCACCTGATCGGGCAGCCAGCCCTTCTTGAGCCGGCCCACACCGTGCTCGCCGGTGATGGTGCCGCCGAGTTCGATGGCAAGATCCATGATCTGACCGAACGCCGTCTGCGCACGGTCGGCCTCCGCGGTGTCGGCCGGATCGAAGACGATCAGCGGGTGCGTGTTGCCGTCGCCGGCGTGTGCGATCACCGAGATCATCACCTGGTTGTCCGCGGCGATCTTGGCGACGCCGTCGATGAGATCGGGCAGCGAGGGCAACGGGACCCCGACATCCTCCAGCAGTAGTGATCCCAGCTTCTCCACCGCCGGGATCGCCGCGCGGCGGGCAGCGGTGAACGCCTCGCCCTCGGTGGGATCGTCGGTGGTGAAGACCTCGCCCGCGCCGTTCGACTCGAAGGCGTTCCGGATCAGTTCGACCTCCTGGGCACCCGCCGCCCCGGGCGCATCGGACTGGGCGACGAGCAGCGCGCCCGCGTCTCGGTCGAGCCCCATGCGCAGCATGTCCTCGACCGCGTTGATCGCCACCGAGTCCATGAATTCCAGCATCGCCGGGCGGATCTCGCCCGTGACGGCCAGGACGGCACGACTGGCGTCGTGCACCGAGTCGAAGACCCCGACCACCGTGCTCGCCGGCCCCTGCGGCGGGAGCAGCCGCAGGGTCACCTCGGTGATGATGCCGAGGAGCCCCTCACTGCCGACGAAGAGCTTGGTCAGGGGGAGGCCGGCGGAGTCCTTGAGCTGTTTGCCGCCCACCCGGACCGCACGGCCGTCGGCGAGCACCACCTGCAGTCCGAGCACGTAATCGGTGGTGACCCCGTACTTCACACAGCACAGGCCACCGGCATTCGTGGCGACGTTTCCGCCGATCGAACAGATCTCGAACGACGACGGGTCCGGCGGGTACCAGAGGCCCTCGGCCGCCGCCGCGGCCTTGACCTCGGAGTTGAACAGCCCGGGCTGGACGACGGCGGTGCGCGTCGCGGGATCGACGGCGATCTCGCGCATCTTCTCGGTGGAGATCATGATGGCGCCGTCCACCGCGGTCGAGCCGCCGGACAGGCTGGTGCCCGCGCCGCGCGTGATGATCGGGACCCGGTTCTCGGCACACCACCGAACCGTCGTCTGGACCTGCTCGGTCGAGGTCGGGCGGACGAGCGCGAGCGGGGTACCGGCGGCCGGGTCGAAGGCGCGGTCCTGGCGATACCCGGCGAGGATGTCGGGGTCGGTGATCACCATTCCGTCGGGAAGGGCGGCGGCCAGCGAACTCGTATCGGCACTCATGCGTTCAGCGTATTCTTCGACGCCCGGACCGCGGTTTCACTTTGACACACCTGCCGGTCAGGGCTCCGCAGGCGTATCAAGGAGATCGTGACCGACTTCAGTTCGACCATCATCAACGAGTTCCGCGCCAACAACGGACATGTCGAGACCGCGGGTTTCGGGAGAAACCTCGTCCTGCTGCACACCCTCGGCGCCAAGTCCGGCCAGCCGCGCATCGGCCCGCTGTTCGGCCTCGCCGACGACGGGTCGTGGCTCGTCATCGGATCTTTCGCGGGTTCGCCGACCACGCCGGCCTGGGTGCACAACCTTCGGGCGCACCCCGACTCGGTCGCCGTCGAGGCCCCGGCAACCGAGGGCATCGAACGTCACGAGACGCAGGTCGTCGAGATCACCGACGCCGACTGGGATGCCGCCTGGGCCAAGTTCACGGCGTTCACCGATCAGTTCGTCAAGTACACCGAGACCGCCCAGGGGCGAAAGTTCCCGATCTTCCGGCTGACACCGAAATCCTGACGGTCGAGCCCGATTCCGGTACCCGGGTCTCGACACCCTCGTCCGGCACCGCGCCCGCGGATCGTCGTCGCTCTACTCTGGGCAGGGTGTTCGAGGTTGGCGACCGCGTGGACGGTTTCACCATCGACGAATTCGTCGGCGGTGGTGCGAGCGCGGACGTCTTCCGCGCCCATCGCGATGACGGCGACGGGCCGGTCGCGCTCAAGGTTCTGCACCCGAATGCCGCCGATCACGCCCGGGTCCGCGAACGGTTCGAGCGCGAGTTCGGCATCGCATCTCTTCTCGACCACCCGCACATCGTCCGGATGCGCGCGCATGGCGAGATCGTCGCGCCGCCCGGCTCTCCCGGCCCGCGCCACCAGCCTTCGATGTGGCTGGCGATGCAATACGCCGCCGGCCCGGCGGCCACCGCACTCATCCCCGGTGACGACACCGAACCCGACGTGGACACGATCCTGCGGGTTGCCGCGCAGATCGCCGGCGCCCTCGACTACGCACACGGCCAGGAGATCCTCCACCGCGACGTCAAGCCGGCCAACATCCTGCTCTCCCGACCGCTCGGCCCCGACGCGGACGACTCCACCCCGGTCGACGCCTATCTCTCCGATTTCGGGATCGCCCAGTTCCTCGACGACACACGGCCGCTCGCACGCAACGGCCGGGTTCAGGGTTCCATCGGGTATGCCTCGCCGGAACTGCTTCAAGCACATCGCCTTTCACCGGCCAGCGACAATTACTCGTTCGCGTGCAGCCTCGTCGAACTGTTCACCGGCACACCGCCGTACCCGCGTCACACGTCCTTCGCGATCACCCACGCACACATCAACGACGATCCGCCGCGCCTGACCCGGCGCCGTCCGTGGCTACCGTCGGCGATGGATTCGATCTTCGCCAAAGCACTTGCCAAATCACCGCAGGACCGCTATCCGACGTGCTCGGATCTCGTCGACATCCTGGTACGCCTCATGCGTGACGTGCCTGTCCCCGAACCGACCCGCTCACGATGGTGGGGACGTCCGCGCCATCCATGACGAACCGCCCGCAGGTCAGGTCAGGTCAGGTCAGGTCAGGTCTCGTCGAGTCCGTAGACGCGAACCGCGGTGTCCCGGAAGATACGTCGCAGCGCCTCGTCCCCCCACTGGGACGCACAGTCGACGAGCGCGCCGATGAGGACGTCGACCGCCGCGTTCGGGCGGTCGATCGGGTAGTTCGAGCCGAACATGATGCGGTCCGAACCGAAGTGGGCGACGACGTGTTCGACGAACGGGCCGATCATCTCGCACAGCGTCGCCTGTCCCCCGATGTTGCCCCACCGTTCGTGGCCGTAGCCGAGAACCGGCATCGCCAACCCGGAAAGCTTCACCACCACATTGCGATACGACGCCAGGGTGGTCATCCGTTCCCGCCACAACCGCCAGATGTCCGCGCGCGCCGCAGCCGTCGCACCGGTACGCGTCCCGATGGGGCCGAACACCCCGGCCGGTATCCCGAAGTGGTTCAGGACGATCGTCGTGTCGGGATACTCCCGCGCCAGCACGATGACGTCGTAGAGCTGATGGGAGTACACCGCCGCCTCGAAGACGAGCTTCCGCGCGGCCAGTTCGGCGAAACCGTCGAGGAAGGCGGCCGAAGCCAGGATGTTGTCGGCGTCGCCGCCGTCGCGGACGCGCGGATCGGGATGGCGCGTCGCCACCAGGCGGATACCCCGGACCCGCGGCGAGACCGCGGATTGTTGATCCAGCATCTCGGCGAAGTCCTGGTCGCGCGGGTCGCCGTGGGCCACGATCGCCCCCAGACGCGGGGCCCCGGAGTGGCCGAACGGGAGTCGCTCCAGATAGCGCGTCTCCTCCACGGCAGTGCTGTGCGCCGACGCCTGCTCCCCTGCGGGTAGTGCCTTACGCCAGTGCGACTCGACATGCACCACGGTGTCGATGGGCACCCCGACGACCGTCGAGACCAGAGCCGCGTCGGTCGCGTACTGCCGCGGCTCGTACGGGCGCGCGACCGTTCGCGGTGTCAGCACGAACTCCCGGTCGGCGCGCGAGGCGATGAACGGGAATGCCCGGTCCCCCAATCGGGGGACGAACCCGTACAGCCGCGACGAGCGGGTCACCGCCCATGGGGTGCGCCGCGGATTCCAGTGCTGCACATGCGCGTCGACGATGGCCGGGAGGACACCGTCGAGGGACGTCATGGTGGTACCTTGCCACACCGGATCACAGTCCGACATACGATGACGGATCCTGAATTCTGTACCGTCGGACGTTAGGGTTGAGCTCTCGGAACAGGCGGGGGACGAACGCCGACGGAGGTTGTCCACAGAGAATGGCGAGCCACTCACGCCACACGTTGCATCAGCTGCGAACAGCGGTGAACCGACAGCCCGACCGGTTCGTGACCAACGTCTACACCCGGATGTTCGCGATCGATCCCGACCTCAGGGATCTGTTCGGCGTCTCGATGGCCGCACAGCAGATCGCCTTCCATCGCGTGATCGATCACGTCCTCGAGGCCATTCCCGCGGAGTCCGGCCACGCCGACCTCGTCGAGTTCCTCGCCCAGCTCGGCCGCGACCATCGCAAGTTCGGGGTCGAACCAGAGCACTACCACGTGATGTACGCGGCCCTCATGGGCGAGTTCGCCAGTCTCATGGAGGGGTACTGGGACGACGAGGCGCAGCAGACCGTCTCCCAGGCGATGATGCTGGTCACCGGCGTGATGCGCGGGGCCGCCGAGACCGCCACCCACCCCGCGCGGTGGACGGCCGAAGTCGTGGAGAAGTACCGCATCAGCCGCGACCTGGCCGTCGTACGTCTCATCTCGCACGCGCCACTGACGTTCCACGTCGGCCAGTACCTCGAGGTGCACGTCCCGCAGTGGCCCAAGCAGTGGCGCAACTTCTCACCGTCGATCCCGCCGAACCCGGCCGGTGAGCTGGAGTTCCACGTGCGAGCGATCCAGGGCGGGACGGTCAGCTCGGCCATCGTCAGCGAGACCAGCGTCGGCGACGTCTGGACCCTGTCGCAGAGTCACGGCACGCTGCACGTCGACCGGGATCGGCCCGTCCTGATGGTGGCCGGCGGCACCGGACTCGCCCCGCTGCGCGCCCTGCTCATCGAGATGTCCAAGCGCGCGGACTCGCCGCCGACGCACATCTTCTACGGGATGCGCTACCCCGGCGAGCTGTACGACCTGAGTGTCCTGCGGCGGATCGCCTCCACCAATCCCTGGTTGCAGGTCACCGCGGTGTCGGAGGAGGAGAGCGACCCGTGGTGGATCACCGCGGTGGCGACACCGGCCGAACTGGGGATCGACCACGAGATCGGCACACTCGCCGACGTCGTCGCCGACGCCGGGAACTGGGCGGACCACCAGGTGCTCATCGCCGGATCGGCTCAGATGATCGAGGCGACCCGACGCAAACTCATCATCGCCGGGGTCCGCGCGAGCCACATCCAGCACGACCCCGTGTACTGACCGCGGGTCGACGCGTCAGGGCGCCGGCGATGCTGCGGGCACCTCGACCGTGGTCGTCTCGGTCTCGGTGATCGTGAACGGTCCCGGGATCTCCTCGGTGACCGTGGTCGTCCGGGTGACCGGGCGCGGCGCGCTGGTGACCGTCGTCGTGCGGGCCCTCTCGGTCTCGGTCTCGGTCCGGGTGACCGTCTTCGCGTCGGCGGTGATCGTGACGGCCGCGGGTGTCTCGGTGACCGTCACGGGAGTCGGTTCCGGAGCGTCGGCCTCGGCGGCCAGGAGGAGGGTCAGTCCGACCGCGCCGAGGAACACCGCGGCGCCGATCGCGGCGCCGACGAACCACCAGCGTCGTCCGGTGGACACCCGTGCAGCCGGAGCAGGGGCGGAGAGTGCCACCAGGGCGGCGTCGGCCGCTCCGATCGCGGACGCGAGCGGCGGATTGTCGGCGACGGCGACGGGCCGCTGGGCGGCGTATTCGAAGGCGGGTGCGATACCCGGCATCTCCGCACCGGGCCCGACCACGATGATCGAGGTGATGTCGCGACCGCGCGGCAGCTTGGCGACCGCGGTCGCCAGCGCCGACGCCCCGTTCGGATCGGTGACGGGCGCCAGACGGTGGGTGGTGAAATCGGCCGTTCCGAGGACCGCTCCCGACGTCGTGTCGACCGTGGCCGCCGTCGTACCGGACGCCGGAGCGGCATCACGATCGAGGTCCACGACGGCGACGACGCCACCACGGGTGGCATGAGTGCACGCGATCTCGGCGAGTGCCGAGGCGTAACCGGTGACGACGACACGGTCGTACCAGGACTCGGCGGCGCCACTCGACCCGAAGGCCTGTGCCAGGTGCTTGCGGACGTCCTCGCGGGACACCGAGATCCCGATCTGATCGACGACCACCGGCACCGAATCGACCAGCTCGACGATCGCGGCCTCTACCGCGGAAGCCGACGGATCGGGCAGGTCGACGAGGTTACTGGCCAGGATGTGTCCATCGGCGTCGCGCACCACGGACGCGATCTGATCGTCCACGACGGATATCCCGAGAACCACGGATCCGGGCAGTCCCCCGCTCGCCGGATCTTGGGTCATCGTCACCTCCACATCGACGTTTGCCCATGCAGCCTAGCGGCTGGGGCCGAATCCGTGGCAGCCGGACCGTCGGTGGTACCCCGTCAGACCGACTCGGCAGGATGCTGGGTGTACGCGGCGTCGCGTACCGCCTCGTCGGTCTCCAACCCGGCACCGAGCGCCCCGCCGACGGTGGCGAGCGAGCACGTCAGCCACGCGACCTCCAGGTAGTCGGTGATCCCGGGATCGTGACCGAGGGCGTCGCCGAAGACCTGAGGGACCACGAGGCACAGGGCGCCGACGGTCGCAAGGACGAAGAGCGCGGCATAGAACGCCGCGACCCCCAGCACGACGGTGATGACGGTGACGGTGTTGAACAGGACGATCTGTTCGCGCGACTGCCGGGACGTTCCCCGTTCCCAGAGGTCGGCGCCGATGATCAAAGTGGCGGTGATGGCGACGATCGAGCCGACGGCGACGCCGGTGAGACGGACCCAGCCGAACGTGTCGGCGAGCAGCCAGATGTCGGCGGTGACCAGTGCGAAGACTCCGGCGGCGATGGCACCGGTCAGGGCCCGGGTCAGTCCGAGCGCGAGGCGCCACGGCCGGTTGGCGCGCACCATCCCCGAGAGGAGCCGGAGATTGCCGGTGAGCACCCGGGCGGTGAAGGCGGTGCCCTCGTCGTCGACGTCGGTGCCCAACTGGCGGACCCGGTGCCGCAGCGGCGACGTCGACGGTGACTTCTCGTGGTCTCGGAGGTCGTCGGCGTCGGCGCCGAGGAGTCGGCCGAGGAGGCCGATGACCGTCGTCCGCGCCCGCTGCCGTAGCCCGGTCGGGCCGAGGGCGGGTACCGACAGGACCGCGACGCCGTGCACCGCATTGGCATGCGCCACGACGGGGCGTCTGCCGACGTGCAGGGGAAGGTCGGTCAGGCAGACCACCAGGTCCCATTCACGTTCGAGGAGAACGTCTCTCGCGGCGTCGACGATCTGGGCATCGGTCGCGGGCGGCTGCACCACGGATGCTTCGACGACCTCGATCTGCCATCGGGCCCCGGGGTAGCTGGTCTGGACGTGCTCGATCAGGTCCGCGTCGACGAGCTTGCGCGCGAGCCCGATCGGTTGCCCGGGAGCGGCCACGACTCCGAGGACGACCACCGCTTCCTCGCCGGATGACGGCGCATCGTCCTGGAACTCCATGGAGGGGCTTCCTTTCGCGGCCGCCCCGGGACGGCCTGATCAGGCGTTGAAGGTCTCGATCAGGGTGTGCTGCTCGACGGCCGACGGAGCCTGCATGCCCGGGGCCTGGTCGTCGGAGTGCGATGCGCGGAACGAATCAGACTTCAGCCACGCCAGGAAGTCCTCCTTGGCGTCGAACTCCATGGTGGAGACGTAGGGCAGGCCCTCGGCCTCGGGACGCATCAGGGTGGCGCGGTGCAGGCCGGGAACACCCTTCAGCGTGGTGCGCATGGAGTCCGAGAATGCCTTCTCGAAGGCCTCGGCGTTCTCGGTGACATCGATGCGGTTGGTGATCACGAACATTTCGTCGACTCCTGGTTCGGGTCCGATAGGTCTCCGCCATCTTATCGACATGCTGTCGGCAAGATGGCGGTGGTATCAGCCGAACCGGTTCGCGAGGGCACGGAGGGTGCCCTCGATGCCCTGCCCGTTCTTCTTGTCATATCCGATCAGCTCCATGATCTTCGGAAACTTGAGCGTGGAGTAGTCGAAGGTCTCGGTGACCTGTGTGGTCGTCGGCGACGTGGCGACGAGGTCCCAGCGCCAGCGATGGCCCATGGGGTGCTTCCACTCGACGACGCGGTCGGTGTCGACGTCGGTCGCGGTGGAGGTGATCGTGTACGGGACGCCGAACTGCTTCATCCCGACGCTGAATCGCGCGCCGGGGGTGAGCTTTTCCGGGCCCTTGACGGGCGTGTCCCGCACCGTTCCCGAACCGTCCAGTTCGGGATGACGATGCGGGTTGGCGATGAGGGCGAAGACCTCGGCAGCCGGCGCGTCCACGACGATGCGCCGTGAAACGCGGTGCGAGCCCGTGTCAACGGTGGTGACGGTGTCGGAAGCCATACATCCAACGTACGCGGGAGCCGTTGATCGCCCTGGTGGAACGAGCCCGACCGTTCAGTCGCCGGATCGCTTCCGCCGCGGCTGCCACACGACCAGCGCATTGGTCCGGGGCACCGGGACGAGCTCGCCCCCGCGTCGGTTCCGCGACGCGGCGACCTCGTCGGAGAGTTCACGGACGCGCTGCTGCAGCGCCTCGACCTGATTGCTCAGGTCGATGATCCGTTTGATCCCTGCGAGGTTGACGCCCTCCTCCTGCGAGAGACGCTGGATCTCACGCAGGAGGTCGACGTCGCGGGACGAGTAGCGGCGACCGCCGCCACTCGTGCGCTGCGGGGTGACCAGACCCAGCCGGTCATAGGTCCGCAGGGTCTGCGCGTGCATGCCGGCGAGCTCGGCGGCCACCGAGATCATGAAGGTCGCGCCGTCGGCGTCGAAGTTCTTCTGACCGGCCATGACTCACTTCCCCCAGTTCGCCCGTGGATCGAAACCGCTCGCCCTCTCGGCCTGATCGTAGGCACGCATCGCCTCGATCGCGGCGTCGTCGAGCTTGTCCGGCACCGCGACCTTCACCGTCACGAGCAGGTCACCTGCACCGCCGGACCGCTTGGGGACGCCGCGACCGCGCACGCGGAGCGTCCGGCCGTCGGTGGTGTTCGGCGGGATCTTGACCCCGACCGAGCCCTCGAGCGTGGGTACCGAGACCGTCGCGCCGAGAACGAGTTCGGAGATCCGCACCGGGAGCTGCACCCGGAGGTCGTTGCCGCTGCGCGTGAACTGCTTGTGCGGCGTGACGTGGACGACGACGTAGAGGTCGCCCGACGGCGCCCCCCGGCGTCCGGCCTCGCCCTGTCCGGCGAGCCGAATCCGTTGTCCGTCTTCGACTCCGGCCGGGATACGCACGTTGATGGTGCGCGTCCGGTTCTTGACTCCGCTGCCGGAGCAGTCGGTGCACGGGTCGTCGATCCGCGAGCCGGTGCCCTGGCAGTCCTGGCAGGGTTCGCTGAACCCGAAGGCGCCCTCGTTGCGGCTGACGAAACCGGAGCCGTTGCAGTTGGGGCACACTCGCGGGCTGGTGCCGGGCTTGGCACCCGACCCATGACAGGTGGTGCACGGGGACGGGCTGGTCACCCGCAGCGGGACCGTCGTGCCGAGTGCCGCGTCCTTGAAGGACAGCGTCGTCTCGGTTTCGAGGTCCTTGCCGCGACGGGGACGGCTGGCCGTCGACGTGCGCTGGGATCCGCCACCACGGTTGAAGAGTCCGTCGAAGATGTCGCCGAATCCGCCACCGCCGCCGGTCTGGCCGCCGCCGAACAGGTCGCCGAGGTCGAAGTCGCCACCACCGGTCGTGTACGTCGTACCGCCGCCGGGGAAACCGCCGCCCGGGAAGCCGCTGCCACCGCCACGGAATCGTCCGCCGGCGAACATGGCACGGGTCTCGTCGTACTCTTTGCGCTTCTCCGGATCGCTCAGCACGCTGTGTGCTTCGGACACCCGCTTGAAGCGCTCTTCGGCCGCGGAATCGCCGGGATTGGCATCCGGGTGCAGCTCGCGTGCGAGCTTGCGGTAGGCCTTCTTGATCTCTTCAGCCGAAGCGTCAGAAGCAACGCCCAGGTCCTTGTAGAAGTCATGTTCCAACCACTCACGTTGTGGAGCCACCAGACGTCACCTCCTTCAAGTCTTCTGTTGTCTGGATGGGTATTTCAGTTGTACTCGTGTTCGTACTCTCGCCGGAGAGCCCTGAGGTGCGAGTCGCAGGCTCGCTCCTCGCACCTCAGGGCCACAAACGGTCGTTCTATTGTGCACCGGTCCGGTCGCCGGCGGGCTCGGGATCGGTGACCGTCACCATGGCGGTGCGGATCACCTTCTCGCCCAGCCGGTAACCGCAGCGGTACACCGCGCCGATGACCGGGTGGTCTCCGGTGCCGTCGTGCTGAACCGCTTCGTGGAGTTCGGGGTTGAACTCCTCACCCGCGGCGCCGAAGGACTCGAGGCCCTCGGCGTTCAGCACTGCGGTCAGCTTGTCGGCGACTGCCCGGAGCGGGCCGGTCTCGAGATCGCCGTGCTCGCGGGCACGGTCGAGGTCGTCGAGAACCGGGAGGAGCTTGTCGATCAGGATCTGCTTGCCGTAGGCAACCGATCCCTGCTTCTCCTCGGCAGCTCGCCGCCGGAAGTTGGCGAACTGGGCGCGTTCCCGCTGCAGGTCGGCCGTCAGCTCGGCGAGCCGGGCGTCCGGGGACGCCTCGTCGGCCGGCTGTTCGGTGTCGGACTCGTCCACGACGGGTTCGGCGTCGGCCGGGCCGGGGCCGGCGGCCGGCTCGTCGCGCACCTCACCCGTTTCCGGGTCGATGCGACGACGATCGGTCACCGTCACCGGCTCCTCGCCGGACCCATTCGACGAATGGGATCCTGCGGTCACTTGTTCTCCTTGGTGTCGGCGTCGTCCACGACCTCGGCGTCGACGACATCGGGATCACTGTCGGCGGCAGCGCCGGCCTCACCGTCGGCGGACTCCGCAGCAGCGTTGGCGTAGATCGCCTGGCCGAGAGCCTGCGACTCCTCCGACAGCTTCTCGATCGCGGTCTTGATCGCGGCCGAGTCGGTGCCCTTCAGCGCTTCCTTGGCGTCGTTGACCGCGGCCTCGACCTTTTCCTTCACATCGGCCGGGACCTTGTCCTCGTTGTCCTTGAGGAACTTCTCGGTCTGGTGGACCAGCGACTCCGCCTGGTTGCGGGTCTCGGCCTCCTCGCGACGCTTGCGGTCCTCGTCGGCGTGCGCCTCGGCGTCCTTGATCATGCGGTCGATCTCGTCCTTGCTCAGGCCGGAACCGTCCTGGATGCGGATCGAGTTCTCCTTGCCGGTGCCCTTGTCCTTCGCGGTGACGTGCACGATGCCGTTGGCGTCGATGTCGAAGGTCACCTCGATCTGCGGGACACCCTGCGGCGCAGGCGCGATGCCGCCCAGCTCGAAGCTGCCGAGCAGCTTGTTGTGCGAGGCGATCTCACGCTCACCCTGGTACACCTGGATCTGCACCGACGGCTGGTTGTCCTCGGCCGTGGTGTAGGTCTCCGAGCGCTTGGTCGGGATGGTGGTGTTGCGCTCGATCAGCTTGTGCATCACGCCGCCCTTGGTCTCGATGCCGAGAGACAGCGGGGTGACGTCGAGCAGCAGCACGTCCTTGACCTCGCCGCGCAGGACGCCGGCCTGCAGCGCGGCACCGACGGCGACGACCTCGTCCGGGTTGACGCCCTTGTTGGGCTCGCGGCCACCGGTCAGCTCCTTCACCAGGTCGGTGACGGCCGGCATACGGGTCGAACCACCGACGAGCACGACATGGTCGATGTCGCCGACGGAGATGCCCGCATCCTTGATGACGGCCTGGAACGGTGCGCGGGTGCGCTCGAGCAGATCAGAGGTGATCCGCTGGAATTCGCTGCGCGACAGCTGCTCGTCGAGGAACAGCGGGTTCTTGTCGGCGTCGACGGTGATGTACGGCAGGTTGATCGAGGTGCTCTGCGAGCTCGACAGTTCGATCTTGGCCTTCTCGGCAGCCTCACGCAGACGCTGCAGGGCCATCTTGTCCTTGGTCAGATCGATGCCGTTCTGAGCCTTGAACTTCTCGACGAGCCAGTCGACGACGCGCTGATCCCAGTCGTCACCACCGAGGTGGTTGTCACCGGAGGTCGCGCGGACCTCGACCACACCGTCGCCGATCTCGAGCAGCGAGACGTCGAAGGTACCGCCACCGAGGTCGAAGACCAGGATGGTCTGTTCCTTCTCACCCTTGTCGAGTCCGTAGGCCAGGGCTGCCGCGGTGGGCTCGTTGACGATGCGCAGCACGTTGAGGCCGGCGATCTGGCCGGCTTCCTTCGTGGCCTGACGCTGGGAGTCGTTGAAGTAGGCGGGCACGGTGATCACGGCGTCGGTGACGTCCTCACCGAGGTAGGCCTCGGCGTCGCGCTTGAGCTTCATGAGCGTGCGCGCGCTGATCTCCTGCGGGGTGTACTTCTTGTCGTCGATCTCGACCGTCCAGTCACCCTCACCCATGTGGCGCTTGACCGAGCGGATGGTGCGGTCGACGTTCGTGACCGCCTGGTTCTTTGCCGGCTGACCGACGAGCACCTCGCCGTTACGCGCAAAGGCGACCACGGACGGCGTGGTCCGCGAGCCCTCGGCGTTGGCGATGACCGACGCTTCGCCACCTTCGAGCACCGAAACCACGGAGTTGGTGGTGCCGAGGTCGATTCCAACAGCACGAGACATGTTTGGCTTCCTCCTAGTTTGTGGGTGTGCACCCAAGTCCTTTGGCCCCGCGGTTCGCTGACGCGGGGATGATGTCCGAAACCCAGCGGGACCGGACTTCAGTGCGTCCGACTCATGTCCTACTCACATCGGAGCGTCGAGTCAAACTTACTTGAGTCAGTGTCACTCAGGTTTCTCGAAGTGTGTAACGGGACCCCTTCCGGGTTTGTTCCCGGATAGCTGGAAAAAGTTGAGCGAGTTTCACTCAACACGCGGCCACACAGTGTGGTCCTTGACACACCTGTGCCCGCCGGGCAGATTCTCTCCAACAGGAAGCAAGCGATTCCACTTCACCGTCCCCGAGGGCCGCCCATGACGCAGACCAGTCCTACACCGACGACGGGAACCGGGGACTCCCCTCCCCGTCGCCCGTATCGCATCGCCGTCTGGGGTCCCGGCGAGGTGGGCGGCGCCGTCATCCGGGCCGCACTCGCCGACCCCGCCTTCGAGATCGTCGGCGCCCTCGTCCACAACCGCGAGAAGGAGGGCAAGGACATCGGCGAGCTGGTGCGGTCCGACCCGATCGGGATCGCCGCCACCCGCGACCGCGCGGCCTTCAAGGACCTCGACGTGGACTGTGTCGTCCTCACCCCGGCGCCGGCCGCGGTGATCAAGGGACTCGACGACGACGTCATCGATCTGCTCGAAGCGGGGAAGAACGTCGTGGCGACCGCGGCGTACCACAACGTGTCGATGCCGAACTGGCTCAGCCCTTTCCGCAAGTCCCCGCAACGCATGTTGGAGGCGTGCCACACGGGCGGCGCCACGCTGCACGGGACCGGCGTCCATCCGACTTTCATCGTCGAGCGGGTCGCGATGACGATGGCCAAGGCGATGTCGTCGGTCAGTCATGTGCGATCGGTTGAGGCCGTCGACTTCTCCCGCGCCGGGTCGATGTGGGGCGGGTTGGGAGCGCTCGGATTCGGCGCCGAACTCGATTCCCTCGGCGCCGAGTCCCCGGTCGCACGCGGCGGCGACATCTACTACGGCGATCTCACCGGCAACGTCGCGCACGCGCTGTACGGCGCGGACAGTTCCGAGGTGAGGGTCGAGACGTCACTGCGCGGCATCCCCGCCGAACGAGATGCGCAGGTCGGCGCGACGGCGATCAAGAAGGGCACTGCTGCCGCCCTGCACCTGACGCATCGCGGCTACCTCGGCGACCATCATTTCTTCACCAACGAGGAATGCTGGTATCTCGCTTCGGTACCCACTCGGCCCGCTCGCTCCGCTCCCGGCGCCGAAGTCGTGTTTCGCGGCGATGATCTCCCGTTCGGCGGGTTCACCAGCCCGATCGCGTACACGCTCGTCATCAGCGGCGAACCGGCCGAGATGCGCACCCAACTGGAGTTCGGCATCGGGTCCGGCCACACCAACCCGATCACGACCGCGTCGGTGCGAGCCGTGCTCGACGCCATCCCGGCGGTGGTCGACGCCGAACCGGGCATCCTCATCGACGACGTCGGACCTCATTACCGGCACGACGACCGGGTCCGGCTCCCGTGACCGAGGACGCTCGACCAGAGGTCGCCGCATGGAACGGTCTCATCGACGCGCTCCGCTCCGCAGGTGACAAACTCGCCGCCGACACCGCGGGCCTGGACCCGGCAGAACAGGCCGACGGATTCCGCGCCCTGGTGCGCGGGTTGTCGAATCAGTTGTCACGCCTCGAAGTCGACCGAGAACGCCCGGAGCTCGTGCCGTTCAACGGGTGGCGGCACAAGTTCCTGATGGACAACCCCGATTTCCGGTACTGGGTCACCGAGGTTCGTGGTGATCGTGTCTACCGGATCCGCGGGAACCGCGGCGACGCGTCGTACATGTCGGTGACCGTCTACCGCCGGACGGGCGGCATCGGCTCGGAGGCGACGGCCCGCATCGACAGCGACGCCATCGGATTCGACGACGACGGCAGTTTCGAGATCGACCTCGGCGGTTCCGCACCGGGAGCCGGCGACTGGCTGGAGTTGCCGGAGAAGTCCGGCGCCGTCTGGGTCCGGTTCTTCCACGACGACGTCGAGAAGGACGAACTGGGCTGGTGCAGTATCGAACCGATCGTCGAACCGCCGGTGCCGCCGCCCATCGACGCGGGGAGATTCGCGTCGTCGCTCGGCACCCTGGCGGCCACGACCTCGATACTCCCGACGATCTTCGAGATGTCGACCAAAGACGATCTCGATCCGCCGAACGTCCTGCGTCACTGGTCGGAGATGGCCGGTGGCGCTGTGTTCACCGAACCCGGAATCCACTACGTCCGCGGCGGCTGGCAGCTCGGACCCGGCGAGGCACTGGCCATCGAGGGGGATGTCGTGGAGTGTCGATACTGGAACATATTGGCGTACAGCCGCTTTCTGAACTCGCTCGACTTCCGGTACCGCCCGGTGTCGTATACGGGTGCGACCGCGACGGTCGTCGACGGACGGTATCGATTCGTTGTCGCGGCGGAGAACCCAGGCGGCTCGGGCGACTGGATCGACTCCGAGGGGCGCGACTTCGGGATCATCGTGATGCGTTTCCTCCAGCCTGTCGATACACCTCCACTGCCGTCCGCCCGGGTGGTCCGGCTCGACGACCTGCGAGGCGAGTGATCATGACGTGGACGCCGCCGCAGCGGAGCGAGGTCGCCGAGAGCATCTACGCGGCCGCAGAAGCCGATCGGGTTGCCCGCCCCGAGCGGTACCGGCTGGGGGTCGAGGCAACCGACACCATCGTCGAACGGGCCACTGCCGGGCACGGTGTCGAGGGATTGGGCGACCCGGCACTGTGGCGGCCGGGCCTGGAACAGTACCTGGCGTCGGCGACCGAGGACGGCCGTCTCAACGCTGTCGGAATCCGTAACGCGCAGGACGCGGTGATCGGCAAACTGCGGGCGCGCTCCATCTTCGACAAGACCGTGCGGGAGAGCCCGGAAGTGGCCGAACGCGAGGTGCTCCCGCCGATCGTGATCATCGGCGGCTGGCGCACCGGGACGACGTTCCTGTACCGACTCATGGCGCGCGACCCCAGGCTCCGCGCGCCGCGTCCAGTCGAGCTGTATGCCCCGTGGCGGGTCGCGAGGCTGTCCCCGGAGCAACGCGAACGGCTGATCGACACCCAAACTGCCGAGCCCAACCCGCTCCACGTGCTGAACCCGGCGATGGCCGCGGTCCACGATTCCGGACCGGCCCTCCCCGAGGAGTGCGTACTCGGCATGGGAACGACCATGCGCAACTGGGGCTTCAGCTCGACGATGCGTCTCGACAACTACTCCCGATGGCTGGCCGATCAGGATTTCACCGGTGAGTACGCAGCGCATCGCACTATGCTGCAGATCCTCGACGACGGGTCCCGGCGGCGATGGCTGCTGAAGGCGCCGGCCCACACGCCCGAACTGGCCGCCCTGGCCCGGACATACCCCGGTGTCTGCATCGTCCATCTACACCGCGACATCGTGGAGACCGTGGCGTCGGGTGCCAGCCTGTTCGCGACCTACCGGTCGACCTACAGCGACGAGGTCGACGGTCACGACGTCGGCCGGTTCCAGATCGAGCAGTCGGAGTTGTGGTTCCGTCGAGCGCTTGAGTTCCGTGATTCCCGTACGGCCGGATCGGCGACCGTCGTCGACCTCGACTACCGGGACCTGGTGTCCCGCCCCGGGGAGACCGTCGAACGTGTCTATGCAGCAGCCGATCTCGATGCCCCGGACGTCGCGGCGATGCTCGCCGAGCACAACGGGGAGCAGCCGCGTCATGGCAAGGGCAGACACCGGTACCGCCCAGAGGAGTTCGGGATCGAACCGAATGCCCTGCGCGAACGGATGGCCTTCTACACCGACGCCGTTACCGAGTGGACGTCGAGCGCTGCCCGGCAGTAACCGACGACTCGCGATTCCCGCACGTCGGGTTGCACTTGGGTCTCTGTCTGTCTGGATGTTCCTCGTCTCTGCACTGGGCGGCGCTACCGTCGGAGGTGCCGAGGTCGGGAGGTCGAGATGGGCGACGCCACATCGAGTACCACCCGCTGGGTTCCGTGGCGAGTGGCGCCGTCCTCCGGTTTCGAGGTCGACGATCCGACCGGTCGGGGCAGCGTCGGGATCGTCCAGATCGACGAGCGTCAGTTCGTCGTCCTCAACACCTTTCGATACTCCGACGAGGACGTCGAGAACGATCTGGTGACCAAGTTGGTACGCGGCGGCATGGATGAGTCGCAGGCCCGTGCGGCGGTCGACAAGGCCCGGACGTTCGTTCCGCGCGACGACAATCCGACGGATCTCGCATCGGTCCCGCGCTTCATGCGCTGGTTCGAGGACTCCTACGGAAAGCACTCGCTGGCGGCGTTGATCCACGACGAGCTCATTTCCGACGCCGTCAACTCGGGTGCACTCGGCAGCGACACCCTGTCCGACCGATTCTTCCGCGAGATGATGCGAACGTCCGGGGTTCCCTGGCTGAAGCGCTGGATCATGTGGTCGGCCGTGGCACTCCGGACCCGTTGGATCGCAGGCGGTTACCGCCGGTGGAGCCTCGTGCTGTGGCTGTTGCTCAGCATCGTGGGGATCACCGCTACAGTCGGCTCCGCGGGTGCGCTGCTGTTCGACTGGCCGTGGACGGTGTGGTCGCCGACGGGGTCGCTCGTGGTGGCGCTGCTGATGATCTTCGTCGCCGCACCCCTGTGGGGACGCCAGTGGGCGGCCAGTCTGATCGGCGCCGTCGGCGCGTTGTGGCTGGTGCCCGCTGCTGCCGTGACGAGTCTCGCCTGGGTGGTCTACCGCGCGTTGGAGGGGATCGCCCGCACTCTGCGGCTCCGTTGATACGAAAAGCGGGGCGCCGCCCGGTGGCCCGGACGACGCCCCGCTGATCGTGCTCCGACGTCAGGCTGCGCTGACCTGTTCTCCCGCTGCGGGTTCCAGAGCCTGCGCGACGATCTCGGCGACGTCGGTCATCGGGCGCACGTGGAGTGCGTCGAGGACCTCGGCCGGCACGTCGTCGAGATCAGGCTCGTTGCGCTGCGGGATGAAGACGGTCTTCAGCCCGTTGCGTTGTGCGGCAAGCAGTTTCTGCTTGACCCCGCCGATCGGCAGGACGCGGCCGTTCAGCGTGACCTCGCCGGTCATGCCGACCTCGGCGCGCACCCGTCGACCCGTCGCCATCGACACCAGCGCGGTGACCATGGTGACGCCCGCACTCGGACCGTCCTTGGGCACAGCTCCGGCCGGAACGTGCACGTGGATGGTCTTGTTGAGCGACTCGGGGTCGACGCCGAGCTGCTCGGCGTGCGCCCGCACGTACGACAGCGCGATCTGCGCCGACTCCTTCATCACGTCACCGAGCTGACCGGTCAGCTTCAGGCCGGGCTCGCCGTCGGTGGCGTTGACCTCGATGAAGAGGACATCACCACCCATTCCCGTGACGGCGAGACCCGTTGCGACACCGGGCACTGCGGTCCGTTCGGCCGATTCCGGGGTGAACCGGGGCCGGCCGAGGTAGTCGCGCAGGTCCGGCTCGTCGATGGTGACCGGAGCGGTCGCCGTACCCTGCGCGAGGTTGGTCGCCGCCTTGCGCAGCGCCTTCGCGAGGAGCCGTTCGAACTGTCGCACACCGGGTTCCCGGGTGTAGTTCGCCGCGATCTCGCGGAGCGCCGCGTCGGTGACGCTCACCTCGTCGGTAGTCAGTGCTGCCCGCTCGGCCTGTCGAGGCAGCAGGTAGTCGCGAGCGATGGCCACCTTGTCGTCCTCGGTGTAGCCGTCGAGGGTGACGAGCTCCATGCGGTCGAGCAGGGCCGACGGGATGTTCTCGATGACGTTGGCGGTCGCGAGGAACAGGACGTCGGACAGGTCGAGGTCGAGATCCAGGTAGTGGTCGCGGAAGGTGTGGTTCTGCGCGGGGTCGAGGACCTCGAGCAGGGCCGCAGCCGGGTCGCCCCGGTAGTCCGAACCCACCTTGTCGATCTCGTCCAGCAGCACAACGGGATTCATCGATCCCGCCTCGCCGATCGCGCGCACGATGCGACCCGGCAGCGCGCCGACGTAGGTACGGCGGTGACCGCGGATCTCCGACTCGTCACGCACACCGCCGAGCGCGACGCGCACGAACTTGCGGCCCAGCGCCCGGGCGACGCTCTCGCCGAGCGACGTCTTGCCGACGCCGGGCGGGCCGGCGAGCACCATGACGGCGCCCGATCCGCGTCCGCCGACGACCTGCAGGCCGCGTTCGGCGCGTCGAGCACGCACTGCCAGGTATTCGACGATGCGGTCCTTCACGTCGTCGAGGCCGTGGTGGTCGGCGTCGAGGATCTCCCGAGCACCCTTGATGTCGGTGGAGTCCTCGGTGCGGGTGTTCCACGGCAGGTCGAGGACGGTGTCGAGCCAGGTACGAATCCACCCGGTCTCCGGCGACTGGTCGCTGGCGCGCTCGAGCTTCCCGACCTCGCGCAGTGCGGCTTCGCGCACCTTCTCGGGCAGGTCGGCCTCCTCGATGCGCGACCGGTAGTCGTCGGCACCCTCGGGCTCGTCCTCACCGAGTTCCTTGCGGATGGCGGCGAGCTGCTGGCGGAGCAGGAACTCCTTCTGCTGCTTGTCCATCCCCGCGCGGACGTCCTCGGCGATCTTCTCGCTGACCTCGGACTCGGCGAGGTGGTCGCCGGTCCAATCGACGAGCAGCCGCAGTCGCGCGGCGGTGTCCGGTGTCTCGAGGAGTTCGCGCTTCTGCTCGTCGGTGAGCCAGGACGCGTAGCCCGACGTGTCGGCGAGGCTCGACGGGTCGGACATCTTGTTGACCGCGTCGATCAGCTGCCACGCCTCGCGGCGCTGCAGCATGGCCAGGACGAGCTTCTTGTACTCGCCGGCCAGGGTTCGCACCTCGTCGGTGACCTCGGGGTCTTCGACCTCGGTGGCCTCGACCCACAGCGCGGCACCGTGGCCGGGTGTCCCGGTACCGATCTGCGCACGCGTCTCACCCTTGACGACGGCCGCAAGACCGCCGCCCGGGATGCGCCCGACCTGCACAATCGAGGCGATCACCCCGTACGTGGGGTACCGGTCGTCCAGCCGTGGGGCGACCAGCAGTTTTCCGCTCTCACTCGCCCGCGCAGCGTCGACCGTGGCCTGAGCTGCATCGTCGAGCGGAATCGGCACGACCATGCCGGGCAGGACGACGACGTCCGGGACGAAGAGGACCGGCAGTGAATATGTCTGCGACATGAAACCTCCAGAGTTAAGTCTGATCGACTCAACTGCGATGGCTGGAAGTTTGTTCCCGACTGATTTATGCCAGGGGCGAACGGGGCGAGATCAACGCGCGGCGCCGCTTTCCTCGACGAGTTGCTCGCGATGCGCCGAAACGCAGCTGTTGCCCTCCGGCCTCAGCATCCCCAGGTAAACCCGTCCGGGTCGCTGAACTGCCCGGCCTCACCGCCGATCACCAGCCGATGCGAGCCGGAACCCGCGGAGTCGACACCGGCATCCTTTGCCGCGGCCTTGCGGCCGTACAGCGCGAGCTTCACCGCGTCCGGGCCGCTCTCGAACTCGACGTATTTGCGGCCGTAACTCTTCCCGACCGTGAATCCACGGTCGGCGTAGAACTGCTTGGTGGCCGCGACGTCGTCGACGCCGAGCAGGAGGACCACGTCGTCGACGGTCCGGGCTGGTGCGCCGGTCGGTTTCTTCGACGAGCTGGCCACCTTCCAGATCGCACCGTCGGGCGCCTGGATCACGCCGCCGTATCCCCAGAAGGACTTCTTGGCGGGCTTGAGCACGGTGGCACCGGCGTCGATCGCGGGTTCGAGGAAGGAGTCGGCGACTGCCGGGTCGGCGACCACGAGCGAGATCACGTAGCCGCGGAAACCCTGGCTCGGCGCCTCTGCGGCCCGGAACCGCAGTCGGTCGCCCAGTCCGAAGGCCTTGTCGTAGAAGACTTCCGCTGCGCTGATGTCGGGAACTTCGAGGGTGAGTGTGTTGATGTTCGTCATGCTTCGACGCTATGGCGCGTCGAACTGTTTACGCTTCTCGATTCCTGATCGATCGTGCGTCACCGCCAGACTCTCCTCGGCTGGCTTCGATACGGCTCGTCGCAAGCTCCTCGCCTACTCAACCAGCAGGCAGGGACGGCTCGTCGCGGGCTGCTCGCCTACTCAGCCAGCAGGCGGGCGGCGGGGGTTGTTCAGCCGGGGAGGTCGACGAGGCGGGTCGCGAAGACGACGACCTGGGCGACGACCAGCACCGCCAGCGCGACGGCGAACGCCGCGGCCGTGATGACCACTCCCGCGGAGGCTTTCAGCGCATCCCACACACTCTGTAGCGTCATGACCGCGCTCCGAGGCGCGTCGTGGCGAACAAAGGACCTGAGGACAGGTGTCGGCGTACCGACATCGAGTCGAGGGGCATGGGCTGACCTCCGTGCGGACAAATACCCCGGACGACGGTGTCCGGGGTCACACTTATGTACCACACACATCAGGGTCGATGCGACATAACGGACCCTGGATCAAGTGACCAAATCGCATCGGCCCCTTGGTTACTGGCCAGTCCGAAACCCGATCGGCCACGAACTGCGGTTACACAACCGGCGATCTCCGAGGAGCCTGCATGTCGATCCTGTCCCCCGCCACCGCACGGCAACCGCTGGGCCGCGCGATCGCCCGCATCGCGCTGGGAGCCGTCCTGGCGATCGCCGGGATCGGCCACCTGACTGCGCAGCGCGACGAGTTCCAGGCCCAGGTGCCCGACTGGGTGCCGTTCGGCAAGGACTTCGTGGTCCTGGCCTCGGGCGGGGTGGAGATCGCGATGGGCGCGGCGCTCATCGCCCTGCCGCGGTATCGCAAGGTCGTCTCGTGGATCGTCGCGGCCTTCTTCGTGGCGGTGTTCCCCGGCAACATCCATCAGTATGTCGAGCACATCGACGCCTTCGGCCTCGACACCGACCAGAAGCGTCTGACTCGTCTGTTCTTCCAGCCCGTGCTGGTGCTGTGGGCGGTTGCAGCAGGGACTGGTGAGGTTCATAGCTCGAAACCGCGGTGAGCGCGGGTTCGAGCTATGGATCGGCGGCTTGTTCGCGCCGGGTACAAGCAGCCTGGCAGGCGGTGTCCACCCCGGCCCGGACCTGCGGCCGGAAGCCCGCGCCGGAGCTGATGGTCAGCGCGGCGACGAGCCCGCCGACCGCGCAGAACGCCGCACAGATGTACATCGCCGTCCGGAACCCGCCGCCGAGCGGCTCACCGGGACCGGCGTCGATGCCGGCGACCGCGGGCAACACCGCCACGGCCAGCAGCCCGGCGACGCGGGCCACCGCGTTGTTCACGCCCGACGCGGTCCCCGCGAACGCGTCGTCGACCGCTCCCAGCGCGGCCGAGGTCAGCGGCGCGACGGTCACCGTCATACCGAGCCCGAACAGCAGGACTCCCGGCAATACATGCGCCAGATAATCCGTCCCCGGTTGCACCCGAGCCATCAGCGCGAAGCCGCCCGCGGCGATCAGCGGGCCGACGGTCATCGGCAACCGTGGCCCGGTGGTCTGGGCGAGCTTTCCCACCAAGGGCGACCCGAACAGCATGATGAACGTACTCGGGAACATCGCCGCACCCGCCTCGAACGCCGAGTAACCCAGACTCTGCTGCAGTTGCAGGGCGAGCAGGAACAGCGCGCCACCCAGAGCCGCATACACCAGCAGCGTCGTCAGGTTGGCGCCGGTGAACTGCGACGACCGGAACAAACGCAGCGGCAACAGCGGTGAGCGCACCCGCGTCTCGATGACCGCGAACGCGACGAGCACCGCCACGCCCACTAGACCCGCGACGATCGTTCCGGTCGACCAACCGCGCGACGGACCCTCGATCAGCGCGTAGATGACTCCTGCGAGACCGAGGGTCATCGTCACAGCTCCCGCGACATCGAGCCGACGCGGCGCCGACGGATCGCGCGACTCCGGCACGTGCTTCATCGCGATGACCAGCGCACCCAACGCCAGTGGCACGCTCAGGAAGAACGCCCAGCGCCACGACGCCGCGTCGACGAGCCAACCGCCGACGAACGGTCCCAGCGCACTGGTCGCGCCGGACATCCCGGCCCACAACCCCACCGCGGCACCGCGATCCGACGGCGCGATCTCCGCGTTGATCAGCGCCAGGCTGCCGGGTACGACCGCTGCGGCCGCCACACCCTGGACGAGTCGGGCGGCCACGAGCCACTCGACGGTCGGGGCCACCCCGCAACCGACCGTCGCGACCGCGAACATCGCCAGGCCTCCGGTGAAAACGAGCCGGCGCCCGTATCGATCACCGGCGACCCCGCCCAGCAGCAGGAGTGAGCTCAGGGTCAGCAGATAGCCGTCGAGCACCCACTGTTGTCCCCGGAGTCCGGTGTCGAGGTCACGTGCGATGGCCGGCAGTGCGACATTCACGACCGTGCCGTCGAGGAACGCGACGCCCGACCCCAGGACCGCCGCGACGATCAACCATCGGCCCGCCGCCGATGCAGCCGGTATCCCGCCTGGGACTGCATCCGCCGGACGGTTCGCGGTCATGTCTGCCTTCCCGGACGCCTCGGGTCTGTCTACCCAGAGTCGGGGTCGGAACGCCTACGCGCAACCGCCGCTGTCACGGGCAGACGCGTGGCAGGTGGGCAACGGCCCCTTCGATACGCCCCTCCGCAAGCTCCGGGGCTACTCAGGGAGCAGCGGTGCGCAAGTCAGCGGCGATGGCTTCGACCTGGCCGACGAACTGGTGACCGCCGGCCGCGTGGCGGTGCAGCTGCGCGTCCGGGAGCAGAGCGGCATTGAGGTCCAGATGCCCGAGCGGGACCTCCTCGTCGTCGATGCAGTGATGCAACGACAGCGAGACGCCGCGCGGTGGTGAGCCGGCGAACTCGTACTCGTCGACGTCCCAACCGTTCGGCCCCCAGTTCGGCATCGCCAGGAGGACCGCTCGTCTCGGCCCGGCGTACCCCGGCTCGGCAAGCACGTGCAGCAGGATCGACGCGCCGAACGAGTGGGCGACCAGGAGGTCGTCGGCGCCCATCGTCGACAACCGGACGCGCAATGGTTCAGCCCACGCCTGCAAGGACATGTCGTCGCTCGCGAACTCCGGCATGTCGACGGGCACGCCGAGAGCGCTGCCGAGGCCGTCGGCGATCTGGCGGTCGTCGGCGAAACCCCCTGCGCCGTGGACGAACAGGAGCAGTGTCATCGTGATCCCTTCGTAGCTCGGTATCGCTACAAAGACTGACCCTGCCCGACGCGAGTTCTCATCGGAGGGTCTCGGGACTCACTTCCCCTTGAGCGGCTTCTCGGCGAGCTTCTCGGCCAGCCAGTCGACGGTCTGCATGCCGAACAGATCTGTGCCCCAGCCGTAGAGGTTGGTGAGGAACCGAACCATGCTGCAGTCGGTGGGCTGGTAGTCGACCTCGGTGCCGCCGCGGCGGTAGTCGGCGGCAAGCTTCCGGGAATCCTTCGCGGGCACCAGCGACATCGGCGAGTCGTCCTTCGCGCACGACGCGATCAGCACCGGTGCGGTGGGCGACTTGCGGCCCAGCTTGTTGTCTTCGTAGACCGGCTGGAAGTCGGCGATCTCGGCCGGGTTCTCACCGCTCTTGAAAAGCGTGTTCATCGGCACGAACGGCATGGTGAAGTAGGCCGGGGTCTGGCATTGGGTGCGGAAGACGTCGGCGATGGCCTTGCCTGCCGGGGTGAACTTCTCGTCGAGTTTCATTGCCGGGTAACGCGGTTCGAGACCGAGCAGCGTGGCGAGGACGAAGGCCGAGCCGACCGAGCCATCGGCGGTGGCGATGAAGTTCTTCTGGTCGACGACCATGCCCTCGAGGACGACGCCCTTGATATCCAGTTCGGGCGCATACTTTTTCGCGTTCTCCGCGGCAAAGGCCGCACCGACACCGCCGCCGGCGATCCCGAACATGCCCAGCGGCGACGCCTCGGAGAGCTCGTTGCCGTCGTGCCGAAGCGCTGCGCGCAGACCGTCGAGGAGTGCCTTGCCCGCGAACTTGCCGGCGAAGACGCCGTGCGGCTTGGGATCACCGTCGTTGCCGACATCGCTCATCATGACCGCGTAGCCCTTGCCGAAGAACTGGCCCAGCGGGCCCAGCGCCGACCAGGACGCACCGTCCAGCGGGTCACCGCCGGTCCACATCGTGGACGGATGGCAGTAGGCGCCGACGCTGTCGTTGGCGAGTTGGTAGCCGATCAGCGGCCGAGTGGCGTCGGGTTTGCCGTCGCGCGGGATCATCAGCAGCCCGGTCGAGATCTCCTGCTCGTCGTGCAGCCCGCGGGTCACGTACATCAGCTTGTAGGCGTCAAGTTTCGCCGGACGCCAACCCATGAACTGGACGGCAACCTTCTTGGCCTTCAACACATCTCCGGGCTTCTCGCGCCCGGACAGACGAGGCTCGGCATAGAAGGGGTCACCGGCGACCAGCGGGTCGATGACCTCCTGCGGGCTCGCGAGGCGACCATCACGCAGTGCGCCGACGACGAAACCGTTCAGCACCTCGTTCAGGCCCGGCGTCCGGTTGGGCGCGGCGCCGGCCGGCGCGGCCAGCGCGATACCGGAGGCGACCATCGCCAGGACGGCCACGAGCGTGATCCGTCGGGACAGACGCGAGAAGGATGAGTTCACTGGTAGGTCACCTTGATCGAGGTCAGAACCGACTCCATCAGCGGCAGCAGGTTTCGGGTGGGACGGTGTGTTTCCATCTGCTCGAAGTACGGAACGCTCATGGCGGCGCGCAGTGCGGGCCAGTGGTACTCGACCTGGGTGCGGTACTTCGGCAGAAGTTCGGTGGAGATGTAGACCCAGCGGTCCTCGTAGACCGACCAGTTCCACTCCGGCAGCGGCAGACTCACGGTCACCTTGCGACCGTCGAGCGCACGGCCCGGGACCTTGAGTTGACGGATGTCGCGCGGCGGGACCACACCGGCGACCGACGGCGCGGCGGCCACGGTGCTGCCGTAGGTCATGGCCTCACCGACGTCGCCCTTGTAGTTGCGGGTCGCGTCCCACTGCTTGTTGATGACCTCGCCCTGCTCGCGCTGCAGCAGACGGGCATTGCCTGCGGCGACCGCGGCGGGCTTCCTGGAGGCGATGCCCTCCCAGGCGCTCATGATCTCGTCGTCGAAGATGCCCGCCTCGTGCATCTCCCGGAGTGCCGGCAGACCGCCGACGACGTAGGCCCGGTGCATCGGCATCAGGTCGGAGAAGATGTTCTTCTGCATCACCAGGATCTGCCCCTGGACCTGCCGCAGGTCGTCGGCGGTGATCTTGGCGCCGACGCGGGCCAGCGCGCGGAGTCCGCCGGGGAGGCTGTTGACCGCCTGCGGTCCCGCGAGTTCGTTGACGCGGGCCACGATCGCGTGGGCGACGGGCTGCAGTCGGCTGAGTTCGAAGATCTCGGTGGCGTCCTTGTAGTCGAGCAGGCCGCCGCCGAAGTCGGCGCCGACCAGGCCACCCATGCCGGCCCACTGCAGTTCGCGATGCGCGAGCTGCAGATCCTCGTAGTAGCGGTAGGACTTCAGCAGGTTCTGGTGGTTGGCGCCGACACCGGCACGCGGGTTCCACGACGCGAGGTCGATACCGGCGCGCGTCGTCGTCTCGACGAGCCAGTACTGGAACAGCAACGCCTGGTACGACGACGGCGCGAGTCCTTGGTCGCGGGCCTGCCCGACCAGCCGCTGCAGGGTTGCTGGGTCGGTCGGCAACGCCGGGTGCACACCGCCCGGGCCTTGCGAGGCATCACGATTGACCAGCGGCAGGTTCAGATACCGCGACAGGGAATCGGCGGATGCCGTACCCCCGCTCACCAGCGAACCGAGCGCGACGACCACTGCCACCGCCGCGCAGACCGATACCCGTACGACCTTGTTCACGATGCTCCCGTTCAAGCAACCGACCATCACGGCCGAGTCACATTCCCATAACCGAAGTGAATCTAATGCTTGAGGTCGTCAGCCAGCAATTCGGCATCGACAAAACCGGAGGAATCCTCCGAAATACGTCCGATCAACCGAACGTCGCAGCGCAACACCGATTTCAGGCGATGCTCGGAATCCTCGAAATCGCCCTGGTCAAGGGTGGTCGAGACAGGGCTCCGCGACGATCTCCGCGACCCGCCGCTGATCGAGGATCGGAGAGTAGGTCAGAACAGTGCCCTGAGCCGCGCCAGATCCTCCTCGACCATGCGGGTGTCCCGGTTGAACTCGTCGTCGGACATCGACAGCTGTCGGAGCGTGAACACCACCTCGGCCCCGTCCGGATGCGGCAGAACGCGCAGCGGATTGTGCACGGTGTCGCCGTTCGGGAGGATCACGTCGTGGTCGACGACCCCGAGGGTGTTCCGCGGAACGAACCGGACCGTCACAGTGCCCATCGGCGACTCCGCCAGGAGATCGTCACCGCGTCGGACCACCTCGGAACTCGCGAGCCCAGCCGCCCACTTCGGGAGATTGTCGGGATCGGAGATGAACTCGTACACATCCTCGGTTGACGCACCGATCACCGTGCTCACGTGGCGACTCCGCATGACGATCAGTATTCCGCGTTTGGTGACGCATCCGGCGGGGAACCTGGAATGGTCACGACAACGGGGGGACAGTCCCATGCGACCCGTGACGACGAGCGAACCACCACCGACGGGATCAGAATGAACCACGACGCGAACTCACATAGGACCCGACCGAGAGGCGTGATCACCCGGCTGGGCATCGTCGCCGCGTCCCTGATCGCCGCTGTCGCCGGGTCAGTGATCGCGGGAAGCCCGGCGGCCGAGGCCAAGCCGGGCTGCCCCGACGTCGAGGTCGTGTTCGCCCGAGGGACCGTCGAACCCGCGCCCCCTCTGGGCCTGACCGGCATTTCCTTCGTCGAAGCCGTCCGGTCACAGCTCCCCGGCAAGTCCGTTGCCGCCTATGGCGTCCCCTACCCGGCGAGCGACCAGTTCGGCAACAAGTTGAAGTTCGCCCGGACCGTCGCCGACGGCGTTCGCACCACCCAGAACCGCGTCAAGTCGCTGGCAGCCAAGTGCCCAGACACCAAGGTCGTTCTCGGCGGCTACTCCCAGGGTGCGGTCGTCGCGGGTTACGCCGTCCATGCCGGCCTCGACCTTCCCGCGCAGTACAAGGCGTACGACCGTTTCGTCCCGCCGCCGCTGCCGGCGTCGCTCTCGCGCAATGTCGCGGCGATCGTCTTCTTCGGAGCCCCGTCGGACCGCTTCATCACCGACATCGGCGCGCCCCCGGTCCGCGTCTCCACCCCGTACCGCGGGAAGACAGTGCGCTACTGCGTCGCCGGTGACACCATCTGCGACGGCGCGCCGGTGGGCGGCCCCAACGCCCTGCACACGCTCTACTCGGTCAATGGCATGACCCTCGACGGTGCACGCTTCGTGGCACGGCGAGTCTGAGGCGCAGTTCAGGGGCTGGGGCTCTCCCCCGCCGCAACACCCATCGTCCGGGAGACGAGCTGCGAAATTCGGACGTCCCGATCGTGATTCAGGTGTTCGAGCATGAGCAAGCGGGCCTTCTCGGCTGATCCGTCGATGATCGCCGACAGGATCTGCTCGTGCTCGCTCACCGAACTCTCGAAGCTCTCGCGACCGGTCGGGGTGAACCACGGCGCGCTGACCTTGATCTGATCGCGAAGGTCCCGTTCCATGCCGTAGATCGTCTGGTTGTGCGCCGCCCGCATCACACAGTCGTGGAAGACATTGAGTGCGTGTCGGATCTCGACCGGATCGGTGTGACTCGCACTCTGCGCCAGTGCCTCTCTGAGCCGGGCGATGTCGACCGGTGTGTGGCGTTCGGCAGCCGCCGCTGCGGCGCTGGACTCGAGAATCGCTCGCACCTCGAAGATCTCGAGCATCTCCTCATCGCTGCGGATTCGCAGGACGAATCCCCGCGACGCCGCGATCAGCAACCCCTTGCGTTCGAGTAACGCCAGTGCTTCCCGGACCGGGGTCCGTGACACCCCGAACTCGTCGCTCAGCGCCTGAGGGATGAGGGTCGCGTCGGCGGGATAGTGGCCGTGCGTCAAACGCTCGTGCAGCGCTTCGTAGACCGCGTCGCGGGCGCTCTTCATCGGCGGTCACCTTCCGTCGGGTCATACAGGGCGGACTCTGCGAGCCCCTCGATCCTTGCAGACAACCCGACAAGCGTGTCGACACGAACCGACCGCAGGTCGTCGACGACGAGTGCGGTGTCGTCGGCGAAGCGATGTGCGCCCGTCTGCACGCCGACCAACGGGATGCCGAGGTGCCGGGCCGTGAGTTCGTCCCACTTTCCGTCGCCGAGGATCACCATCCGCCAATCTTCGATCCCGTGACGAACCGATGCCTGGCCGATGGCGTCGCGCACGATCTCAGCGCGGTTGTCGTACTCGGTACCGGTGGCGAGCGGTACGTCGTCCGGTTCGACGCCGAGCACGCGCAGTTTGGTACGGGCGAGGGCACGAAACGACCCGGTGGCGAAGGCACCGTACACATCACGCCGTGTCGCCAATTCTGCCAGCAGCTTTCGTGCACCGGCGATCTCGTCGACCGCTCCCGTGGACACGTGAACGTCGAACTCCTTGGCGTAGAGCCGCTCCAGTTCCGCGATGAACGCCGGGTCGGCGGGAATGCCGTGCTTGTCCTCGTACACCTCACCGGTCACCGCCGAATCAGTGTAGGCGCGGTACGCCTCCCACGGCTTGGCGAGTACATCGAGGCCGTGCCGGGCGAGCACATCGATGGCCACCCGGTCATGCGCTGCGGCCGAGTCGAGCAACGTGCCGTCGATGTCGAAGATGACCAGCGTCGGCGCCTCCGAAAGGTCTCCATGGGTCATCGCGGCAGGACTCCCGTCACGAGCGGGAGCGCCGGATGACTCCGCCATTCACTCAGCGAACCGTCATAGACCCGGGGTTGCGGGTATCCGGCCTCGACGAAGGCCAATGCCGCACCGGCGGCGTTGATCCCACCGCCGCAGTAGACGATCACTTCGGCATCTCGGTCTATCCCACACTGCTGCAGTGCCTTCCGGGTCCGCTCGGCCGAGAAGGTGCCGTCGTCGTTCAGCAGGTCGGGGTAGGGCACGCTCAGACTGCCCGGGATGTGGCCGGGCCGGTCGCCGCCGGATTCACCCGTGTAGTCGGGAGACCGGAGAGCACATACGAGCGCAGTGGGCGATCCTTCGTCGTCCGACACCGCACGCACCTCGTCGAGGTCGGTGAACACCGGGGTGCCGAGGTCCCGGATCTCCACGTCCGCGGCGACGGCGGCGGGTGTGGAGTCGCCGGTGGCGACCGGGTAGCCGCGGTCCTGCCAGCGGGTGAACCCGCCATCGAGCACACGCGCACGATCGAATCCGAAGGACCGCAGCACCAGCCACACGCGCGCGGCGTAGGCGCCGCTGAGCTGGTCGTACACGACGATGTCGTCCTCCGGGGTGATGCCGAGTTCCGCTGCTGTCACGGACATCTGGTCGACCGTCGGCCGCGTGAAAGCGATCGTCGACGACGGATCGGAGAAAGCCGCGAACAGGTCGGCGAACCGGGCTCCCGCGATGTGAGCGGCGCGGAAGACCTCGTGACCGGGATCGAACACCGTCAACCCGGCATCGTCGACCGACCTCGCGATGCTGGCATCGAGTACGACGACGGAATCAACGTTGCGGTGCAGCCATTCCGCGGAGACGAGCGCGGACGCGGCGCGGGTCACGCGCCGGCCTCGACGACGCCCTTCGCCCGGTTACGCCATTCGCCCCGCTCCGGTCGGTTGAGACCGAGGTTCTCGCGTAACGTGTCGCCCTCGTACTCGGTGCGGAACAGCCCGCGGCGCTGCAGTTCGGGCACCACGTGGGTGGCGACGTCCTCGAAAGCCGCCGGCACATGGGTCGCCTGGATCATGAATCCGTCTGCGGCCCCGGCGTCGAGCCACTGCTCCATCGTGTCGGCGATGTCGGCGGCCGAACCGATCATGTTTCCCTCGGTACGCGCGCCGTACCAGCGACCGATCTCGCGGATGGACAGGTTCTCCCGCTCGGCGAACTCCACGACCTCGCGGTAATGACCCTCCACGCCAACCACTTCGAGCGACGGGAGCGGGCCGTCGAGGTCGTACTTCGTGAGGTCGACGTTGACGTGATACGCCAGGCGCGACAGGCCGGCCTCGTGGTCGACGAGTTCGAAGAATGCCTCGTGCTTGGCCATCGCGTCGCGGACGTCGGTGCCGACGACGGTGGTGGCGGCGGGCAGGATCTTGAGCTGTTCGGGGTCCCGGCCGTGGGCGGCCGCGCGCTGCTTCATGTCCTGGTAGAAATCGACGGCACTCTCGAGCGACGCGTGGCTGCAGAACACGACATCGGCCCAGCGGGAGGCGAAGTCGCGTCCCGTCGGCGACGCGCCGGCCTGCACGATGACCGGGTATCCCTGCGGCGGTCGGGGCACGCCGAGCGGCCCCTGAACCTGGAAGAAGCGGCCCTTGTGGTCGATCGCCTCGACCTCCTCGGGGCGGGCGAAGCGTCCGGACTCCTTGTCGTGGATCAGCGCGTCGTCGGACCAGGAATCCCACAGTCGGGTGGTCACCTCGAGGAACTCCTCGGCCCGCGCATACCGCTCCTCGCGGTCGGGCAACTTGTCCTGGTTGAAGTTCTGCGCCTCCGCATCCTGGAAGCTGGTGACGACGTTCCACCCGGCGCGTCCACCACTGAGGTGATCGAGCGTGCCCATGGACCGAGCGAGGTTGTACGGCTCCTGGTAGCCGGTCGACATCGTCGCGGCGACACCGAGTTTGGTTGTCACCGAACTCATCAGGGTGATGACCGTCATCGGGTCCAGACGCGGTGTGCCGGTGCCGAATCTGACCGCCGGCTCGAAGGAGTCGCCGAGGCTTCGCGGGACGGCGAGCGCGTCGGGGACGAACGCCATGTCGAACTTGGCGTCTTCGAGGATCCGGGCGATGTGCAGATAGTGCTCAGCCGTGAGGAAGCCGTCCCCGGCGTCGGGATGTCGCCAACCGACCGTCCCCTGCGGGCCGGCATTCATGAATGCGGCCAAGTGGATCTGCTTGCGGGACATGTCATTCGCTCCTTTGCGACTGATCTGCGATTGACGGCGGGCGGGGTTCGTCTGCCTGGTCAGAGGGTGGAGAGTTCGTCGAGGAAGGCCACGGCGAACGATCCGGTGCCGGTGGTGCGAGCACCTGCCCGCTCCCCCGCCGCGGCAAACGCGGCGTGTGCGGCGCGTGCTGCAGTGAACGGATCGACGACGGCGCAGTACGCCGCGCTGAGTGCACCGAGGCTGCAGCCGGTGCCGGTGACCTGAGGCATCTTCGCATCGCCGCCCGTGACCGAGGTCGCCCGGCCCGACGGGTCACAGAGGTAGTCGACCTCTCCGGACACCGCCACCACCGCGTCGAGGCGGACGGCCAGGTCCTTGACGGTGTCGATGACCTCCGAGGAGTCGAGCGTCGAGTCGACGCCGCTGCCGCCGGCGCCGCCGGCCAGTGCCGAGATCTCGCTGGCGTTGCCGCGGATGATCGACGGCTCGTACTTCAACAGCGACGTGAGGATCTCGTCGTACTCGCCGGCTCCTGCGCCGATGGCCACCGGATCGAGCACCCACGGAGTGCCCGCCGTGTGTGCGGTCGCGGCAGCCTCCTCCAAGGCCTCCGGAGTCACCGAGGACATCAGGGCCGCACCGTTGATCCAGACCGCGCCCGCACCGGCGGGAAACGCCGTGGTGAAGCCGGGCGCCGCCCCGATCGCGGGACCCGCGCCCAGCGCGAGCAGTACGTTCGCGCTCAGATTGGCCGCAACGTAGTTGGTCAGGCCATAGATGAACGGGGCCTTTTCCCGGAGGCTCGCGATGGCGGTCTTCACTTCGGGCGACTGGACTGTCGTCGTTTCCATCTGCACTGCTCCTCGTGGTTCGCACTCCGGGTCTAGAACTGCATTTAGTTGTATACAGTTGGATGCGGACACTGCCAATCAGTCCGCAATTAAACTCAGCCCGGTTTCAACACATGTCACGTGCCTCACGCCGACCCCCGGCACCGTGGGCGACGATGAACAGCATGCGTGACCTCACCCCCGACGACCTCGGCGTGCTGTTGTCTGTCTTCGCCGTCCTGCTGTTGGCCTTCGGCGCCGACTTCCACTTCTCCCGCCGGATCGCGAAACGTCACAAACTGTCTGCCCGCATCTTCATCACGATCAATGTGGTCGGCGAGCTCGCGACCGCCGTCGCACTGGTCCTGACATGGGTGGCCCTGTGGAGTCCCGGCGCGTGGGAACGAATCGACAACCTCCTGGTCTTCGGACCGGGCACGGTGGCGATGCTGTGCGTCGTCATCCTCACGGTCGAGACCGTCGTGTCCCGCTCGACGGATGCGTGGCGGGGTTAGCTGAGGAGCGCCACGATCGCTCGCGCGAGTCCGCGTCGCGCCAGTTCCTGATCCTGAAAGCTGCCGAGTTGCTTCTCCGACACCAGACCTCGCATGGCGCCGGGCAGGAACGCCGCGACCTCGCGGACCCGTTCCGGGTCGACGTCGAGGTCGGCAAAGGCGCGCTGGCAGGACTCGGTCCAGGACGGCCCCCACGACGCGAACTCGGCGGCGGTCTTGGGGAACAGTCGCCGGAGTTCGTCGGGATCGCGGGGTAGTGCTGCCCGCAGGGTCTCGATGGCGCGGGACTCCGGCGCGGTCAGACCCGCATACATGAGCTCGATGATTGCCTCGACCCGCTCGGCCAGTGGCGCTTCGGGTTTCACGCTGACCGGCAGATCGCCGCGCTGCTCGGCGGTCCGGTGCAGCACCGCCGCCCAGAGGCCGTCGATGTCGTCGAACTGGTACTTGACAGCACCCCAGGTCGCGCCGATGTCCTTGGCGATCCGATTGCCCGACACCGACGCCGGATCACCTGAGGCCAACGAACTGATCGCCGCGTCGAGCATCGCATCGCGGGTCGCCTGTCCCCGACGATTCGCACGCCGAGCACCGGGCGCCGGTGTACCGGCCGGGGTGCGGGCGTCGACGGGGGTCATGGTCGCCGATGGTAGCCGCTGGGGATTCACGCCTGGCGTTCTGCGGCCACGAGTTCACGGACCGCCGGGGCCACCTCGTCGGCGAACCTCGCCAGATCGTCGGGGTCGTCGGTGGCCAGGATGAATTTGCTCATGCCGAGGGAGACGGTCAGGTCCGTCAGCTGTTCCGCCCACTGCGCGGGTGTGCCGGCGAGCAGGCCGGCGTCGGAACCGAAAGTGCCCGCGATGTTGTAGATCCGGGTGATGTCCGCGGGGTCCCGGCCGGCCGCACGCGCCGCGTCGTCGATGATCGCGGCCTTCTCGGCCACCTGATCCGGCGGGACGAACTGCAGGCTGGGCACCCACGCGTCGGCCACTTCTCCGGTCAGCCGCAGCATCCGCGGCCCCAACGCACCCAGCCAGATCGGAATGTCGTGCGCCGGAGCGGGTCCGGCGTGGAGTCCGTGGACGGGATAGAACTCACCGTCGAGATCGACCGTGCCTCCTGCCCAGAAGGCCCTCATCACCGTGATCGCCTCGGCGAGGGCATCGACCGCCTCACCCGGAGAGCGGCGCGGCCCTCCCGCGGCGACCACCCCGTCCCAGAACGCTCCGGCCCCCAGACCGAGTTCGACGCGGCCGCCGGTCAGGATGTCGAGAGTCGACGCCGCCTTGGCCAACATCACCGGCGGACGCAGCGGCAGGTTGGCGACGTTGGGCGACAACCGGATCGACTCCGTCCGAGCACCGATGACGGACAACAGCGTCCAGGTGTCGAGGAAACGCCGCTGGTAAGGATGGTCCTGGACACTGACGAGATCGAGCCCGGCCGCCTCTGCGACGTTCACGAGACGGAGCAGGTCGTCGATCCGGTCGGCCCGCGGGCTCGGAAAGAACCCGAAACGCAACGGTTGTCCGTAGTCGGTCATGATGACTCCTCGTCGGATCGGCGATCGAACTCTTTCCGGGCGGCGGCCACCCGCGGCGCCAGCCCGATGACGACCGACGCGAACTCGGCGACGGCCGCCCGCACTTCCACACCGAGATCGGTCAGGGTGTACTGCACACAGGACCGCCGACTCGGCATGACCCCGCGAGCGACCAAGCCGTCGCGCACGAAACGCCGCAACGTCTGCGACAGCATGCGGTCGTTGATACCCACCACGGCCCGGCGCAGTTCGCCGTAGCGTCGGGGTTCGGTGTCGAGCGCGATGAGCACCGTCATGGGCCAGACGCCCCCGATGGTCTCGAGTGCGGCGCGAACAGTGTCGGAACCGGCGAGGAGGTCGTCGATCGTGACCGATCCCGTGATCGTGACCGAACCCTTCGATCTGCCCTGCCCCGTGTCCATGCTGCGAGCGTACGCCTCTCTGGAAACAAGAGCACTCTTGAAATAAGAGTGAATGCGGATGCGTTGTGGACGGCAGGATCAGAAACCACAACGAGAAGGAGTCGTCATGACCTCCCCACAAACGAGCCAGTCGCCCGCGGCGGACCACTCTCGCGCCGGCCGTGTCGTCGAGCTGGGCCATCCCTGGCGCGGCGTCGGCCCATTCCTCTTCGCAGTCCATCATCTCGATGCCTACCCGGCCGGCAATGCCGAGATGGGTCCCGCCACCGGCGTCGACGACCGGCAGCTCGGCAGCGACTTCGGCCACCCGTCGGGCTGGAACATGTACCACGGGACCACGATTCCGGGCTTTCCCGCGCACCCACACCGTGGTTTCGAGACCATCACCGTGGTCCGCCGGGGCGTCGTCGACCACGCCGATTCGACGGGCGCCAGCGCCCGGTACAGCAACGGCGACGTGCAGTGGGTGACCGCAGGCAAGGGCGTCTCCCACTCGGAGGTCTTTCCCCTCGTGAATGCCGATCGCGACAATCCATTTGAGCTCTACCAGATCTGGCTGAACCTCCCGGCGCGCGACAAGACCGCCGATCCGGAGTTCACGATGCAGTGGTCCGAGGACATCCCCGTCGTCGTGCACGACGAGGACGGGGCGAAGGCCACCGTCCGGGTGATCGCTGGATCCTTCGGATCCGCCACGGCACTCGAGGCGCCGAAACACTCCTGGGCATCGGATCCGGCAGCGGACGTGGCGATCTGGCTGATCGATCTCGAACCGCACGCGAGGGTCGATCTACCGGCACCGGCCTCGACGGACACCCGCCGGATGCTGTATGTCCACGGAGAGGCGGCTCGCGTCGAGATCGACGGTGCAACAGTCGACTCGGGAATCGGCTTTGAACAGACGCGGGCGTCGGCGTTGGCCGTCGCCAACGGGGACGAACCGTCGACGATCCTCGTGCTGCAGGGCGCAGAGATCGGCGAGCCGGTCGTCCAGTACGGCCCGTTCGTCATGAACAGTGCCGAGGAGATCGATCAGGCCTACAGCGACTACCGCCGCACGCGGTTCGGCGGTTGGCCGTGGGACTCCGACGCGCCGGTCCACCCGCGGACCGAGGGGCGCTTCGCCCGGTTCCCGGATGGACGGGTCGAGCGGCCCGGGGAGTGATTCCCGGGTCGGCTCAGCTCGCGGCACCCTCCAGCTCTGTCAACTCGGTCGGCGTCGAGACCGAGTACATGACGCGATGGATCTCGGCGGTGAAGTCCTCGGCGGCCTCGATGTTGGAGGCATGACCGGTGTCCAGCACGACGAGCTGGTCGAGATAGCCGCGGATCGAGAGCGTGTGGGCGATGCGCTGGGTCATCGCGTGTGGAAGCAACAGGTCATGGCGTCCACCGATGACCGTGGTCGGCACGGGGATGGCCTCGGCTCCCACCGGCCCCAGGGCCAGTTCGATGAGCGCGACCGCGGCCTTCGCCCGCGCGACCGGGTTGCACGAACGACTCATCGCGAGCACGAACTCGGCGTGATCCACCGTCGCCGAGCGACCGTTGAGGATGCGGGTCCGGACCAGACTCCGCGCGAATCGACCGCCAGGGAACGGAAACGGGACCGACAGAGCGGCCTGACCGAGCCAGATCGGCGCCTTGAACATGGTGTTGAGGAACGGCAGGACCCGGGTCTCCGCGGCGATCCCGCCCCAGGTCGTGTTCGCGAGCACCAGTGCGGCCGCACGCTCCTCCACCTGGTCGGGGTGACGGTGCGCCCACGCCTGCACGGTGATGCCGCCCATGCTGTGGCCGACGAACACGGCCTTCGAGTCACGCGGCACGGCCTGATCGACCACCGTGTGGAGGTCGTCGGCCAGGACGTCGGCGTCGAAGCGGCGCTTGCCCCACGTGCTCTCCCCGTGACCCCGCTGGTCGTAGGCGATGACGTGGTAACGCTCGGCGAGGGCGTTGATCTGCGGGTTCCAGTACTCGATGCAGCAGGACCATCCGTGGACCAGCACCAGGACCGGCGCATCCGGTGATCCGTAATGGTGGACCCGGAGGCGGGCGCCGTCGTCGGTGAGTGTCCAGGTGGCACGTTCGGGCTCGCGCGAGTTGAACAGTGCGTTGGCGTACTGACGGCTGCGGAGTCGGCGTCGGGCCTCGGCCGGTCGTACCAGTCCCGTCAGCATCGACTGGGCGTCTGCCAGTCGTGCAGTGCGTAGCGCACCACCTGCGTTCATCTCGGCCTCCCGGCGTCATTGCTGTAAGCCACGTCACAGCGCCGGAGCAATGATACAAACCGGCGTCGGATGTTCCAACAGTTTCGAAGGAATTTTGTTGGACACACGAGTAACCGGATGAGAGACCCCTCAAACCTCCACTTGAACGCTGTTTTCGACCTTTTTCACAGAACCCTCTTGTATTCCGGTTCTGCGCGTCCTACCGTGGCCGCATGGCGCAAACGCCGCTGTCGATGACACCCACCGGATGGTTCCAGGTCGCATGGTCGACCGAGATCGCCGTCGGGGCCGTGCACACGATGAAGTATTTCGGTCGCGAGATGGTCGCCTGGCGATCCCGGTCCGGCCGGATCTCCGTATTCGACGCCTACTGTGAGCATCTCGGCGCCCACCTCGGCCACGGCGGCCACGTCGAGGGTGAGAACCTGGTCTGCCCCTTCCACGGTTGGGAGTGGAACCAGGACGGACGCAACGTGTGCATCCCCTACGAGAACCACCCCAACAAGGGTCGACGCATCCGCAGCTACCCCGTCGTCGAACGCAACGAAGCCGTCTGGATCTGGCACGACGTCGACGGGCGGCCACCGCATTTCGATGTCCCGGACATCTTCGCCGACTTCGACGACGACGCGACCGCGGCCGACTATTACCCACCGATTCCCGGCGCGACTTTGTTCCGGCCGGGCCTCGAGATCCACCCGCAGTACATCATGGAGAACGGCGTCGACTTCGCCCATTTCAAGTTCGTCCACAAGACACCGTTCATGCCGGATTTCACCCGGCACGATTTCTCCGGCCCGGTGTCCTACGTCGACTTCACCATCGCCTTCGACGAAGGCGCGACACTCGAAAGTGCGACCAGCGGAGTCGAATCCATCAACGCCGGCCTCGGTTGCTCGGTCACCAAGAGCTGGGGCATGGTCGACAACCGTACGATGCCCGCGGTCACCCCGGTCGACGAGCACACCTCGGACGTGCGCTTCACCGTCTGGATCGGGCGCAAACCCGGCGAGGAGACCGGCGAGATCACCCGATACGGAAAGACCATGGCCGAGTTGGTCATCGAGCAGTTCGCCGCCGACATCGACATCTGGGCACATCAGCGTTACTCCGACCCACCGGCCCTGTCCCGCAAGGAGTACGCGGGATTCACCGCGCTGCGACAGTGGGCCCGACAGTTCTATCCCGACGGCGGCGCCTCGGCCGACGAGTTCGTCCGGATCCGCCGGTCCGAGCTCGAAGCACTCCGCGCGGCAGCGCACATCGACAGCCGCGCGGCAGCACGCGTCGACACCGACGCAGCTACGCAGTCCTGACCCGACTCTTCTCCCTCGTCCCGAAAGGACCTCACGATGACGGCACCCGAAAAGATCCGGGTCTTCCAGGTGGCCACCGGCAATCTGGGCACCGAGATGATCGACCGCATCCGCAATCATCCCGATCTGGAACTGATCGGCCTGCACTGTTATTCGTCGGACAAGGTGGGCCGGGATGCCGGTGAGATCGTCGGCATCGGCCCGATCGGCGTGATCGCGACCGGCACCGTGGAAGAGATCATCGCCGCACGACCCGACGTGCTCACCTTCCACGGCGTCTTTCCCGACGAGGATCTCTACGTGCAGGTCCTCGAGGCCGGTATCGACATCGTGACCACCGCCGACTGGATCACCGGCTTCCACCGGGACACCAACCATCCGCACCACTCCGGCCGCAAGGTCAGCGAGGTCATCGCCGAGGCCTGCGCCAAGGGAGGCGCCACCTTCTACGGCACGGGCATGAATCCCGGTCTGGCACAGATCCTCGGCATCGTGCACACCGCCGACGTCGCCGAGATCGAGAACGTCACGGTGACCGAGTCGGTGGACGTCTCCTGCCATCATTCGGTCGACACCTGGAAGGCCGTCGGTTACGGCTTACCGGTCGATGACCCGTCGATCCCGGACTCGCTCTACAAGTACACCGCCGTCTTCGCCGACTCGGTGTACCTCATGGCCGACGCCTTCGATCTCGAACTCGACGAGGTGGCGTTCTCCTACGAGCTGGGCGCCTGCACCAAAGACGTCGACCTCGGTTGGTACCAGCTACCCGCCGGGTCGTTGGGCGGCAGCTACATCAAGTACCAGGGCATGGTCGACGGCGTGCCGCGCGTGGAATCCCATCTCGAATGGCAGATGACTCCGCACACCGATCCGTCGTGGAACATCCAGGCCTGCTACATCACCCAGGTGACCGGCGACCCGAACATCTACTCCAAGCACATGATCTTCCCGCGCAGGGGATTCGACCTGTCCAACCCAGAGAACTTCGCGTCGATCGGCATGACCGTCACCGGCCTGCCCGCACTCAACTCGATACGATCGGTGGTCGCGGCCCCGCCGGGGATCGTGACCAGTGCCGACCTCCCGCTACGGAGCTTCGCCGGCCGCTTCAAGATCTGAGCCGGCGCGGTGTCGGTATCGACCTCGGTGAACCCACTCCTCGAGAAATCCCTCCCTCGAGAACGCCTTTCGGGAATCCCCTTCAGCCGAGGTCGATACTGATGCCGGTGAGCTCGGCGCCGACATCCCACAACCGTTCGGCGACGGCGCGGTCCTTGGCCTTCGGCGACGGCTCGACCAGCACCGGCGGACCGGCCAGGCCGAAACTCCCTGTGGGACCGTAATACTGGCCTCCCGAGACCTTCGGGTCCGTGGCTGCCCGCAGGATCGGCAGGGCACCCTCGGGCGGATCCATGATGAAACGATCGGTGAGCCACCGCAGCGACGGCGCGTGATACGCCCACTGCAGGAATTTGTTCTGCTCGCGCATCACCCCGGTCCGTGTGCCACCCGGATGCGCGGCGATCGAGATCGCCGGTGCCTCAGCGGCTCTCAGCCGGCGGTCGAGCTCCATAGAGAACAACATCTGGGCGAGCTTGGCCCGTGAATACGCTCCGGCGCTGGTGAACGTGCGGTCCATCGGGATGTCGGAGAAATCGATGTTGCCCGCACGGTGAGCGTGACTGCCGACCGTGACGATCCGTGCGGCGTCGGCGGCGAGCAACCGGTCCATCAGCAACCCGGTGAGCGCGTAGTGGCCGAGGAAGTTGGTACCGAAGTCCATCTCGAAGCCGTCAGGCGTCAGATCGCGCTGGGCGCGCATGACCCCGGCGTTGTTCACCAGGACGTCGATCCGCGGATGGCGTCGTCGGATCTCCTCGGCGGCAGCGCGCACGGAATCGAGACTGGCGAGATCGAGGTCGAGGATCTCCACCTCCGCACCGGGTACCTCGGCGACGATGTCGTCGCGCGCGGCGGCAGCGGTCTCGGCGTTGCGGCATGCCAGCACCACCGTGGCGCCGAGAGTGGCGAGCCCCCGGGCGGCTTCACGTCCGATTCCCCCGTTGGCCCCGGTGACCACGGCGACCCGCCCGGTCTGTGAAGGCGCGTCGGCCAATGTCCAACCCGTCTTCACGTGCTCCCCCTCTGACTCCGGCACAACGGACGCTGTTGTTCGTATCACATCTCCTGTGACAGTTCCGGTTCGGGTGTCACACGCGACCGCACCCCGATCGCGTTCCGGAGAACGCGGTCGGGGCGCGGTGCAACCACTGGTCGTGCGACCTACAGGTCAGACGGTCACGGGCGCCGGCGCGGCGGCGCTGAACTGTCCGGCCGGCGCGAACCTGGCGAGGACCTGGTCGAACGGCTCTCCCGCCACCGCAGTGATGAAGTTCTCGACATCCGCACGGGTCCGCAGACCGAGGAGCGGATTCGGGTCGGACAGCAGACCGAGCAGGGCCTGGGCGACGTTCGGATCGACGGCGGCAGCCGGAAACGACAACTCGAGGTGGGTCGCGAAGTCGGGGTCACCGAGGAACAGGCGGGTGACCTCGGTGGCCGCGTGACCGCGGCGCTCCCAATGCTTCTCGAACTCGTCGGCCAGCCAGTCCGCGGTGAACTCGCCGTCGTGGGCGCGGGCGGCCTTGACCAGCTCGGCGACCTGGATGAGCGTGTTCTGGGCCCCCTGGCCGGCGACGGGATCGACGGCGATCGCGGTGTCGCCGATCGCAGCCACCGGATGACCGCTCCTGGTGGTGGCAACCGCCTGACGCACGGTCGGGGTGACCGCACCCTTCAGCCACGACACCGGGTCGGATTCGATGACGTCGAGCTGCTCGATGACCGGCGCATCCTCCGGGAAGAACTCCGCGAAGATGCCGGCGATGGTTCGCCGTGCGGTCACCGCGTCGTGGACGTCGTCGATGCGCGGCGCCCAGGCACCCGACGGCTTGGCGAAGACGATGAAGGACCAGGTCGCTCCCTCGTCCTTGTGCAGGAACGGGCCGACGAACAGCTCGCCGTTCTCGCTGTCGAGGTTGTACAACGAGTGACCGGCGCCCGCCTGCGAGCGGTAGGAGAACACGTCCGGTCCGTGATCGACGCCCTTCAGCGTGACCTGGAGCAGTCGACGCTGCGGCTCGCGGTACTTCGTTCGCGACTCGTCGACCGGGAACAGCGTCGACAGTCCGCCCTTGCCGGTGGCGACGAGGGTGAGGTCGGCGCCGCCGGCGATCTCGTCGAGGTTGTCGAGACCGACGGTGGTGACCTCGAAGCGTCCGCCGCGATCCAGGAAACGCCCCAGCCGGTCGTCGGCGCGCAGGCGGAGGTCGACAGCCGCGGCGACGTAGCCGTAGTCGGGGTCGTATTCGAGAACGGGGGTGCGATCCTCGCCGGCGCCCCCGTACAGGCGCACGCTCATGCCGGTGGTCTTGCCGACGTCGTACAGGTCCTCGATGATCTCGGCGTCCCACTCCTGGGACTTGCCGAAGAGCACGCCGACGCCCGTCGGCGGCACCTTGTTGCGCAACGAGTCTCGGTCGCGGTCGCTGTAGATCGTGACGTCGAAACCTGCGTCGAGAAAGCCGAGACCGGCGGTGGTCCCGGCGAGTCCGGCGCCGATGATCGCGACGGATCGTCGTGTGGTCATGTGTGTCTCCTGAGATCGGATGCGAGTGGTGCATGTGATGACTGGGAGACAGGGTGCCGGGGGGATCGTCGTGGCTGAAGGTTTAGACGCAGCACGAACGAATGGGTGGTCGGGGGGCCGACCTCGATACGCGTTGGCCTCGCCACGCTCGGTCGGCGCCACTCGGCCGGCGAAGGAGCCCAGCGCGGCCTCGCCACGCTCGGTCGGCGCTACTCGGCCGGCGAAGGAGCCCAGCGCGGCCTCGCCACGCTCGGTCGGCGCTACTCGGCCGGCGAAGGAGCCCAGCGCGGCCTCGCCACGCTCGGTCGGCGCTACTCGGCCTGCGGACGCCTGTGCACCCGGTAGCGCTCGTATGCGACGACACCGAACAATCGGGTCTCCACCAGATGGAGGTCGACGCGATCGGTGACCGGCGGCAGCATCGGGGTGCCCCCGCCCACGACGACCGGGTACCGGAAGATCCGCAGCTCGTCGACCAGGCCGAGTTCGAAGGCCTGTGACGCCAGGTGCGCTCCACCGATCTCGATGTCGCGGTCCGTCGCGGCGCGGACCTCCGCGACCTCGTCGGCGACGGACGTACGGGCGAGTCTGGCGTTGCCGTCGACCGCGTCGAGGGTCCGACTGAAGACGACTTTCGGCAGCGCCGCCCAGATGTCGGCGAAGACAGCGCCCGCCTCGGTGTCGCGCATGGCCGGGTCGGTCTCCCAGACCCGCATCGTCTCGTACAACCGGCGACCGAGGATCGTGCCGCCGAGGCTCCCGACGCGATCGGTGTGGAATGCGAAGAGTTCGTCGCTGTGTCCCGGCCATTGGAAGTCGCCGTCGCGATCGTGGATGAAGCCGTCCACCGAGACGCCCATCGTGTAGATCAGCATGCAACTCCTCACAGTCGGTTTCGAGGGGATTGCCCGAGGTTACGGCCATTTTCCGAGGTAGACCCGGCAATGGGAACCCACGAACATCCTGTGGGTCGGCCGACACCCGCCGCGGGGGCGGTGACGCACCGTCGCGGACAAGTACCATCGCCCTCTGTGCGCACGCCCGTTCCCGAAGTAGCCCCGGTCGTCGCGACGCCCAACGAGGACGCCGCGACCGGTAACACCTCGGGTTATCGGCTCGACCTGGACGGCCTGCGCGGAATCGCGATCGCATTGGTCGCCGTCTTCCACGTCTGGTTCGGGCGGGTGTCGGGCGGCGTGGACGTTTTCCTGACTCTCTCGGGATACTTCTTCGTCGCATCGCTCCTCAAGCATGTGCTCGCCACCCAGCCCGCCTCTGCGTCGTGGGGCAAGGCGCTCAACCCGGGGCCGCGATTCTGGCGCCTGGTCCGACGACTGCTTCCCGCGCTGCTGCTGGTGCTGGCCTTCACCGCCGCGCTGATCGCTCTCGTGATGCCGACGACCCGGTGGGGTCCGCTCGGTGCCGAGCTACAGGCCAGCGCGCTGTACTACCAGAACTGGCATCTCGCGTTCGAGTCGCAGGACTATGCGGCCGCCGACTCCGCGAACAGCCCGATGCAGCACCTGTGGTCGATGTCGATGCAGGGTCAGTTCTTCCTGATCACCTTGCTCAGTGCACTCGCCCTCGGCGGTCTGCTGCGCGCTCTGGCTCTCAAGATCGAGTTCTTCCGCCGACCTCAGGTTGTACGCGGCATCGTCGGGTTCGCGCTCCTGGGCGTCGCGCTGGTCTCCTTCGCGTGGGCCAACTATCGCCACGGCATCAACCAGCCGTTCACCTACTACGACACCGTCGCCCGACTGTGGGAGCCGCTCGTCGGCGGCCTGCTCGCCGTGTGGATGCCCAAGCTGGCGCTGTCCGCGCGCCTGCGCAACCTGCTGAGCCTCATCGCCCTCGGCCTGATCATCACCTGCGGCTGGTGGATCGCCGGTGTCCAGGAGTACCCCGCGGCCTGGGCGCTCGTGCCCGTCGGCGCGACTCTCATCCTGATCTGGGCGGGCTCTCCGGCCACCGCCCGGCCCGCCGAGGGACCGGCCCGGGTGAGTCGTGGTCTCGCCTACCCGCAGCTGGTGTGGCTGGGTTCCATCGCGTACGCGCTCTACCTGTGGCACTGGCCGCTGCTGATCTTCTACATGGCGTGGCGCTATCAGGACGAGGTGTCCTGGCTCGAGGGCACCGGGATCCTGGGTGTCTCCGTCCTGATCGCGTGGCTCACCACCAAATACGTCGAGACCCCGCTGCGGTCCGGGTCGCTGCGACGCAAGAAGACCGTGGCGTCGGAGGCACCGAACACGCCGACGAAGCCGAACAAGCCGGGATTCCAGAACTCCCGCGGCTACCGGGTGGCCCTTCTCGCGGTCCTGCTGATCGTCAGTGTCGCCGCCGGCAGTGCCGCGGTGACCTGGCAGCGCGACGCCGCCAACGCGACCCTCGACACCGAGAACCTCGACCCCCGCCTCTATCCGGGTGGGCGCGCCTTCCTCAACGGTGCGCCGGTCCCGAAGGTGACCGCCCAGCCGAGCCCCGACGTCGTCGACATGGACTGGCCGATCACCTCCTACGACTCGATCATCAGCGGATGGAAGGACCCGTCGATCAAGGTCGGGTACTACGGCGACGTGAACGCCACACGCACCATCGCCCTGGTCGGTGGCTCCCATGCCGAGCAGTGGATCACCGCGCTGAACGACATCGGCAAGCGGCACAACTTCCGCGTCACGACCTACCTCAAGGTGGGCTGTGCACTCACCACCGAGCACGTCTTCACCTGGTTCGGCCAGAAGTACTACCAGTGCAACGACTGGTCGAATCGCGTGATGGAACGCCTGGCCGTGGACAAGCCCGACTACGTGTTCACCACCTCCACCCGTCCTCCCGAGGGGGCCGCCAAGGGCGACTACGTGCCCAAGGACTACGAGGAGATCTTCGCCCAGTTCCGCGACCGCGGGCAGAAGGTGATCGGCATCCGCGACAACCCGTGGTCGACCGGCAAGCTGAAGCCGCCGGAATGCCTCGCGAGCGGCCGCAAGCCCGAGGTCTGCGGCGTCTCACGTGCACAGGCCATGGCGCCCACCGACCCGGCTGCCGCGCTCGCCGACGAGTTCCCGAACATGACCTTCCTGGACTACACCGACGCCATGTGCGACGACACGTACTGCCCGGCGGTGGTCGGGAACATCCTGATGTGGCACGACTACCACCACCTGTCTGCCACGTTCGTACGCAGCCTCATCCCGGCGATCGAGACCGACCTGCAGAAGGCCACCGGCTGGTGGTGACCGGCTGGTGATGACCTGGATACGCCCCTCGGCTTGCGCTTCAGTGCTACTCGGCCACCAGACCGCTGGTTGAGTAGGCGAGGAGCCTGCGACGAGCCGTATCGAAGCCAGCTCTCAGCTTATCCGGCTGAGCACCGCCTTCGGGCCGGCGAACACCGCCTCGCGGATGTGATTGCGCACCAGTGTCCATGTGGGGCAATCACATTCGGCTTCGACGCCGCGGGCATCGACGCCCTCGCCGCGGCATAGCGCGATGGCGCGCTCGAGATGGAAGTCCTGCGTCACGATGACCAACCCCTCCGCGCCGAACACCTCCCGGGCGCGACGGCAGCTCGCCGCGGTGTCGAGTCCCAGCGGGTCGTCGACCATGACCTGCGCCGGCACCCCTGCGGCTTCGAGATGGCTCCGCATCACCGTCGGTTCGTCACCCGCCTCGGGAGAACCGTTGCCGGAATTGATGATTCGCGCAACGCGCCCATCCCGGTACAGCTCCGCCGCGACATCCAACCGGCCGCGGACATAGTCGCCGGGAGCACCGTCCTCCACCAGCGAACCGAGCACCAGGAGCGTCGACCCGTCCGGCACCTGCTCGGCGTCGAGGACCCGGTCACCGGCCACGACATACATCCACGTGGCTGCGACGGTGATCCACAGTTCGACGACCACCAGCAACACCGGTACGACAAGACGCGCTGCTGACCTCACCTGTACAACCTAGGTGTACGAATACATCTCACCCAAGATGACGATTCGCCGCCGCTCCGGTGACCCCGGGCCGATATTGAGACCATCTGCTGCGCTCAGCCCCGATGCGTATCCGACACCCGCGTATCCGACGCCCCGCGTAACCGACGCCCCGCGTAACCGACAACCGTGGAAGAGAGTGTGCATGCAGTACATGCCGGTGACCTCGTCGATGTTCCTGCTCGCCGAGACACGTGAGCAGCCGATGCACGTCGGCGGACTTCAACTCTTCGTGCCGCGCGAGGGGCAATCGTCGGCCGACCTCGTCGAAGAGGTCATCGAGGCCTTCTCATCCTGCAGCGAGATCCACCCCCTGTTCCGCAAGCGCCCGGCGCCGCCCGTCACCATCCTGGGCAATGTCGCCTGGACCTACGACGACGAGATCGACTTCGACTATCACGTCCGGCGCGCGGTACTCCCCCGCCCGGGACGCATCCGCGAACTACTGCGCTATGTGTCGCTGAACCACGGCACCCTGCTCGACCGGAACCGGCCGATGTGGGAAGCCCACGTCATCGAAGGCCTCGACGACGGGCGGGTCGCGATCTACAGCAAGATCCACCACTCGATCGTCGACGGGGTGTCGGCGCTCCGCCTGCTGCAGCGCATGCTCACACCCGATCCCGACGATCGCTCCGGGTCGGCACCGTGGGACCCGAAGCTCATCGGGAAGAAGCGTCCACGACCCGCACCGACCCTGCGCTCGCGGATCGCCGGGATCGCCGACGCCGGCCTGCAGGTGGCGGGGATCGCCCCCGCGGCCGCCAAGGTCGCCGTCGCCGGCCTGCGCAAGCCCGGCTTCGTGCCGCCCGTTCCCCGCGCCCCGCGGACCATCCTCGACGTGGCGATCGGGAGCGCACGCCGGTTCGCCGCCCAGCAATGGGAGATCGAGCGACTACGTGCGGTCGCCGACGCGCTGGACATCACACTCAACGACGTCCTCGTCGCAATGTGTTCGGGCGCCCTGCGCTCGTATCTGATCGAGCACGACGCGCTGCCCGATTCGTCGCTGATCGCGGCGGTTCCCGTATCGATGCACACCGAGGACGACTCCGACGGCAATGCCGTGACCGCCATCATGGTCGACCTCGCGACCGACGAGCCCGATCCCGAACGCCGGCTCAACTCGCTCGTGACGTCGGCCCGGCAGGCGAAGAACGTCGTCCGCGGACTCCGGCCGTTGCAGGCACTCGCGCTGGGCGCCGCGAACTTCGCGCCGCTCGCGTTCGCGACCGTGCCGGGCTTCGTCCAGTACGTCCCACCGCAGTTCAACATCATCATCAGCAACGTGCCCGGACCGTCCGAGGAGCTCTACTGGAACGGCGCCCGGCTAGACGGCGTCTACCCCGTGTCGATCGCCATGGAGGGGCTGGCGTTGAACATCACCGTGACCAGCTCTGCGAAGCACCTGAACTTCGGGCTGATCGGCGCCCGTGCGCAGGTCCCGAGCCTGCAGCGACTGCTGACGCACCTCGACACCGCCCTCGAGGAGCTGGAGAAAGTGGCCCGCGTCCGCTGACCCCGGCGCCGGCCGGGAGGCGAATTGGGATCCTCCCCACCCTGACTCGACAGTAAGTTACTGGCGAGTATCATTCGCTGTGAGTTTAGACCAGCAAGAATTAGGCCAACCTTGGCAGCGCGCCACCGGCGCGAAGAATTACGGTTACCTGTAGTACACCGCTCCGTGGGGGCAGCCCTGCGCACTCTGTGCGCTTCCCCCGGTGGCGGGACGACCTAGACGAAAGGCCGGTACGCGCCCGTGACAGCCACGACGATTGCCATCGGCACCACAGCAGCGGTGATCAGCCTCTTCTGTTGGTACCTGTTCCTCGCCGGGGTGGTGCGGATGTTCCGCACCATCAAACTCGGCCAGAAGGTCGACGGATCCCGATTCTGGCCGGTGATCCCGCGCCTGACGACCATGATCAAGGAATTCATCGCCCACACCCGGATGGTGAAGTTCCGGACGGTGGGCTGGGCCCACTGGCTGGTCATGGTCGGCTTCATGGGCGGCGCCCTGCTGTGGTTCGAGGCCTACGGTCAGTCGATCGACCCGACGTTCCACTGGCCGGTCTTCGGTGACACCTTCGCGTGGCACCTGTGGGACGAGCTCCTGGGCATCGGCACCGTGGTCGGCATCATCGTGCTGATCGTGATCCGCCAGCTCAACCACCCGCGCGTCCCCGAGCGCATCTCGCGGTTCTCCGGATCCCGCTTCGGCGCGGCCTACTTCGTCGAGGCCGTCGTCCTGCTCGAGGGCCTGGGCATGATCCTGGTGAAGGCGTCGAAGATCGCGACCTACGGTCATGCGAACGCCTACTCGGACTTCTTCACCATGAACGTGGCGAAGATCCTGCCCGCGTCGCCGACCCTGGTGTCGATCTTCGCGGTCATCAAGCTGATGAGCGGCATGGTGTGGCTGGCCGTCGTCGGCCTGAACACGGACTGGGGCGTGGCGTGGCACCGCTTCTCGGCGTTCTTCAACATCTACTTCAAGCGTGAGGCCGACGGTGGCGTCGCCCTCGGTGCGGCCAAGCCGATGATGAGCCAGGGCAAGGTCCTCGACATGGAGACCGCCGATCCGGACGTCGATGCGTTCGGCGCGGGCAAGATCGAGGATTTCTCCTGGAAGGGCTGGCTGGACTTCAGCACCTGTACCGAATGTGGTCGCTGCCAGTCGCAGTGCCCGGCCTGGAACACCGGCAAGCCGCTGTCGCCGAAGCTGCTCATCATGTCGCTGCGCGACCACGGCAACGCCAAGGCCCCGTACCTGCTGGCCGGTGGCCGTAAGGACATGGGCGGCGACGAGGTCGGTCTGGTCGACGCCGAGGGCAACGTCCTCGAGGACAAGCTCAACGCGATCCCCGAGGCCGCACGTGCCGAGGCCTCCCGCAAGCTGGTCGGCGAGTCGAAGGGCAAGATCGGCGGCGGCGAGGGCATCGAGTCGGCCGAGGGTGAATTCGATCCCGAGGCGCTGGGTGCGGTCATCGACACCGAGACGCTGTGGAGCTGCACCACCTGTGGTGCCTGCGTCGAGCAGTGCCCGGTCGACATCGAGCACGTCGACCACATCCTCGACATGCGTCGCTACCAGGTCCTCATCGAGTCGGACTTCCCGACCGAGCTGGCCGGCATGTTCAAGAATCTCGAGAACAAGGGCAACCCGTGGGGTCAGAACGCCTCCGCGCGGACCGCCTGGATCGACGAGATGGACATCGAGATCCCGGTGTTCGGCAAGGACGTCGAGTCGTTCGAGGGCTTCGAGTACCTGTTCTGGGTCGGCTGCGCCGGCGCCTACGAGGACCGCGCGAAGAAGACCACCAAGGCCGTCGCCGAGCTCCTCGACATGGCCGCGGTCAACTTCATGGTCCTCGGCGAGGGCGAGACCTGTACCGGTGACTCCGCACGACGCGCCGGCAACGAGTTCCTCTTCCAGATGCTCGCGCAGCAGAACATCGAGATGCTGGGCGAGGTCTTCTCGACCGCGCCCGAGCAGCGCAAGAAGGTCGTCGTCACCTGTGCACACTGCTTCAACGCACTGGGCAACGAGTACCCGCAGCTGGGTGCCAAGTACGAGGTCGTCCACCACACGCAGCTGCTGAACCGCCTGGTTCGCGAGAAGCGGCTCGTGCCGGTCGCCCCGCTCGGCGAGGGCGTCACCTACCACGACCCGTGTTATCTGGGCCGCCACAACAAGGTCTACGACGCCCCGCGTGAGCTCATGGGTGCGGCCGGATCGACCCTGACCGAGATGCCGCGTCACGGCGAACGGTCCATGTGCTGTGGCGCCGGTGGTGCCCGCATGTGGATGGAAGAGCAGATCGGCAAGCGCATCAACATCGACCGGGTCGACGAGGCGCTCGACACGCTGGGCGACACCACCGGCGAGGTCAAGAAGGTCGCGACCGGCTGCCCGTTCTGCCGCGTCATGCTCACCGACGGTGTGACCGCCCGGACCAGCGGCACCGAGTCCGAGGGCAAGGTCGAGGTCGTCGACGTCGCCCAGCTGCTCCTCGATTCGGTGAAGCGCGGCAAGACCGAGGTCAAGCTCGGCGGCCGTTACCTCGGCCCGCGTCCGAGTGCTCCCGAGCCGGAGCCGGAACCCCAGCCCGAGAAGGTCCCGGCCGCAGCGGCCGCGACCGCGACGGCGACCACCGAGGCAGCTCCGAAGCCGAAGGTCGGACTGGGCATGAAGGGCGGCAAGAAGCCCGGCGCCGCGGCCAAGACCGAGGCACCGGCTGCGCCTGCCGAGGCACCTGCCGAGAAGAAGCCCGCGTCCAAGGGCTTCGGCATGAAGGGCGGCAAGAAGCCGGGCGCCGCGGCTGCAGCACCGGCCGCCGCATCGGCACCCGCCGAGGCACCTTCCGAGGCACCCGCCGAGAAGAAGCCCGCCTCGAAGGGCTTCGGCATGAAGGGCGGCAAGAAGCCGGGTGCGGCGAGCAAGCCTGCCGCGTCGGCAGCACCGGCTCCCGCCGAAACCGAGTCGTCGGAGGCCGTGAAGGCCGAGGCACCGGCAGAGGCGAAGCCCGCGAAGGCCAAGGGCTTCGGCATGGCCGCGGGCAAGCGCCCCGGCCAGAAGACGGCCACCCCGAATGCGGCAGCAGCCGACGCCGGTGTGACCGCCCCCGCCGAGAACAAGGTCGACGAGGCCGAGTCGGCACCCGATGCCGCCCCGACCGTCGACACCGAGTCGGCCACCACCGCGACGGATACATCGGTCGCAGCCGCAACGGACACATCGGTCGCTGCCGCAACGGAAGAGAAGCCGGGCAAGGCCAAGGGCTTCGGTATGGCCGCGGGCAAGAAGCGTCCGGGCGGGATCGGCAAGGCCGCTCCCAAGCCGGCCGCGGAGGCTCCGGCAGCAGCTCCCGCCGCTGAGGCACCGGCCGCAGAGGCATCCTCCACTGAGGCACCGGCGAGCGAGGCACCGGCCGCCGAGGCCGAGCCTGCAACCGAGGCACCCCAGGGCGGTTCGGCTGCGGTGCTGACCGAGGAGAAGCCGGCCAAGGCCAAGGGCTTCGGCATGGCCGCGGGCAAGAAGCGCCCCGGTGGCGCGAGCAAGGCCGCGGCACCTGCTGCAGCACCCGCAGAGGCCACCCCCGCTTCCGAGGCAGCCCCGGAAGCCGAAGCGCCCGCCGAGGCACCCGAGGTCGAGGAGACCCCGGCAGCTGAAGCACCTGCAGCAGAGGCACCGGCAGCCGAGGCACCGGCCGAGACGAACGGGACCGAGGTCCCGACCCCGTCGGACAACGGGTCGGGCGACGCCCGGACCATCGCCGAGACCGGGGCGTCGAAGGCCAAGGGATTCGGCATCGCGGCCGGCAAGAAGCGGCCCGGCCACAAGTAGTCACAGCAGTACCGAAACGGGCTCCGACCACCACGGTCGGAGCCCGTTTTTCGTGCGCTGGGCCACGGTGGCACAGCACTGGCGGAAACCCATTTGCGTCCGGCTGCGACAATTGAACCCGTGAGTAGGCCCCATGTATCGCATCTGAACCAGAACCTCAAGCCGCTCGAGCAGTCGCTCAAGCTGCAGAACGTGTGTTACGAGATCCGCGGACCCGTACACGCGCACGCGCAGCGGCTCGAGGCGGAGGGCCATCGCATCCTCAAGCTGAACATCGGCAACCCGGCTTTGTTCGGGTTCGAGGCACCCGACGTGATCATGCGCGACATGATCCATGCGCTCCCGTACTCGCAGGGATACTCCGAGTCCGCCGGTGTGCTGTCCGCTCGTCGTTCGGTGGTCACGCGGTACGAGCTGATCCCCGACTTCCCCTTCTTCGACGTCGACGACGTCATCCTGGGCAACGGTGTCTCCGAGCTCATCACGATGACCATGCAGGCGCTGCTGAACGACGGCGACGAGGTCCTGATCCCGGCACCGGACTACCCGCTCTGGACGGCGATGACCTCGCTCTCCGGCGGCACCCCTGTCCACTACCGCTGCGACGAGGCGAACGGCTGGAACCCCGACATCGCCGACATCGCGTCGAAGATCACCGATCGCACCAAGGCGATCGTCATCATCAACCCCAACAACCCGACGGGTGCGGTCTACTCACGCGAAGTCCTGCAGCAGCTCGTCGAACTGGCCCGTCAGCATTCGCTGCTGATCCTGGCCGACGAGATCTACGACAAGATCATCTACGACGACGCCGAGCACGTGAACGTCGCGTCGTTGGCTCCGGATCTGCTGTGCCTGACCTTCAACGGCCTGTCGAAGGCGTACCGGGTGTGCGGGTACCGCGCGGGCTGGGTCGTGATGACCGGACCGAAGGACCACGCCAAGGGATTCATCGAGGGCATGGGCATCCTCGCCTCCACCCGACTGTGCGCGAATGTGCCTGGGCAACATGCCATTCAGGTGGCGCTCGGCGGTTATCAGTCCATTGACGCACTCGTCTCCCCCGGCGGCCGGCTCTTCGAACAGCGCAACGTCACCTGGGAGAAGCTCAACGAGATCCCCGGCGTCAGCTGCGTGAAGCCCAAGGGCGCCCTCTACGCCTTCCCACGCCTCGATCCCGAGGTGCACGAGATCCACAACGACGAGTTGTTCGTCCAGGACCTCCTGCTGCAGGAGAAGATCCTCGTCGTGCAGGGCAGCGGGTTCAACCTCGGCGACACCAACCACTTCCGCATCGTCACGCTGCCGTGGTCGAGGGACCTCAAGGAGGCCGTCGAGCGGATCGGCAACTTCCTGTCGTCTTACCGGCAGTGAACAGGCTCGGCCACCTCGCCCCCTGAGGTGGCCCGAAGCTCGCGGAAGGCCGTCTCGAAGGGGAAAGACCGTCTCGAAGGGCCCGGGTCTCACCGACCCGGGCTTTTTCGTACCCGTCCGGTTTCAGCCCGTGTACACGGGGAATCCGCGGTGAGACGGGTTCGCACAAGGGTCTAGACATTTGTGTAACCGTTGGTAACGTGTAACTCCAATCGGGGTCTACAGCGAGGTGACACGGATGTCCGAACAGGCAGTGCAGGTGCGGCCCGAGTGGCGGCGGGGGATGGCGTCCGGCGACGGCGTCACGCTGGCGACCTTCGAACTGGGCGACCCGGGAAATCCGACGGTCCTGCTGGTTCACGGCTGGCCCGACACCCACCACCTCTGGACGCACATCGCGCCCCGGCTTGCCGAGAAGTACCACGTGGTGGCCTACGACTGCCGCGGCTTCGGCGAGAGCGATCGTCCCAGCGAGGTGGCCGCGTACCGGTTGGCCGAACTCGCCGACGACCTCTTCGCCGTCGCCGAAGCGGTGAGCCCCCATGCTCCCGTCCACGTCGTCGGCCACGACTGGGGTTCGGTGCAGGCATGGGAGGCCGTGAGCCGGCCGCGTGCACACACCCGCATCGCCTCCTTCGTCTCGGTCTCCGGACCGAACCTTGATCATCTCGGCCAGCTGCTCCGCGAAGGGTTGACCCGTCCGACGCCGCACCGCGTGCGAACCATTGCGACGCAATCGCTCTCGTCGGCCTACACGGGACTGTTCCAGCTCCCCGTCCTCCCGAACGCCCTGCTGACCGCGCTCGGGAATCCGCGGGCGTGGAAGCAGTTCCTGCACACCGTCGAGGGCACGCCACCGGAGAACGTCGTGGTCGCCGGAACCCTGCGCCGCGACATGATCACCGGACTCGCGTTGTACCGCGCCAACATCCGCCAGAAACTGATCCGTCCGGAGCCGCGTCCGACGACGGTGCCGGTCCTGCAGGTGGTCAACGAACGCGACATCGCCCTGCGCCCGGCCATCTACGAGAACACCCCGGACTATGCGGCGAAGTTGTGGCGACGCGACACCCCCACCGGCCACTGGCTGCCGTACACCCACCCCGACTACCTGACCGAGACGGTCCTCGACTTCCTCGCCGCACAGACCGGCACCGACGCGCCGCCGACCGTCGAGCGGTTGCGGGTGTTCGCCGAACCGAAGCCTCTCGCCGGGAAGTTGGTGGTGATCACCGGTGCCGGTAGCGGTATCGGGCGGGAGACCGCGCTACTGCTCGCCGAACGCGGTTGCGAACTCGTTCTCGCCGACCGGAACCTCGACACCGCCGCCGAAACCGAGCAGGCCTGCAAGGTCGCCGGGGCGGTCGCGCACGCCTATCTCCTCGATGTCTCCGACACCGAGGCGTTCGTGTCCTTCGCCGCGATGGTCCGGGAGCAGCACGGCGTGCCCGACGTCGTGATCAACAACGCCGGAATCGGCTTGGCCGGTGGAGCTCTCGCCGCCACCGACGAGCAGGTCGACCGACTCCTCGACGTCAACCTGCGCGGCGTCATCACCGGGAGCCGCGAGTTCGGTCGGCAGATGGTGGAACGCGGGGTCGGCGGGCACATCGTCAACGTCTCGTCGGCGGCGGCGTTCACGCCGTCTCGCAGCCTCGGGTTGTACTCGGCGTCGAAGGCCGGTGTCCTGCTCTTCTCCGAGTCGCTGCGGGCCGAACTCGCCGAACACCGCATCGGCGTGAGCGCCATCTGCCCGGGCATAGTCGACACCAACATCGTGTCGTCCACGCCGATCGCCGGCCTCGACTCCGATTCCGAACAGACGCAACGGGATCGCCTGGACCGCTTCTACCAGCGCCGAGGCTTCACCCCGGATCGCGTGGCGGCCGAAATCGTCTCGGCCGTCGAGCACAACAAGGCCGTCGTCCCGGTGACCCCCGAGGCGAAGGTCGGCTATCGCATCTACCGTTTCGCGCCGTGGTTGTCGCGCATCGGCGCCCGACAGAAGGTCACCGGATGAGCACCGTCGAACGCCCGCGTACTGATCTGTCCCAGACCGATCAGGCAGATCCCGGACCCGTCGAGCTACATGCCCGCAATGTGGCCTTCGACTGGGACGACGTGCCCCTGCACTGGATTCCCGGTCACCCCGTGGCGTCGAACTTCATCAGCGTCCTGAACCTCCTTCTGCCGGAGGGTGAGCGCTGGTTCGTACAGACCTACAACGAGGCGCTGCCGCTGGTCGCCGACGAGGAGCTCGCCTCCCGGATGCGGGGTTTCATCGGCCAGGAGGCCATGCACGCCGAGGCCCATGATCACGTGCTGTGGGAGTTCCTCGATCACCACGGCATCGATCCGCGCCCGTATCAGTTGCAGATGGAGTGGATCTTCCGCCGGGTTCTCGGCCCGGCGACGGGCGGTTCCACCGAGGCCCGACACAAGCACCTCGTCGAACGGCTGTGGCTGATCGCGGCGCTCGAGCATTACACCGCGGTGCTCGGCGATTTCGCGTTGAACAACAACTGGGTCGAGGCCGGAGCGCACCCGACGATGGCCGACCTGTTCATGTGGCACGGCGCGGAGGAAGTGGAACACCGCGCGGTCGCACACGATGTCGCGGCCTACTTCGGGGACAGCTACCTGCGGCGCGGACGCGCCATGCTCGTGGTCCTGCCGATCCTGCTGTTCCTGGTGCAGCGCGGTTACCGGTTCATCATGAAGCAGGACACCTCGGTGTCGTACAACTACATCCAGAAGAAGTGGCAGTTCCACCGCGGGGTGCGCGCCAACGTGCTCCCGCCGCTGCGGAGCATCGTCTTCTCCACCTTCAGTTACTTCCGCCCCGGGTTCCGTCCCGAGCAGATCGGCAGCACCGCCCAGGCCGTCGCCTATCTCGCGTCGTCGCCGGCCGCGCGCAACGTCGCCTGAGGAAGTCCGATGAACCAACGCGCACATCCGCATTCGACGAGTCTGACCCAACCGCCCCCGCATCTCTACGGGCGGTGGCGACACGATCCGATCCTCACCGTGGGCACCGCGTTCATGCGAGCCTGGTGGCCCGCGTGGCGCCCGTTGTCCCCGTTGAGGCCGGCACCGGTCAACCCCGGGACCACGCAGGTGCGCATCGTGGATCGCGAGGTCGTCGCGCATGACGAGAACGTGATCGCGTTGACGCTCGCCGCCGCCGAGGGCGGAATGCTGCCGCCGTGGCATGCCGGTGCCCACATCGACGTGCTGCTGCCGTCCGGACGGATGCGCGAGTACTCGCTCTGCGGCGACACCGCCGACCGCGAGCACTACCGCATCGCGGTGCGTCGTATCCCCGACGGCGGCGGCGGTTCGATCGAGGTCCACGACGCCCTGAGGGTCGGGGACGTGGTGTCGATCAAGGGACCGCGCAACGCCTTTCCGATGGCCGTCCCCGGCCATGGCTCACCGGCTCGCCGGATTCGTTTCATCGCCGCCGGGATCGGCATCACCCCGATCCTGCCGATGCTCGCGGTGGCGGAACGTTTCGGGCTGGACTGGTCGATGATCTACACCGGCCGCTCCGCCGACTCGATCCCGTTCCTCGACGAGGTCGCGAGGTTCGGCGACCGCATCACCATCCGCACCGACGATCAGCACGGCCTCCCGACCATGCCGGAACTGGTCGGGGCGGTACCGGATTCCGATGCCGATCTCGCCGTGTACTGCTGCGGACCGGTCCCGATGCTGGAGAACCTCCGCCGCCATCTGGCCGACCGCGCGGACATCGAACTGCACTATGAGCGCTTCAGCCCGCCACCGGTGGAGAACGGTTCACCGTTCACGGTGACGCTGGCGTCCACGGGTGCGCAGGTCCCGGTCGCCGCCGACGAGTCGGCGCTCGCCGCGATCCGTCGGGTGATGCCGTCCGTGCCGTACTCGTGTCAGCAAGGCTTCTGTGGCACATGCAAGGTCAGGACGTTGTCCGGCGACATCGATCACCGCGACAACATCCTGACCGAGCCCGAACGCGAGGCCGGGACCATGCTGACCTGCGTCTCACGCAGTGCCGGCGGGAACCTCACGCTCGATCTCTGACGCCTCTCCCCGATGAGCATCCGGAGCTTGCGTCTCGAAGGCGTCCCTCCCCGCCACCGTGCCGCGCAGCAGGAACACGGCTGCCACGCCGGCTGCGGCGGTGATGGCCACCGCCGCCCACACCGCGTTGTGCAGGCCGTCCATGAACACTTCCTGGACCGCGGTGCGGACCGTTTCACTCATCGCGGCGGGCACGCGGCCGGCGACCTCGACCCCGGCCATCACCGACTGCTCCGCAGTGGCGACCACCTCACGGGGTAAACCGCTACCCGACAGTCGATCCCCGATGCCGGCGACATAGGCAGAGGTCAGGATCGAGCCGAGCACCGCGACGCCGAGGGTGCCACCGATCTCGCGGGTGGTGTCGTTGATCGCGCTTCCCGCGCCTGCCTGTTCGGGACGCAGCGCGTTCATGATGAGCTGCGTGCACGGGCCCGAGATGAACGCCAGGCCGGCGGCCATCAGCGACATCGCCCAGATGATCAGTTCCCAGTATCCCGATGTGCGCGAGGCCAACTCGACAAGCGCGAACCCGCCGGACATGAGGAAGGCGCCCGTCACCGCGACGTAGCGCGCCCCGAACCGGTGTGAGAGGACCATCGCCACCGGCGACAGCACCGCCATCACGATCGCGAACGGCAGGGTCCTCACACCGGCAGCGAGCGGGCCGTAGCCCTTGACCGCCTGGAAGAACTGGGTGATCAGGAAGATGAACCCGAACAGAGCGAAGAACGCGACGCTGATCATCCCGGCGGCAGTGGCGAAGTGCCGGTTGGCAAACAGCCGCACGTCGAGGATGGGATGCGCGATTCGCAATTGGGTCACCACGAACACGGTGAGGATTGCCAGAGCGGCAACGATTCCGAGGACCGTTCGGGTCTCACCCCAGCCGACGTGCGGCGCTTCGATCAGGGTGTAGGTGAGCAATCCCAGGCCGGCGATCGAGAGACCCACCCCGACGGCGTCGAATCGAGGCACCGCCAGCGGTCGGGTGCCGGGCACCACCGCGAGGATCACGGCGAGCGCGGCCAGTCCGAACGGGACGTTGACCCAGAACACCGACGTCCACGAGAAGTGCTCGAGCAACCAGCCACCCATCACGGGGCCGATGGCGACGGCGATACCGGAGACGGCGGCCCAGATACCGACGGCCGTCGCCCGTTCCTTGGCGTCGACGAAGATCGTCGTGATGATGGCCAGTGTCGCCGGGAACACCAGTGCCGCAAAGAACCCGAGACCACCACGGGAAGCGATGAGTTGACCGAGGTTCTGCGACGACGCCGCGAGGATGGACACCCCCATGAAGCCGATGACACCGGTGAGGAGCATCCGCCGGTGACCGAACCGGTCGCCCAGATAGCCGCCGGTCAGGAGGAGACCGGCGAACACGAGCGTGTAGGCGTCGACGATCCATTGCAGGCCGGAGATCCCGGCATCGAGGTCGCGGGCCAGCGTCGGCAGGGCGACGTTGACGATCGTGTTGTCGATCATGACCAGCAGTTCGGCAAAGCTGAGGGCGCCGAGCGCCCACCAGCGTGAACCCATACGTCCAGTACGCATCAGCATTCTCCTGTTCCGTGAGCGACAGTTCGGATATGGAACGCCGTACCACTGTTGTAGAACAACGTTCTATTCAAGAAGAACACCGTTCTAGTAGATTGTCAATATGTCCCCCGCGAAGCCGCGCACCCGTACCTCAGCCGCCGAGATCCGTTCATCACTGATCCGAGCCGGCCGCACGATCCTCGAGCGGGATGGCGAGGCGGGGCTGACCGTCCGAGCGGTGGCGGCCGAGGCGAACGTCGCGCCGATGGGCGTCTACAACCACTTCGACGGCCGCGACGGACTACTGGATGCGCTGGTCACCGACGGTTACGCCGAGCTGGGCCGAGCGGTGGCCGCCAGCGACGACGATCCGTCCGCGCGTCTGCGGAGCTCGGGGCGCGGCTACCGTCGCTTCGCCACGTCGAGTCCGGTCGTCTACGGGCTGATGTTCTCCGCTCGGTGCACGCCCGAGCTCGAGGTCGCGGCTCACGCCTTCGAGGTACTTGTCGACGTCATCCGCTACGGGCAGGTCGCGGGCGTGGTCGCGACGGGCGACCCGACGACGCTCGCGATGCAGACGTGGTCGGCGGTGCACGGGGCGGTCAGCCTGGAACTCATGGGTGCACTGCCGCCGAACGTGGAAGCCGACGCGAACTACGAGAACGTCCTGGACTTCATCGCGCGGGGACTGCGGGCACAACCCGCCGAGTGACGGCTCGCCCGACCGATCCCCGCCTGGCCGATCCCGCCCGACTGATCCCCGCCCGACTGATCCCCGCCCGACTGATCCCCGCCCGGTTACGGCAGGACGATCGGCGGGAGTCCGGGGATCGGGTTCGGGATCGTCACGCCGCGCTGCGGTCGCGGTGCGCGGGATCGGGGCCGTGGTGGCGAGGGTGCCGGCTCGTTGGTCGTCACGGGCGGTGGCGGTGGCGTGTAACGCTGCGCCGGTTGACGTGCCTCCGCGAAGATCGCCGGATCGGCGTACTCCTGGGTGGTCGGTGCCGTCGTCGCCGGCGTGGTCGGACCTGCAACCGGTGCCGGCGAGGAGTCGTTGCTCCCCGCGGCCAGCGCGACCGCGACTCCGATGACTGCGAGTGCGCAGACGAGCGCCACCCCGGCCATTAGCCGCTTCGCCGTGCGCCGAGAACCAGCCGGCGTCGAACCGGTCTGAGGGACGGGCGAATATGACTCCGGTGCAGGGGCGTTCGCGTGTGGCGACACGACCGGGTCCGGCATGTGCACGTCAGCCGGCGCGGTTTCCGGAACCGGAGTGGGCCCGGAATGCACTGTCAGGGCGCCGAAAGCCGTTGCAGGGCCTGGGTCCACCGGTTGCGCGACCGGCGAATGGAGCTTCCGCTCGACACCGATGACCGGGAAATCGCCTGAACGACCATGGTTTCCGGCATGCGGGGCGAACGGCAGCGAGAGTTTCTCGGTGGGGGCGTCGTCAGGCGCGGATCCGGCCACCCCCGTGGCGGGTTGGTCGGTGACCTCGTCGGCAGAGAGCTCTGGGGAATCGTCGACGACAGGTTCGGGTTCGGCCCTGGTCTCACCTTCGGCAGCGAACTCGACCTTGCTGTCGAAAGTGTCGGCTCCGCGGCGGTCCGTGGTCTCGGCTGCCTCTGCGTCCGTGGATGCCGGGGGCTCGACCGCGACTCGATCGTCGTCTCCGGGTGTCGGCTGGGCCGGGTCCGGACTGTCGGCCGTCGCGGTGGCCTCTGCGGGATCAGCGCTGCCGCCGTCCTCCGCGTCGGCATGCTTCGTGTCATCGGTGGCGTCAGGGAGACGCTCATCGGGTTCGGCGAGATCGGCACCGGCATCTGTGTCGCTGACGCCGGGTTCCAGGTCGTCGGGCTGCGCGGTGGCGGCTTCGACGGGTGCCTCCGCCGGTGCGTCGGCCGCAGGTTCTCCGACGGGCGTCGGAGGGCTGTCGGTGGCGGCCGTGTCGCCGGGAGCGGAGGCACGCACTTCTGGCTCGGACTCGTTCCGGGGTCCGTCGAGCGGTCCGGTTGGCACCGGAGCCGTCATCGGACCGGGAGCGGCGTCGACGACCGGTACCGGTACGGCTTTCGCGATCCCGTCGCGGAGGCCGGGCCACACGCCGAGGCCGTCGGTGATGACGACTGCATGGGCCTGCGCGCCGGCCACCGCCGCACGAGCCAGATCCTCCCCGCGTGCGATGAGCGCACCACCGGCCTCCTCGACATCTCGCCGCGCCATCCGGAACAACCGAATGTGTTGGCGTCCCATCAGAAACGTGCCATCGGAATCCTGCAGTCGTTCACGTCCGCGCGAGATGAGATCGAAGAGTTCGTCCTGCCACTCGGGCGATGTGGGTGATTCGACCCGTCCGATTCGGGTCAGGTGGTCGGCGATGGCACGGTCGAGCGCTCCGAGTGAGAGCGCGGCGTCGGCATAGGTGTCGGCGACGGTGCCGCGGGAGGTGTCGAAGCGTCCGACCGACACGCATCCGTTCCCGTCGAGCCCCAGGAGGACCACTCGAGCGTCGCCGTCAAGCCCGCGCAGACGGAGTTTGGACCGCACGTCGTCGAGCACTGCGGACTCGACCGGGCTCTCTGCTGCCGCAGAGGCCGGTCCCACAGCCGAATCGAACACCGTGTCGGTCATCTGATAATTCCTGCACTTGTGCACCTCGCCCAGCACGCCCCCACGGCGAGAAGGTGTCCCCTGATCACATCGCGGGGTTCAACCTAACACGTGTACGGAGGGAACCGCTTTCGTCGGCGAGCCGTTCACCTGCGTGAACGAACTGGTTGTCCCGGTTTTTCGCGCGGGCACGGGACCGCCGAGCGCGCGGTAGTCCCACCCCGCCGACCGCCAGGCCTGCGAGTCGAGGCAGCGTCTGGCGTCGACGATGCGCTTGTGCCGCACCACCGATGCGAGCTCGTCCGGCGACATGTGCACGAACTCCGCCCATTCGGTTGTGACGACGACAACATCCGCTCGATCGCACGCGGCGCGTGCCGAGGTGGCGTAGCTCAACATCGGCTGTACCCGGCGCGAGTTCTCCATGGCCTGAGGGTCGAACACGGTGACCGATGCGCCGTCGAGCGCGAGACGGCCGGCGACGGCGAGAGCGGGCGAATCCCGCACGTCGTCGCTTTCCGGTTTGAATGCGGTTCCGAGTACGGCGACATTGCAGCCCAGGACTTCTCCCCCGAGCGCTTCGGCAACCAATTCCGCGGCGGCGCTGCGTCGACGCATGTTGATGGCGTCGACCTCGCGCAGGAACCCGACTGCGCGAGGCGCACCCATCTCATCGGCGCGGGCGGTCAGTGCACGGATGTCTTTGGGCAGGCAGCCTCCGCCAAAGCCCAAACCTGCGTTGAGGAATCGTCGCCCGATCCGGGCGTCGTGCCCCATCGCGTCGGCGAGCGTGCCGACGTCGGCGCCGGCGATCTCACACAGTTCGCTCATCGCGTTGATGAACGAGATCTTCGTGGCGAGAAATGCATTGGCCGATACCTTGACGAGTTCGGCAGTGGCCCAGTCGGTCTCGATGAACGGGATTCCGGTTTCCAGGACCTCGCGGTAGATGTCCCGGACCACCTGACCGGCCAGGGATTCCGCCTGCGGGACCTGCGGGTCGTCGACGAGTCGCCCGACACCGAGGACCATACGGTCGGGCGACAGGGTGTCCTCGACGGCGAAGCCTTCGCGGAGGAACTCCGGACTCCATGACAGCTCGATCTCGGCTCCCGGCGCCGAGAGGTTCGAGATCCGTTGCGACAGTTCCTCACACGTGCCGACGGGGACGGTGGACTTGCCGATCAGAACGTGTCTTCCCCGGAGCGTGGGAACAAGTGAATCGACTGCCGCGTGGACGTGTGACAGGTCGGCGCGATGACCGCGTACCTCCTGCGGGGTGCCGACGCCGATGAAGTGGACCGAGGCGTGGTCGGCGGCTACCGAGTGGTCGGTGGTGAAGCGCAACCGGCCGGCGTCGAGGTTGCGGCGGAGGATGTCGGCGAGCCCGGGTTCGAAGAACGGGACGTCACCGGCCTGCAGGCGTTCGACCTTCTGTGGGTCGATGTCGATTCCGACGACGTCGTGTCCGAGTTCGGCCATGCAGGCCGCGTGCGTCGCGCCGAGATAGCCGCAACCGATCACCGTGAGCTTCATGGTTGCAACGATTACCCAGGTGGGCCTGCCGCCAACCAACCATGGCGTGGCGGGTGGTGATCGGGTGGGTGAACGTCAGTCGACCGCCGCCGGTTGAGTAGGCGAGGAACCTGCGACGAGCCGTATCGGAACCTGTCGCGCAGTCAGTCGTTCTTGATGAAGTTCAGGTATGCCTTGGACGGGGTGGGGCCGCGTTGTCCCTGGTATTTCGACCCGACCTTTTCGCTGCCGTAGGGGTGCTCGGCCGGGCTGCTGAGGCGGATGAGGCAGAGCTGCCCGATCTTCATGCCTGGCCACAGCGTGATCGGGAGGTTGGCCACGTTGGAGAGTTCCAGGGTGATGTGGCCGGAGAAGCCGGGGTCGATGAAGCCGGCGGTCGAGTGGGTCAGGAGGCCGAGGCGACCGAGTGACGACTTCCCTTCGAGGCGTCCGGCGAGGTCGTGGGGCAGGGTGCACACCTCGAGGGTGGAACCCAGCACGAACTCACCCGGGTGCAACACGAACGGCTCACCCGCTGTCGGTTCGACGAGGGTGGTGAGTTCGTCTTGGCGTTGGGCCGGGTCGATGTGGGTGTACCGGGTGTTGTTGAACACGCGGAACAGACTGTCGAGCCGGACGTCGACGCTGGAGGGCTGGACGAGCGCAGGGTCGAATGGATCGATGGCGAGGCGCCCGTCAGCGATCTCGGAGCGGATGTCGCGGTCGGAAAGCAGCACGTGTCGAGGTTATCGAATGGTCAGGGTGGATCTGCGGCGGTATCCGTCGGCCCCGCCTTGTCTGCCTCGACCCGCGTGCCGAACCGGCGCCGGTGAGCGTCGGCCCGCATCCGGCTGAGTACCTCGTCGGTGCGGTGGGCGCGGTTCACCCGTGGCGTCTGATCCGGGTGTGATCGCGGTGGATGCCAGATGACGCGACCTGCGTCGACCCCGTCCGCGACGATCGTGGTCGCCCACTGGTCCTCGCGTGTGCCGACCGCCCGGTTGTGCGCGCCGCATGTGGTGGTCAGGTTGTCGATGTCGGTGGGGCCGTTCTCGGCGGCCCACTCGATGACGTGGTGGAGTTCGCAGTCGAAGGACGAACGGGTGCAGCGTGGGCACGTGCAGCCGCCGTCGCGGCCCACTGCGGCGATCCGCTGCGGTCGGGATGCCAGACGCTTCGAGCGCCCGAGGTAGAGGACCTCGGCGGTGTGGTCTCGAAAGACCTCCAGGTGCTGCTGCGCCTCGGCGGCGAGCTCGACGGCGTCTTTGATCGGGAGCAGTGCGCCTGTTGCGGTGCGCGCGGGAGCTCCGGCACGCTCTCGGAGCGCCGACTCGGTGATAGTGACGATGACGTGCGGTGGCAGTCCGTGGTGAGAACCGCCGAGGGCGCCGCCGTCGAGGACGCAGCGCAGCAGTGCGCTGAACGCGTCGTGGTTGCGTTTCTCGGTCGAGCGGTCGTCACGCTCGGCCGCCGCCGCGAGGGCTTTGGGGTCGGCCTCTGCCGGATCTCCGATGGGTGACGACGGATCGTCGGGGTTGTTCATGCCGGGCGCTGCCCACACCGCCAGCACGACGTCGAGCATGGCCCGCGTCTTGGGGTCGAGCGTCGCCGTCAGTTTGGACATCAATTGTGCGTCCTGCGGCCCGAGCCGCATGCCCCTCATGCGTGCACGGTCTCGGTCGTCGGTGAGAGTGCCGTCCGGGTCGAGGTGGGCGAGGATGCGTGCGCCGAGTTCGCGGAGCGAGGCCGGGTCGTACTCGCGGGCGTAATGGGCGAGCGTCGCCTCCGCGGCTTCGCGGTCTGCAGTGTCGACGCCGGCCGGGATCTTACGCATCACCTCGACGATGACATCGACATTTCTGCCCGAGATACCGCCGTCGGCAACGCCTTTCGCGGTTTCCGGAAACCTCGGCTCAAGAACTTCACCTTGCATGTCGGGGAACCTGCCGATCGCCCACACACGGTTGAGGAGTCGGTTGGCCTCGCCCCTGCGGTTGAGCACGCTTGTGACGAAGTTGGTGACCGTCTGACAGCCCGCCTTGCGGTAAGCGGAGCGCTCGTCGATGGCGACCATGTGGTCAGCGAAGAGTGACAGCATGCGACGCTCGGCGCGCTCATGCTCGATCGCGACCTTGAGCAGGTCAGTATCGGAACAGGCGGTGGACGCCGTCTCGCTGATCTCGTCCAGCAGCGCGTGCAGACGCTCGTACTGGTCGAGAAGAAGTGGTTGTGGTGCAGATGGCTCGCCGAAAGCCATGATCAAACCCCCGTCATCATGGCTAACTCGAAACTATGTTCGAGTCTACGTGCGTCCCCGCAGGTGCGCAACCCGTTCTGCGAAGAATTTTCGCGCCGCTCGCGAAGACCCGACCCCGGTTTGCTAGGCTTTCGGTCGCGAGCCCAGCGCTCGCACGCCGATGTAGTTCAATGGCAGAACATCAGCTTCCCAAGCTGAATACGCGGGTTCGATTCCCGTCATCGGCTCCACACGTACCGGTGCGCCTTCGGACGGCGCCGCGCATATCGCGAGCAACCAATCTGGCGCGCATGACATTTCAGGTCCCCTTCGGTGTCCGACGTCATCCTGCATGCAGACTCGACACTTCCCCGTCCGGCTCGGCAGATCCTGCGGGCCAAAGCCGGTCCGCCGGCGACGATTCCCCCTGGTAGGCCCTGGACAACCCTGCGAATCGATCTCTACCCGTTGCGGAGATGTATACAACCGGCTAGCGTGTTCGACGTGAGAGTGTTGCGTGTCACACGGCCGTTACATGACGAAGATACCCTCACGAACTCGTAATCAGGTTCTCCATCAGGGACTTAGCGTTCACCCCGCTCAACGTCGAGCGCAGGAGACCGTCGTACAACCAGCCCTCGGTGTACACAATCATCTCAATATCTAGGAAGAAGGCCACCGGATGGATTCAGTGTCCGTTCCTGCCGTTGCCGCCTCGATCGCCGTCATGGTGCTCGGCGGCGGTGCGCCCCTGGCGGCAGCGCTCATCCTCAACTGGCGTGACCGGGTCAAGTCGAAAGGCGCCGACCAGTGAGTTTGCAGACAGTCTTCACCATTCTGATCGCGGTCTACTTCGTCCTGATCCTCGTCGTCGGAATACGTAGCAACAAGAAGATCAGCACGTCGTCGGACTACAGCGTCGCCGGCCGGAACATGGGTCCGGTCCTGGGCACGATGACTTTCACCGCCACTTACGTCTCCGCCCTGACCGTGATCGGTCTGGTCGGCTCGGCGAATGGCATGGGACTCGCGTTGGTCCCGTACACGTTCGTCGGCCTCGGCTGCGGATTGTTGTTCCTCGTGCTCCTGTCCAGTCGGGTCCACCGGGCCGGTCGCACGTCGGAGAGTGTTCCCGAGTTGCTGGGAAAGCGGTACGGGGACAAGACGGTTCGCGTCACCTCGGCCGGCACCATCGTCATCGCCTATTTCGTGTACCTGATCGCCCAGCTCTTCGCGGTCGGCATCCTGCTCTCCACGACGATCGGTTTCAAGGTCTGGGCCGTGATCCTGGTGGTCGGCACCATCTTCGTGCTCTACACCCTCACCGGCGGTATGCAGGCCGTCGCCCGTACCGACGCCTTCCAGCTGGTGGTGCTCGTGGCGGCAGTCCTGCTCGCCCTCGTCCTGGTCATCACCAAGGTCGGCAGCGACGGACTGAGCTGGAGCGACGGGCCCGGCCTGTCGCAGTTCCTCGGCGGCCCGGTGCCGAGCGCGATGCTCGCCTTCGGCTGGGGCCTCTCGTGGGGACTCGGAGTCGCCTGCATGCCGAATTACCTGCAGCGCATCCTGTCCTGCCCGGACGTCCGAACCACTCGACTCGTGCTCGGCTGGGGTTCGGCCATCTCCTTCTGGCTGGTGAACGCGCCCATCCTGGTCATCGGCATCGGTATCGCCATCATCGACCCGACCATGACCGGCGACTCGGCACTGCCGTCATTCCTGCTGACGCACGGCGGCACACTGATTGCCGCACTGGCGCTCACCGGTCTGATCTCCGCGGTGATGTCGACGACCGACTCGCTGCTCCACGTGATGGGCGTGTACTTCGGACGCGACATCCTGTGCACCCTGCGGAAGATCGACGACGACGCGAAAGCACTGAAGCTCGCCCGGATCTCGACCGGCGTGATCGGCGCACTCGCGGTGGCGACGGCCACCTACATGTCGTTCAGTCCGCTACCGCTGATCCTCACATTTGCGTCCTACGCCGTTTCGCTGCTCGCCGCCGGACTGTTCGTCCCGCTGTTCATCGGCCTGCTCTGGCCGGGGGCGTCGAAGACCGGCGCCGTGGCGTCGATGGTTGTCGGCGTCATCGTGCTGATCGTGTTCGAGGTCCTGCGCAAGCAGGGCGTCATCGAGCTCCACGGCATCGTTCCCACGGTGGTGTGCGCGATCATCGCGATGATCGTCGGATCGTGGTGGGACGGCCGACGGGCGGAGTCGACGACGCCGCAGTCCGATGAGTCCGATGAGGTGGAACAACCGGTCGCCGTTCCGACGGTGTGATCGACCCGCGGCCGGGCTGTCGTCTCGCAGAGAATGCGACACGGCAGCCCGGCTGTGTCATGTGCTCACCCCGCCGTCCACAATCGTGAGATGCCGAGCGGAACATCCTCATACGGCAGCTTCTCCCGGGACGGTTCGACGATCCGGACGGAAGCCGTCGCCGACCGCGCGATGACCGACCGGATCGGCCGCACGCATTACCTGAACCAACGGCTCGTGTGGGTCGTGCTGATCCCGGCGCTGTGCATCGTTCCGGGAGTCTCGCTGGTCGTCGGCGAGATCGACGAGCCGGCTACCGTCGTCCTCGCCTACGTGCTACTCGGAGTGGTCGGTGGCCTCGTCATGCTGGCGGTGCTCACCTGGGTGCTGCTCTACCAGACGGGACCTCGCGAATGGGCACTCAAGATCCCCGAGGGGACACAGGTGTCCGCCGAGTTCGGACCGCACGAGATCTCGTTCGGATGGGTCGGCGCGCGGTCGACCCTGCCGGCATCGGGCGTCCGGTGGGTCAAGCACCGAACACGTACCGCGACAACGACTATCGCAGGGATGGGCACCACGTTGATCATCCCGAACGAACTGGTGCCGCTCGAGGTCCGCGACCATCTGCTCGCCCGATTCGATCCACGGCCGCCGCTCCTCGGCCGACGTCGCACGACCGCCCCGCCGCCGTCCTCGATCTCATACTCGGCGCACCGCACAGTGGTTCGCGACGGCGGCACCGTGCACATCAGCTGCGTCGCCGACGACGGACTCCCCGACCGGTTGCAACGGTCTCTACGCAGAGGGCCTGTTGTCCCCGCGACCTTCGCCGCCGTGCTGGTACCGCTGGTCGCCCTGCTCTACTTCGGCGCCTACGTCGTGGCGGTCATTCTGGCGGCGGCGCTGGTGTTGCTGGCGGTTCTGTTCTTCACACCGTTCGCCGGTCGGTGGTGGTTTCGTCGGACGGTGGCACCGGGAACGACGATCTCCGCCGAGTACGGACCCGACAGGATTCGTCTGCGTCTCGGCGCGTATGACCGGACCATCGACCGGACGTCGATCCACCGAGTGAAACGAGTGGGCACCGCGCTGCAGGTGTCACCACGCACCGCGACCGACGTGCTGCTGATCCCCGACGAACTGGTTCTGCCGGACATCGCCGAAGAACTACTCGCAGAGTTCGGCCGACGCCCAGGGTGGCGCAGGCTGGTCGACGCCCTCCGACGCTGACCCGTTCGGCGTACACACTGCGTCACCCCTGTTGATCCCCGGATCACACAAACCCCGGCCCGGGGAATGCACCCACCCCGGCGACCGTTGCGCGAAGAGTCAACGACATCGTCGGAAGAGGTACAGCATGAAGATCGGGATCATCGGAGCAGGATTCATCGGCGGAACGCTGACTCGTCGACTCACCGAGCTGGGACATGAGGTCCGCGTGTCGAATTCGCGCGCGCCCGAGACACTTGCGGACCTGGCCGAGGAAACCGGTGCTACAGCCGTGTGGGCGAAGGACGCAGCCGAGGACGCCGATCTCGTCATCGTGTCCATTCCGCAGAAGAACACACCTGACCTGGCCCCGGGCATCCTCGACGCCCGCAAACCGGGCGCACCGGTCATCGAGACCAACAACTACTACCCGCAGCAGCGCGACGGGAAGATCGAGGCCATCGAGAACGGCACTCCCGAGAGCGTGTGGGTGTCCGAGCAGCTCGGTGTGCCCGTGTACAAGGTGTTCAACGGGATCTACTGGAAGCACCTGCTCAAGAAGGGTCTCCCGGACGGCGCCGAGGGTCGGATCGCACTGCCGATCGCGGGCGACGATCCGGACGGCAAGACGATCGTGTTCGCCATCGTCGACGAGCTCGGTTTCGACCCGGTCGACGCCGGACCGCTCGCCGAGTCGTGGCGTCAGCAGCCGGGAACGCCCGTCTACGGCAAGGACTTCGGCGTCGACGACACGCTCACGGCGCTCAAGGAAGCCTCACCGGAACGCACCCCGGAGTGGCGCGCAGCCTGAGCACGTAGGTCAATCGCACAATGCACGGGTGAGCGCCGGACCGATCTCGAGTTCGGCTGACTCACCCGTGTGCGAGATGGTCACGGCGCGCCCGTCGGACGTCGCACCGGTGATCGTGGTGAAGCCGACCACATTGCCGGTGTGTCCGACGAACCGCGCGCCGCAGGGCAACTCGGTGTACCCGACCCCGAGACCGTAGGACATGCCGTCGTCGTTCCCCATGTCGACGCCGTCGAGCATCTGACGTAACTGTTCCAGGGGCAGCACCTCTCCGGCGACCAGCGCTGCATAGAATCGATTCAAGTCCGCGCCCGTGCTGACCAGCGAGCCCGACGTCCATGGCAGCGACGGTTCCATCGCTGTCACGTCGATGATCTCGCCACCGTCCGCCGCGTACCCGACGAGATACGGTGCACGAAGCCCGGTTTCGCCGGTCCTCGGCATGTAGGTGTCCCGCAGCGCCAGCGGTTCGAGAATCCGGTCGTCGAGCTCGTCACGGTATTCGCGTCCGGTGACGGCCTCGATCAGCATTCCCGCGACCAGGTAGTTCGTGTTGGTGTACTGGAATCGAGCGCCCGGCGGGAACTGCGCCGGATCGCGAAGCGCGATCTCCATCTCCTGCGTCGGCGTGTAGGTGTAACCCTCGAGCGCCGCGGTGTGCTCGTTCTCCCCTGGGCGGCCGGTGATCTCGGGAAGACCGCTGCGATGTCCCAGAATCTGGCGCACCGAGATCTCCCGGCCGTCGACACCGTCGCCGACGATGAGCCCCGGCAGATAGGTGTCGATGGACCGGTCGAGGGCGACCCGCCCCTCGCCGACCAACTGCAGCACGATTGCCGCGGTGAAGGTCTTGGTCACGCTGCCCACCCGAACGTGCTGCGGCTCGTCGTCGGGGATGGCCGTTCCCTCATCGCGATCAACGAAGCCCGCTGCCACGACGACGTCGTCACCGTCCTCACCGAGTGTGGCGACCGCGCCGACGGCCCCGGTGTCAACCAGCGAGACGAGGTCGGCGCGGACGGCGTCCAGGCGCCGTTCCCTCCCATCCGTTCCCGATGAGGCGATCAGACATCCGGACAGGAACACCACGAAGGCGCAGAGGACCAGAACAACCGGGCGAAGGCGCATGCCCCAACGCTAGGAGGGCGCGACCGACGGCCACATCGCGCAAAAGTACGGGCGGGTACTCCATCCCTGGTATGAGATCCGTCAGTCGCCAATCGCCCGTCGACAGCCGAGATTCTCTCGCCGCAGAGGTCGCGAACCGTGTCGCCGGCCGACACGATGTGCGACCCCCTACCGGCGGTGCCGACGCGTCCCGCACCCACGACGTACTCCTCGCATGGAGACGCCCGGAACGGTCACCGCCGCTTCGGACGCACCCCGGGCTTCTTACGACCGCTCTTCCCCGGGACCTTGCCCGCGGCTTCGCGCGCGGCACGCTTCGCGGCGGCCTTCTCCTTGGCCGACCGTTTCGGCGCAGGTTCGGACTGTCCCCTCGACGATGTCGCCTTGCGGCCGCGCACGATCCCGATGAACTCGTCGGCGAGTTCGGTGGTCGGGGCCGGCCACAGCAGGCCGACGGTGCCGGTCGGCGCGTCGGTGACCGGGCGGTAGACGAGATCCTTGCGATGGTGCAACCGCGCCAGCGACTGGGGCACCAGAAGGACCCCGATGCCGGTGGCGACGAGTTCGATTGCGTCGCCGGTGGTTTCCGGACGGTGCTCGACGGCGGTGCCGGGGCGGCCGGCAGCGAAGAAGCCGGCGACCGGCTCGTCGAGCGGCCACAGGAACTGCTCGTCGGCGAGGTCGGCGAGGGTCAGCTCGTCACCCGCAGTGAGTACGTGATCCTTGGGGACCACGACGACGGTGGTCTCCTCGTACAGTTCGATCGTGTGGTGCGGACCGGCCTCGCCGTGCCGCAGAGCGTCGGGCAGACGCGTGATCGCCATCTGAACGTTTCCCTGGGCGACGGCGGCCGCGCAGTCGGCGACCTCGAGGGCGACGAGCTCCAACCGGATGTCAGGTTGCCGCTCCGACCAGATGCGAACCCATTTGCCGGGGGTCACGCCGGGGACGTATGCCAGTCGGAACGTCGGAGCCCCGGATTCGCCTGCCCGGTCGGGTGTGGTCACGACCAAAGGCTACCGCCCGATACCCTGGGGTAATGAGTTCGCAGTCGATGAAACCGGCCACCGCCGCCAAGAAGCTGGACGTGTACCTGCCGGCGACCCCCGCGGAGTTCCGCGAGGGTTCGATCACGCGCGCCGAGCTCGCCGCCCTGCAGGCCGATCCGCCGGAGTGGCTGAAGACCCTCCGCGCCGAGGGACCGCATCCGAAGAACCTGGTCGCGGCCAAGCTCGGTGTCTCCAACTCGGCGCTGGTCCGCAACGGGATCACTGAGGCGCTGACCACCGCGCAGATCAACGACCTGCTCGCCGAGATGCCCGAGTGGCTCGCCGCCGAGCGCGCCACGCAGGTGGAGGTCCGCCGCGAGGAACGACGCGTCAAGTCCCTCCACGAGGATCGTCGTCGGGACCGTGAGGAAGCCGAGAACCCCGAGGCCTGATTGAGGCCAGGGCAGCCCCACTCCGGTCAGGGAACCGACAGCACGTTTACGCCGGGGATGACCTCGGTCGCCTGGATACCTGCCGCCCTGTCCTGCATGATGCGGACCGTCGCGATCACCGGGCCAGACCCGGTCGGGGCGACCGCCGACGTCGGAAGCCGGGCGAAGTCGCTCGTCGTCGGGTAGTCGGGTTTCTGCCAGTGTCGTAGCCGGACGACCCCGGTCTTACCCGTGGCGAGGTTTCGCCACGACACCGACAGGAACCGGTACCCGTAGGGATAGTCGAACTTCGCAGGAGCGGGCACCGCGAACTCGACCGCGGCCGGCGGGGGCGGATACTGCAGCGTCCTCGGCGCAGGTTTCGCGACCACCCGGACCGGTGACAGGGTTCCGCCGGCGACGTCCGGCGGCAACTGCAGGCCGTTGAGCGCCGGGATGTCGAAGCTCAGCATCGGCGCGGCCGCAGGCCTCACCGCAGGTTCCGCCGAGGCAGTGGCGACAGCGCCCACGGAAAGCATCAGTGCCACAACAACAGTGATCATCGACGTGCGAGCGGTCAAGCGCATGAGAATCTTTCGGTCGCCGTTGTCATCCCGCGTTCCACCGTCACACACCAACGCGGCCCCCGCAATGCCCACCGGCGCCGGGAATTCCACCGACGCCATGGACGTGAATCCCCGGTGTGACCGTTTCGCGAACTTCACCGACACTTCTTCGTTATCCTCCCAGCGAACCCACCCAGGGTGATCCCGCGTGAGGAGCCAGAGGTGCAGCGTCGAAACCACCACCGTCGGATGGCGATCGCAGCGGCCGCCGCCATCGGCCTCGTCGGACCCCTGTGTTTCTCCGGAGCCGGTGCCACACCCGCGGCCCCGACCCCGTCGGTCTCCGGCGCGGTGGGCGCAGACGGTGCCGCACGGGCATGGGATGTGCGCGCCTGGATCACCGGGACCGACTCGTCGACGGCGCGCAGTGCGGGGGTCGCGCGGTCGGACCGATCCGGTCACTTCACTCTCCGACCCACCGCACAGCCCGGCGCGGGCGAGGCCTTCTACGTGACGGCCACCCCGGCGGGGCAACCGAATTCGTTCACGACCCTCGCCACGATCTCCCCGACCATGCCCGCACGTCTGACCGTGAACGAGCTGACCACCGTCGCAACGGGTTACGCGATGGCACAGTTCGTCGACGGCACTCGCATCAGCGGACGGGCACCAGGGGTGCGTAATGCGGCGTCGATGGCGGGCAATCTCGCCGACCCGACCAGTGGCCGGATCGGTTCCACCCTCGCCTCCGCACCGAACGGCGCACAGACGTCGACCCAGGCCGCCTTCCTCACGCTGTCCAATGCGCTCGCCGCCTGCACGTCGTCGGCCGAGGGATGCGCCGCCCTACGATCCGCAACGACGACCCCGCTGAGCGGCCGGCCGTCGAACATGGTCGAGGCGATGGCCAACATGGCGAAGAGCCCGGAGCACAACCCCGCCGGGTTGTTCGGTGTCGCGCTACGCAGACCCACTCGACCGGGCGCGCTTCCGCTCCCTCCCGCCGCCTGGACACTGGCGCTCCGATTCGACGGCGGCGGTGGACTACTCGCCGGCCCGGGCAACTTCGTCATCGGCGAGGGCGGCGACATCTGGGTGAACGCGAACTACGAGTACAACGCCGATCCGCGAACCCCCGTGTGCGGCAGCAAGTATCTCTTCCGCTTCGGGCCCGACGGCAAACTCGTCGACGGACGCCCCATCACCGGCGGCGGCCTCAGCGGCGCCGGTTACGGCATCACCCGGGACCACTCCGGCGACATCTGGGTCAGCAACTACGGCTTCGCCGCACCGGAACCGGGCTGCCCCGCCGACCGCCAGCCGCCGCACAACTCGATGTCGAAGTTCAGCGCACAGGGTGAAGTCCTCTCGCCGCCAGCCGGATTCACGCAGGGATCGATCAGCTGGCCGCAGGGCATGACCACCGACCGCACCGGATCGGTGTGGACCACCAACTGCGCCACCAACTCATTGACCGTCTTCCCCGACGGCGACCCGAGTCGCGCCCGCAACATCAAGGTCGACGTGAAGCAGCCCTTCCATCTCGTCGACAACGGCCGGGCCCTGTTCGTCAGCGGCCTGCAGAGCAGTTCGATCGCGATGCTGGATCGCTCCGGGCGACCGCTGCGCACCCCCATCACCGGACCCCACGTCGACAACCCGCTGGGCCTGGCCACCGATGCCCGCGGCAACGTGTGGATCGCGAACTCCGGGGTCATCACCCTGCCGTGCCCCGACCGTCCCACCGGTACGGGATCATTCGGTTCCGTGTCCGCTCTCGGCCCGACGGGCAAGACCCTCGTCGGACCGCTGCGCGGTGGCGGCATCACGATCCCGTGGGGCATCACCACCGACGGCGACGGCAACGTCTGGGTCGGCAACTTCGCCGGCAAGCGCGTCTCGAAGTTCTGCGGCGCGAACGCCGCCACCTGCCCGCCCGGCAAGCGCACCGGCGACGCCATCTCCCCGGACGTGACCGGCTACTTCTTCGACGGGCTGGCGCGCAGCACCGGCATCATCGTCGACCCTGCGGGCAATGTCTGGACGACGAACAACTGGAAAGAGGTCCCGCTCCAGACCAACCCGGGCGGACTCCACATCGTCGCCCTGGTCGGTGCGGCAACCCCGGTCCCGGTGCGCTGACCGGTTCACACTGCCGACCCACCACTTCACACGAACACCCCGCTTGTGACCGGCATCGCATTTCGGTGTCCGATTTGCGAAAGTTCGTCACAGAATTCGCCCTGATTCGCGTGACTAACGGAAGCGCGCAGGTCACGCTTGTCATCGCGCCGGAATCGGGGGCCAGTGCAAAAGTGGTACTCAGTAACTAGTGTTAGTCACTAACACATGTGGCGCGACCGTCGCATGTCGCACCAACGGTCGGCGCCGACGCCGGCCCTGCGCTCGTAAAACCGAAAGGGTTCACACGCCATGGCGTCGCTTCTGTTCAGGCTGGGGAGTTTCTCCTTCCGGCACAAATGGGCCGTGATCGCGGCCTGGCTGGCCGCGATGATCGCGGTCGTCTCGCTCGTCGGCGTCCTCCAGCCGAAATTCGCCCAGGACTTCAGCCTCCCCGGAACCGACTCCGGCACCGCGACCGAGCAGGTCCAGGAGTACTTCCCGCAGGTCATGAAGGAGCAGGAGCGCGCCTCCACGAGCATCCTCGTGGCCGCGAGCGACGGCCTGCAGAACCACACCGACCAGATCAACAAGCTGGCCGAGGATCTGCGCACGCTGCCCGACGTCATCGCGCCGGAAACCGTGGTGAACCCGGTCGTGGCCGCTGCCGTCGACCCGGCGATCGCCCCGTCGGTCCTCGGTGACAACGGTCGCGTCGGCCTCATCCAGGTCCGACAGAACATCACGGTCATGGACCTGACGACCGAGAACAAGGAAGAGCTCGTCAAGATCCTCGACGAGAATCGCGGCAACGGCCTGCAGGTCGAAGCCACCGGCGCCCTGATGCAGGTGATGGATCAGGGCGGCGCCGCCGAGCTGATCGGCTTCGCCATCGCCTTCGTGGTCATGATCGTCGCCTTCGGCGCCCTGATCGCCGCGTTCATCCCGCTGGTCACCGCCATCGTCGGCGTCGCGATCACCATCATGCTGCTGACGCTGTCGGCGGAACTGCTCTCGATCAACCAGTCGGCGACCGCCATCGTGACGATGCTCGGCATCGCGGTGTCCATCGACTATGCGCTGTTCATCGTGTCCCGGTTCCGGGCCGAACTGAACCGGGGTGGTGATGCGGCCGATGCCGCCGGCCGCGCGGTCGGCACGGCCGGATCCGCGGTCGTGTTCGCCGGCCTCACGGTCATCATCGCGGTCGTCGCCCTCGTGGTCATCGGCATCCCGATCATCACCCAGATGGGCGCCGGTGCCGCCGTCGCGGTCTTCATCGCAGTCTCTGCCGCACTGACACTCATCCCCGCCCTTCTCGGTGCGTTCGGCCGCTTCGCCTTCCGCCCGAGGATCCCGTGGATCAAGCACGCCGAGCAGTCCGAGGACGGTGACACCCTGGGTGTTCGCCTGGGCCGCACCGTCGTCAAGGCACCGATCCCGTTCATCATCATCGGCCTGCTCGCACTCGCCGCGGCGGCCATCCCGGCCACCAAGATGGAACTGGGCCTGTCGCTGTCGACCGAGGACGAGGCACCCGCACTGGCGTTGCTGAGCAAGGGATTCGGTGAGGGCATCAACGGCCCGCTGCTCGTCGTCCTGCACGACGACGACGCCCCGATCGCACCCGTCGCGAACGAGGCCGTCAAGCACATCGCCGGCCTGAAGGACGTCGTCAACCCCGAGGCCCTCACCTGGATCGGTAACGAGGGCGGACAGAACGGCGACACCGCGCTCATCACCGTGACACCGAAGAGCGCACCCTCGTCCGAGGCGACGCACACGCTGATGGAGAACATCCGCGCGTACTCGCCGACCGTCGAGAAGGAAGGCGCCGAACTGCATGTCGGCGGCCAGACCGCGATCATGTCGGACCTCTCGCAGAAGCTCGACGACGCCCTGATCCCCTACCTGATCGTCGTCGTCGGACTCGCGTTCCTGATCATGATCGGCGTCTTCCGCTCCCTGTGGGTGCCCCTGATCGGCACGGTCGGCTTCATCTTCTCCGTGCTCGCGACCTTCGGCATCACCGTCGCGATCTTCCAGGAGGGCTGGCTCGGGATCATCACGAACACCCAGCCGATCATCTCGTTCCTGCCGATCTTCCTGATCGGCGTGGTCTTCGGCCTGGCGATGGACTACCAGGTGTTCCTGGTGACCCGAATGCGCGAGGAGTACATCCACGGCATGACCGCCAAGGAGGCCATCGTCGCGGGTTACCGGCACGGCGCCCGCGTGGTGACCTCCGCGGCGATCATCATGATCAGCGTCTTCGCCGCGTTCATGTTGTCGCCGGAGACGACGGCCAAGATGATGGGCTTCGCCCTCGCCTCGGCAGTCCTGTTCGACGCCTTCGTGATCCGCATGCTGGTCGTCCCGGCCGTCATCGCACTTCTCGGCGACCGCGCCTGGACCCTGCCGCGCTGGCTCGACAAGCTCGTCATCAACTTCGACATCGAGGGCGAAGCAGTCCGCCACCGCGGACTCCCGGACCCCGACGACAAGAAGACGCCGGTACCGGCGAGCTGACCGTGTCCACGGCATCACCCACCACCGACGCCCCGGGCAACCGCCCGGGGCGTCGGCCCGGGTTGCGCGAGCAACAGAAGATGCGCACCCGCAACGCCATCCGCGAGGCAGCCCTGCACCTCATCGCCGAACAGGGCTACGCGAAGACGACCGTCGAGCAGATCGCCGAGACCGCCGGCGTCTCCCACACGACCTTCTTCCGCTACTTCCCCACCAAGGAACAGGTGGTGGTCGGTGGAGAACACTTCGAGTCCGAGGCGCGCGCCATCGTCGAATCGATGCCGCCCGGGCTCGGCCACTTCGACCTCATCCGGCGGCTGTTCACCGAACTCCACCGCCTCACCGTCGACGACCCGTGGGTCGGCAATCCGCTTCGGATGCAACTGATCCGGTCGGAACCCCTGCTGCAGAAGACCTTTCAGGTCGAGTCCGAGCGGATGATGACCGGGATGCGGCAACTCATCGCCGACTACCTCGGCCGCGACGCCGACGACTTCGCCCTCGGGGTGTTCCTCGACGCGGTGGCCGGGGTGACCTTCCGGCTCGCGACCGAAGGCGACGACAACCCGGTGGATCTGCAGATCGAGACGACCCTGCGCGCCATCGACCTTCTCGAGCAGGGGCTTCCGCTCGACTGACCCCCGGCCGCAGCTGCAATGCGCCCCCGCAATGCGCCCCTGAAATGCGCCCCCGGTAAGCACCCTCCAGAGCGGTTCCGACGACACTATGTCACCGGTCCACCTGTGGAGGGCGCATTTTGGGGGCGGTTCTGAGGGGCGCATTTTCGTGACGCCTTTCGATGCACTTTCCGAAAGCCGCAGTGCACGGGCATAACCCGACCTACGATGAGCTGATCCGTGCAGGAGGGATCAGCATGCGACTCACCCGACGCCTCCAGATCAGGCTCTGGCCACGCACTCTCGCGGTCGCGGCGCTGACGCTCGCCCTCGCCGCGACGTCGTTGATCGCGGCCTCACCGCCGACGGCCCGGGGTTTCGCCGAGGACATCTGTTATACGCCAGGGGCACCACCCCACAACTGCGCACCGTTGCCGTTCGCCTGCCCGCCGAACAACGGCGACGATCCGTTGTGCGGCATCCGTGGCGCCATCCGTTACGGCTACACGCTGCAGCAACCGCTCGGCGGACGCAGTCTGGTGCATACCGATTCGACGTACATCATGGCGCGCAAGGTGGGCTTCTCGCTGCAGGACGCCTATTGGATCGCCGCCTACAGCGAGGCCACCGACCTCGGTACCTTCGCGCCCCGTGACATGCGCAGCAACAAGGTCCCGAACGCAGCCGCGTTGACCACCAAGGACATCAGCGGCCTCGTGCGCACTCACTTCAACACCGGCGGGTTCCTCTTCCACGTGCTGCCGACGATGCGTGATCCTCGATCGCCGGTACCGAACGGGTTGCGACCCGACGTGAACGATCCGCGGCAGGAAGTGATGCTCACCCACATCCGGCGCTGGGCCATGGAAGGCCCCGGCAGCGATGCACCCCTGTGCACAGGCGGTTTCACCGACCGGACCGCACGCGGCGACTTTTCCACCGGAACAACGTGTTACGGCGGTCGTAACCCGGCCCAGATCACCGGCCAGTACAGCGTCGCCTATCCGGTCACGCTCCCCTTCCAGAACGTGACCGGCCGCCAGGTCATCACCGACGGGGTGACCTCGGAGCGATTCGACTCCTACGTCGGTAAGCAGTCGGCCAACGCGCGTATCGGCATCTACATCCACGCACTCGGCGACCGGATCTCGCACCATACGTGCACCGACCGGGCCACGATGACCCCACCGACGCCGCGCCACCGCGCCTTCGACATCGACCTGGTCGATCGCGCCTGCAATCAGGGACCGCACGCGGTGCGCCACGAATACGAGACCGGCGTGGACTTCCACGATCTCGCTGCGGAGGACCGCACCACCGAGGCAGCCCTCTCGATGGTCTACGACGAGCTGGTGAACTTCGCCCGTGAGCGCGGGGTGCTGGACCCGGCAGCCACGAGCCCGGCAGCGAAGACCACGGTGATTACCAACGGCCTGATTCCCGCGCTCGAGCGGCGCAATCCCGAGGCCCGAATCCGCGCGGTGACCGCGGTCGGCTGCGGTCTCGGCGTGCCGGCGTTCCCGGGTAGCCCGTCCTGCTGATCCCGGCGGCCCCGGCGAGTCGCACTAGTCAGCCGAAGCGGCCTCGGACTCGTCCTCGACGTGCAGCAAGGCCTTGACGCGAACATCTCGCGTCCGCTGCAGGTGACGTGTGATCAGATCGCGCGCCGCGGCGACATCGCGTGCCCGCATCGCGTCGATGATCTGGAGATGCTCGTCGTGACTGTGGGACAGGTTCCCGGTCTCGGCCAGCGACTGGGTCTCGTAGGTTGCGAGCTGAGAGGTCAAGCGCTCCAACACCTCACAGATGGTGTCGTTGCGTGAGGCGGCGGCGAGGACGCGATGCCAACGCCGGTGCAGCTGCCGTGCACGGTCGTGGTCGGCTTCGGCGACGGCATTCTCGTGGACGAGCGTCAGCCTCGCGAAGTCGAGCTCGGTCGCATGCCGGATCGCCGATTCCACGGCCTCGGCCTCGAGGGCGATACGCACCTGGTAGATGTCATAGATCTCTTCGGGCGTACGAACCCTGACCACCGCGCCGCGCGGGCCGCGTTCGACGAGACCTTCCGCCTCGAGCCGCAACAGGGCGTCGCGTACCGGCGCGCGAGAGACACCGTGCCGGTTGCTGAGCGCGACTTCCTGCAGTGCGCCACCCGGGGGCGGGTTGCCGGCGAGGATCTCCTGTCGGATCACCTGATACAGAGCACCACGCGCACCCGCCGCATCGGCGTTCGACTCGCCGGCGGCCGAACCCGGCGCCGGCTCGAGAACTTCTCGTGGCACATGCCCTCCTATGGCGATGGTCGTGGCAATGGTGTCATCTGCGACATCTCACCGCCGGGGCGGTCTGTCGACCTCGTCGTTCACTGCTTCTACCGGATGCACCTCGTCTTCACGAAGTTCCCGGCCGACAAAAGCTCACGCTGCGCGGAAGTCTTGTCGCAGGCGATGGTAACGCCGTATGAATACGGCTGTCGACATCCGTAGACACATGTTGACGAGCGATCTACCAGCCACTTCCCACCCCCGCCCGCCGAATCGCCCGATGTCAGAGGAGACAGCCACGTGAACACGCCGCGTGAGCATCGCACACCCGAGAGCTCCCTGATCCTCATCACCACCGCGATGGGCGTCGGGATGCACCTCGGTGCCTGGCGGTACCGGACGGGCGAGGCCTCGGACTACCTCGACCTCGACTTCTACCAACACATCGCCAGATCGGCGGAGCGCGGCGTCCTGCACGGACTGTTCCTCGCCGACACGCTCGCGCTGTCGGAGGAGAACCTCGAACGGCCCAACCTCGGCGCCCTCGACCCCATCGTGGTCCTCTCCGCACTGGCATCGGTCACCGCCCGCCTCGGACTCGTGGCTACGTCGTCGACCACGTTCAACGAGCCGTTCAATCTCGCTCGCAGGTTCTCAGCTCTCGATCATCTCAGCGGTGGCCGGGCCGGGTTCAACGTCGTCACGACCTTCGTGCCCGACGTCGCCGCGAACTTCGGCGCGAGCGACCTGCCCCAGCACGACAACAGGTACGCCCGGGCCGAGGAGGCGATGGACGTCATCACCGCCCTGTGGCACAGCTGGGGTGAGGATGCTCTGATCGGCGACAAAACCACCGGGGTGTTCGCCGATCGGGAGCAGGTTCAGCCCATCGACCATGTCGGACAACACTTCACGGTCCGAGGACCGCTCACCCTCCCCCGGACCCGGCAGGGCCGGCCGGTGGTGTTCCAGGCCGGGGCGTCCGAAACCGGACGGCGACTGGCGGCGCGCACCGCCGACGCCGTGTTCACCGTCCAGAACACCCGATCGTCGGCGTCGGAATTCCGCGCCGACATCCGTCGTCGAGCAGAGGGTTTCGGCCGTCATCCGGACTCGGTGAAGGTCCTGCCGGGTCTCGTTCCCGTCATCGGACGAACCCGGGAGGACGCGCGCGACCGCAAACTCGCCCTCGACGAGCTGAGCGCCGACGCCGAGCTCCGCAAACTCGCTCTCCGGGTCGGAGTGCCCGTCGACGCACTGGCCCTCGACAAACCACTTCCGGTCGACCTCATCCGCGCGAACCCCTCGTTCAACGCCTCGCACGGATTCCGCGACGCCGTCGTCCGGCTGGCCGTCGAGGAGAACCTCACCGTCCGAGAGGTGCTGTACCGCAACGGTGGTGGGCACGCCCAGGTCGTCGGGACACCCGACGATGTCGCCGACCTGATCACCGACTGGTACCGCAACGGTGCCGTCGACGGTTTCAACCTCATGATCGACGTCCTGCCCGACGGCCTCGACGACTTCGTCGATCACGTGGTCCCCCGCCTCCAGGATCGCGGCGTCTTCCGAACCGAATACCAGGGCACCACGTTCCGAGAGGACCTCGGACTCTGCCCGACCGTGCAGCCCGTGTCCTGACACGACGCCGCTCATTCCGCACAACCCCACCCCCGACCCCCAACACCCGAAGGAGAACCCGTGCTGCAGATTTCCCGTATCGACCTCGCCGAGGCGAGGTCGCTGATCGCCGCGGCCACCGAACGCTCACGAGAGATCGGCGTGCCGATGTGCATCGCCGTCGTCGACGAGAGCGGCTATCTGGTCGCGTTCGACCGCATGGACACCGCGAAGATCACCAGCGTCTCCATCGCGATCGACAAGGCCTTCACCGCGGCCGGCGCCCGCAACCACACGTCGTTCTACGGCAAGGTGTCCCAGCCGGACGGGCCGGCGTGGGGCATCAACCAGACCAACGGCGGCCACTTCAACGTCATCGCCGGCGGCATCCCGATCATCGTCGACGGCAACGTGATCGGCGGCATCGGGATCAGCGGTGGCAACTCCGCCCAGGACGACGACGTCGCGGCCCACGCGGTCAACCGGGCCGGCGTCGGTGAGCCCGTCGAGCTGCCGGTGTCGGCCGGGGCACACTGATGGCGTCGAAGTCCCTCCCGACCGGCGTCATCGGTGCCGCGCTGACCCCCTTCACCGAGGACAACCGCGTCGACCGTGCGCGCCTCGATCCGCTGCTGGACTTCATGGTCGAGCACTGCGACGCGGTGTCGCTCCTGGGTGCCGAGGTGTCCGAGTACCAGATCCTCGGCGAGGCCGACCGGGTCGCAACGCTCCGGACCGCCATCGACACCGTCGACGGACGTGTTCCGGTTCTGGCCGGCGCCTCCTCACCCGATGTCGCCGAGGTCCTGCGGCTCGCCGAGTCCGCGGCGGACGCCGGCGCCGACTTCATCCAGGTCCTCATGCCCCGGCACCCAGGTGGCAACCCGGCGCGGGTGGGCGATCTGGTGGCCTTCTTCGAACGGATCGCGGCGTCGTCGCCGCTCCCGATCGTGGCCTACCACAACCCATCTCAGGGTACCGACACCGATGCCGCGACCATGGTCGAGCTCTCGCTGATCGACGGCGTGGTCGGGTTCAAGGAGAGCTCGCGCGACCTGACCAAGATCGGGCGGCTGTGCGCCGAGATCGACTCGGCCGGCCACGCCCGCTACTTCACCACGATGCAGCCGCTGCTGACGACGCTTCTGCTCGGCGGTTCGGGAGCGATGATGCCGCCGCCCGGCACGCTGATCGGCGCACAGGTCGTCGGCGCGCTCCGCGACGGTGATCACGAGCATGCTGCTCGGTGGCAACGCCACTTCCGACTGTTCCCCAGCCGGTGGGCCAAGTACGGACTGACCACCACCATGAAGGCCGCGATGGGCGTCCTCGGCCACGATCTGGGCGGCCCCGCAGCACCTTTCGGCCCGATGCCCGAAGCGGACATCGAACTCCTCGCGCAACAACTCGACTCGTTCGACCTCCCGTCCCCACTCGCGGTGCCGGCTACCACCGGTGCCCTCGCGAAAGGCCTGTCCTCGTGACCCACACGCTCACACCCCCGAACACCGAAACCCCGGAGCAGCGCAACGGCAGGCGCCATGCTTTCGCCGGCGCGTACCTCGGCTGGATGTTCGACGGTTACGAGACGTTCGCGACCGTGCTCGTGGCGTCGTTCGTCGTCAACGACCTCGTCGGCAAGGACGCCTCGCCGTACTACGTCGGTGCCATCCTCGCGATCACCCTGCTGTCGTGGGCGATCGGCGGTCTCGCATCCGGCGTGCTCGCCGACCGTTTCGGTCGTCGCAAGGTCATGATCGTCTCGATCCTCTGGTACGCGATCTGCGCCGGACTCACCGCACTGGCACCCAGCTACGGCGTCCTCCTGGTGCTGCGCTTCCTCACCGGTCTCGGCATGGGCGCCGAGTGGGGCGGCGGCAGTTCACTGGTCGCCGAGACCGCACCTCCCCGCCGTCGAGGCCTCCGACTCGCATTCCTGCAGAGCGGCTTCGGCATCGGCTTCCTCATCGCCACCGGCGTCTGGCAGCTCGTCAACCAGGGCAACCCCGGCGACTGGCGCTGGATGTACGCCCTCGGCGTCCTCCCCGCGCTCCTGGTCCTCTACATCCGTCGTCTCGCCTCCGACTCCCCGTTGTGGGTCAAGGTCGACCAGCAGCGTCGGGCACTGACCGAGGCCGTGTCCTCGGGCAGCGTCAGCAGCGCGAAGGCCGCCGAGTTCCTGAAGCCGTCCATCAGCCAGGTGTTCTCCCATCCCGTCTACCGTCGTCGGGTTCTGATGCTCACCCTCGGCGCCCTCGCCTCGATGATCGGCTGGTGGGCCGTCTCCACCTGGATTCCCGCCTACGCCCGCAGCATCCTCGTCGGCACCACCGATGACGTTCCGAGCGCCGTCACCCTGGTCGTTCTCGCCTACAACGCGGCCGGCGTCGTGGGATACCTCGTCAACGGATGGCTCGCCGACCTGATCGGTCGCAAGCCGGTGATCTTCACCTTCTTCGTCGCGTCCGTCGCGCTGACCCCGTGCATGTTCCTGCTCCCCGACAGCAAGGGCACGCTGATCTTCTGGGCCGCGGTGAACGGCTTCTTCACCCTCGGCCAGATGACCTGGCTGGCGCTGTACCCGAGCGAACTGTTCCCCACCAACGTGCGCGCCACCGGTATGACCCTGGTGTTCAACCTGGCCCGTTTCCCCGCGGCCATCGGGGCACTCATCAGCGCGTCGCTGATCACCGCGTTCGGCTCGATCTCCGACGCAGCCATCGTGATCGGCTGCGCTGGTTACGGTCTCGGCGTGATCGTGGCCCTGTTCCTGGGACCGGAGACCCGTGGAACCAGCCTGCCCGCACCGGTCGCCATCGCCGATACCGAAGAAGGCGACGTCAAGGAAGGAGCCCAGCGATGACGGGTTCATCGGACACCGCGGCACTGCACCGGCCGCCGTCACCACTGGAGGACCCGACGAGCCCGCTGTCGCGGATCGCTCGACAGCCGATGATGCTGGGACTGTTCCTCCCCACGCAGACCGGGGCTTTCTCCCAGTCGACATACCCCCGCGACACCCGCTGGGATTTCGATTACAACCGTGAACTCACGCTGAAAGCCGAAGCACACGGCCTCGACTTCGCCTTCGGCCTCCAACAGTGGGTGAAGAAGGGCGGATTCGGCGGAGAGACGAACTATCGGGAGAACTTCCTGGACCCGTTCATCTCGACCATCGCACTCGCCCCGCTGACGACGCGACTGGTCACGATCTCGACGGTCCACGTGCTGTACGGGTCCCTGCATCCGCTGTACCTGGCCCGTTTCGCCGCCACCGCCGATCACATCGCGCAGGGACGGTTCGGCCTCAACATCGTGACCGGTTACGACGCCCGCGAACCGCTCATGTTCGGCATGCAGCGCATCGAGCACGACGAACGATATGCCCGCGCAGACGAATTCGCCTCGATCATGGAAGACCTGTGGGCCGGCGAAGAGGACCTGACCTTCCACGGCAGGTGGTACGACCTCGAGAGCGCCTACGTGTCGCCGCGTCCGGCCCACGGACGCCCGATCATGGTGTCGGCCAGCGCGTCGGCGGCAGGTTTCGCCTACGCCGCCGACCATTCCGACATCGTCTTCACCTCGAGCCGGTCGGGGGCGCCGTATGCCGATGCGATGCAGTCGATCCCGACGATCACCAAGGAGATCGACGAGGCCTACGACCGGACCGGTAGGCAGCACAAGACGATCATCTTCCCGATGGTCATCTGCAAGGAGACCCGCGAAGAGGCCTACGCCTACCGCGATGCGATCACGGCTCGCGCCGACACCGCGTCGATCGTCAACTACGACGCGCGGCACCGCGCGGGTGACGCGCAGGGATGGCCCAAACACGTGCCGTCCGATCGCGTCCTGGGTGGACACGTCCAGATCATCGGCAGTCCCACCGATGTGGCGGACCAGCTCGAGGGGTTGCACGAGGCCGGCATCGACGGTGCGCAGCTGGGCTTCTACGACTACGGTCCGGAACTCGACTTCTTCGCCGAAGCCGTGCTCCCGATCCTCGAGGCCCGAGGCCTGCGTATCCCCGACCCGATCGTCAGCAACCCGCGAGAGGCGGTGGCCGCGCGATGACCGCCGTCTCGTCCACCGAACCGGTGCTGGTCCGGGCCGAACACGACGGCCCGGTCACGACAGTCACACTCGCCAACCCGGAGCGTGCCAACGCGCTCACCTACGGTGCGATGCAGCAGTTCATCGAAGGGCTGCGTGCTGCTCACAGCAATCGGTCGCTGCTGCTGGTCATCCGGGCCGAGGGTGACGACTTCACCGTCGGACGCGATCAGCAGGAGAAGGTTCCCGGTGTCACCAAGGCGAAGTCGCTGGGCCTGATCCTCGAGGCCAACGCGTTGTTGCGCGGGTTCCCCGGCGTCAGCGTCTCCGTGATCCGTGGCCGCGCCCTCGGGTTCGGCAGCGGGATCTCGGTGCAGTCCGATCTGTCCATCGCCGCCGACACGGCCACCCTCGGGTTCGACGAGGTGCGCCACGGTCTCGCCCCGCTGGTCGTCGCCGAGTACCTGCCACCTCTCATCGGACCTCGCGCCACCGCGGACCTCATCTACACGGGGCGGGACGTCTCGGCCTCGGAGGCCCTGGCAATCGGTCTCGTCAGCCGCGTCGTGCCGGAGGCCGACCTGGACACCGAGGCCCGCGGTCTCTGCGACTCCCTGGTGGCCGGTGAACCCGGCGCACTCCGGCTGATGAAGAGTTACTCGGCCCGCCTGCGGGCCGGGAGCATCGCCGATCCGCAGGCCGCGGCCGTCGCCGAGCTCGATGCCTGGCTGTCGGCCGGCCGGCCCGAGTTCCCGGACGTCCCGGAGAATCCCGCCGCCCGGTAGTCGAGCCCGATGGTCGGACCGGGCGCCCCTCGCCGCTCATCGAGAGTCGGGGAGGGGCGCCGCCGCGTCCCTCCCCGTTCGTCCGGCGAAACAACATCTACGATCGTGAGGTGACCTCGGACAGCGTCGCCCGGCCCCGCACGACCTCCGCACCCCACCCGCGCCGGCGGACCCTCGTGCGGCTGTTCGCGCCCGTCATCGCGACCGCTGCCGCCGTCGCAGCAACCGCCGCACTGGTGGCCCCGACGCAGGCCGCCCCCGCGAAGCCCGCTCCGTCGCCGTTCCCGATCGGCGACCTCGCGCGGCTCTACCCGTCGGACATCTCCTCGTTCCCCGGCGGCATCTATCTGCAGCCCATCGAGACGTTCAGTGCACTACGCCGGAACCACCCCGAGATCATGGCGCAGAACCTCGACAAGGTCGTGGCCATCAACCAGGCCGCGGCCGATGACCCCGCCCTGCAGCGACGCGCACTCACCGACGCCCACGACGATCCGCTCGTGACGATGTCCGACGCGTTCGGACAGAAACTCGGCCGCCACTTCCGCGACGCCCTGGCCGCCGGCCGACTGCCCAAGACGACGTCGATCTTCAGCGACTACCTGGCCCGCGGTGGCGGCATCGCCAACACGACGCTGGTCGAGAAGTACGTCTTCGACAACGACCGCCCGTTCGTCGTCGCCCCCAAGCGAATCCGGAAGTACACCCGCGCCGGCGCGAACGAGTACGACGCACTCGGAATGAACCCGTCGTTCCCGTCCGGGCACGCGGGCATGTTCTTCTGGCGCGGAACCCTTCTCGCCCTGATGCTCCCCGAGTTCGCCCCTCAGTTCCTCACGCGCGCTTCCGAAGGCGGTTATCACCGCGTGGTGCTCGGCGTGCACTACCCGCTCGACGTGATCGGCGGAGCGATGGTCGGTCAGGCGGCGGCCGCCGACCGGTGGAACGACCCGGAGTTCAACCGGTTGCTCCGCGCTTCCGCCGCCGAGATCCGTCGTGAGCTCGAATGGCGTTGCGGCGCCCCGTTGTCCGCCTGCATCGAGCAGGACACCCCGTATCTCACCGACGACGAGGCGAAGCGCATCTACACCGAGCGCCTCACCTACGGCTTCGACCGGGTCTCCTCTCCCACACATCGAATGGTGGTCCCGCAGCAGGCCGTCGACATGATCGCCCCCGCCTTCCCGTCACTGTCCGATGCGCAGCGTCGCCAGATCCTCGTCGCGACAGCACATCCCGCCGGCTACCCGCTCGACGATCAGCGCCCGGGCCGCGCCTCCTGGCAGCGGCTCGACCTCGTCCGGGCTTACACAGCCCGGGTGACCGTCGACGCCGACGGCCACGTCACCGTTCACTGACGACGCGTCCCTCTTTCCTTTACTGAATCGTTTGTCCCACTGCGCGTTGCGAACTCACCACGCAGACATCTCGTCGCGCCGAACCGGATCAGAGTGTGTCCAGTTTGCCCGAACAGCTTGACACCTGCGTAAGAATGTCGCTAATTTTCGGGTGGTCCACATCACACCGGAAGTGGACTCACCGCCGTGAACAGGGCGGACGGTGCCGACTCTCGGACCCAGTCCGACGACTGGGTTAACGAACTCACTCACCTTCAAGCCCCGCCGGGGCGATGTCGTCATGCCTGCTTCCGGGCTGCTTCGTCGTGCCCGGAGACCATCGGGAAAGGCAGTCGAAACATGCGTTTGTCGAACTCTCGAAGAGCCGGACGGCTCGCGGCGGTCGCCGTGGCCGCCGCGTGCATATTCTCCGTCGTGTCGTGTAGCAGCGACGACGCCGGATCGGACGGCTCCGCCGCGGACTCCAGCGGCACCAAGGCCTCCGGCGAAGCCATCAAGGTCGGATTGTTCAATCCCTCCAAGGGCCCGGCCACCCAGCCCGGTGTCACCACCGGCAAGCAAGCGGCCCTGGACTACATCAACAATCAGATCGGCGGCATCAACGGCCGTCCCATCGAGATCGTCGACTGCGGCATCGACCAGACCGCACCCGAGTCGACGGTGTCGTGTGCCAACCAGTTCGTCGAGGCCGGCGTGGTCGCCGCGATCGACGGTTTCAACGCCGAATCGGCTGCCGCCGTGCCGATCCTGACCGCCGCGAAGATCCCGCTGGTCGGCCAGATCCCGTTCAGCACCATCACCGGCGCCTCGGCGGACAACCGCGTGTACTTCGGACCGCCGCCGGCCGCGTTCCTCGTCGGCTTCATGCAGCAGCTGAAGGCCGACGGCAAGAGCTCACTGACTCTCGCGAACGCCGATCTGCCGCAGGCACATCAGGTCTTCGACGGCCTCATGAAGCCGCTCGGCGCGCAGCTCGGCATCGAGGTCAAGTCGGTGTACTACCCGCCCGCCGGGCCCAACTTCACGCAGCTGGCCAGCCAGCTCGCCGAGGGTAGCCCCGACGCGGCCGGTCTCATGACCGCCCCCAACGACAACGTCTGCACCAAGCTCGCCCAGTCGCTGCGCTCGGTGAAGTTCGAGGGCACCATCTTCCTGGCCGCCTGCACCGACTTCATCGACACCCTCGGCCAGCAGGCCGTCGGCGCGCAGACGTACTCGCCGTTCTGGCAGACGCCCGCGCTCGACTCCACGCCGGCCGAGGTCAAGGGCAACCTGGAGATTGCACAGAAGTTCATCGACGACCAGAACGGCACCGCCGGCTTCTACGCCTACGGCACCTTCTCGATCCTCGCCGACTTCGCCACCACCGTCGGCAATGCCGAGCTCACCGAGTACACCGGCCCGAGCATCCTCGGGGCGCTGAAGGCGGTCAAGGACTACCAGTCCTTCATCGGCCCGAAGCTCAACTGCGGTAAGCCGACGAGCCCGAACTGCACCACCGAGATGCTGCTGTTCAACGTCGTCGCCGACAAGAAGACCGAACCCGCCACCGGCGGATTCATCACCCCGCTCCCGGCAGCGCTCGCGCTCATCCCGGGCGCCGCGTAAGCGAGCACGACACGGTAGGGATGGGCCCCACCCCGGGGCCCATCCCACCACCCACCCGTCCGCGCGATCCGTCCGCGTGTAATGCGCACGCGCCGAACGAATGAGTTGCCACATGGGCCAATTCCTCCAGTTCGCCTTCCTCGGGCTAGCCGCGGGTGCCATCTACTCGGTACTCGCCTCGTCCCTGGTCGGCATCTACGCCGCCACCGGCATCATCAACTTCGCCCAGGGCGCCATCGGCCTCTACTCGGTCTACCTCGTCGCCGCGCTGCGCACCGACGGCAGCCTCGTCCTGCCCATCGGCACGCTGAGTCTCGGCAGTGAGGACGACCCCACGTCGATGGAACTCGCGCTGGTCCTCGGCGTGGTCAGTGCGGTGGTCTGGGCGCTGCTCGCCCACGTTCTCGTCTTCCGACCCCTACGACACGCGCCCGTGCTGGCACAGGTTGTCGCATCCGTCGGGCTCATGCTGTTCCTGCAGGCTCTCGTCCAGCTGCGGTTCGACACGGAAAACCTTTTCGCGCAATCGATCCTGCCCGAGAACACCGTGGAGATCGCCGGTGCCGTCGTCAACGTCTCCGACCTGATCCTCGCCGGCGTCGCCATCGCGGTATCCCTGCTGCTGTGGGCCTACTTCCGTCTCACCACACTCGGCGTCGCGACGCGCGCAGGTTCCGAGGACGAACTGGCCGCCCGCCTGTCGGGTTACTCCCCCGACCGCCTCGCCGCCGTCGTGTGGGTCATCACCGGCGCGGCCACCGGCCTCATCGTCGTGCTGGCCTCGTTCACCATCGGCCTGACCGTCACCAGCTACACCTTCTTCGTCATCCCGGCGCTCGCCGTCGCCCTCGTCGGCCGGCTCACCTCCTTCGGGATCGCCTGCGCGGCAGGTCTTGTACTCGGCGCCTTCCAGTCGGTCATCTCGTGGCTCGCCACCAAGACCTGGTGGCCGGAGTGGGCGCAGGCCGGCCTCGGCGACGCCGTGCCCTTCGTCATCGTGGTGGTCGCGCTGTTCCTTCTCGGCGGACGTATCCCGTCGCGTGGTTCGCTCGGCGAGGTCCGCATGCCGGCGGTGCGCATACCCCGTATCCGGGTCGTCCCGACGGTGGCGATCATCGCGGCCGTCGTCATCGCCATCCTGCTCACCACCGGTACCTGGCGGTTCGGCGTGGTCACCTCGGTGATCCTCTCGCTCATCGCGCTCTCGCTGGTCCTGTTGACCGGCTACCTCGGTCAGATATCGTTGGCGTCCATGGCATTTGCCGGTGCCGCCGGTTTCGCGCTGTCGAAGCTGACCACCAACTGGAATGTGCCGTTCCCGTTCAGCATGCTGTTCGCCGCGCTGATCGCGACCGGCCTCGGCGTGCTGGTCGGCGTCCCGGCGCTCCGCATCCGCGGCGCGCAGCTCGCGGTGGTGACCCTGGCCGCGGCGCTGGCGATCCAGAGCTTCGTGTTCAACAACCCGGCCATCACCGCGTTCGAGGGCAACATGATCGCCGACCCGACCCTCTTCGGCATCGACCTCGGTGTTCGCGACGGCACCAACCTCGTCACCCTGCGGTTCGCGCTGATGGTTCTCGTCGTCGTCGCGATCGCCACCCTCGTGGTCCTGCGGTTCATGGGCGGCTCGACCGGCCGCGCGTTCCTGGCGGTCCGTTCCAACGAGCGCGCGGCCGCATCGGTCGGGATCAACGTCGCCGCAACCAAACTCCTCGGTTTCGCTCTGTCGGCCTTCCTCGCCGGCATCGGTGGTTGCCTCATCGGTTACAGCCGCGGCCAGCTCTCGGCCGGCTCGTTCACCGTCATGATCGGCCTGACCCTGCTGGCGATGACCTACGTCGGCGGCATCACCTCGTTCGCCGGTGCCGTCATCGCGGGCATCATCGGCCCCCTCGGCGTCGGCTATGTGTTCCTCACCCAGACACTGAGTTTCGGCGAGTACTACGAACTCATCGCCGCAGGCAGCCTCCTGCTGATGGCGGTGATGAACCCCGTCGGCGTGGCCGGCGCGGCGTCGGAACTCGGTGAGCGCATCCGGACCCTCCGGCACCGCCGAGAACCGGAGCCCCAACCCGAGGCGCCCGGCGCGGCGCAGAGCGCAGAGGCAGGTGCCCATGTCTGAGTCGACCGTCCTGGAACGGACCACCCTGCTCCGAACCGATGGACTCTCCGTCCGCTACGGCGGTGTCAGCGCCAACTCCGACGTCGACATCACGGTCGGCGCCGGAGAGATCGTCGGCCTGATCGGTCCCAACGGTGCGGGCAAGACCACCTTCGTCGACGCCGTCACCGGATTCACCAAGGCCACGGGCGCCGTGTCGCTGGCCGGTGAACGCCTGGAGAAGTCCTCCCCGCACCGTCGGCGGCGGGCGGGGATGGCACGCACCTGGCAGGCCGGCGAGTTGTTCACCGACCTCACCGTCTCCCAGAACCTTGCCGTCGCCGTTCAACCCGTCGGCCTGCGCGCGATGTTGTCGGACGTGATCAACGGCTCACGGCCGCCTGCCGAGACCATCGACCACGCACTCGATCTCGTCGGTCTGCGCGACGCCGCCGATCAGCTTCCCGGCGAACTCACCCTGGGACAACAGAAACTGGTGGGCGTGGCCCGGGCCCTGGTCGGCGGGACCCGACTCGTCCTCCTCGACGAGCCCGCGGCCGGCCTCGACACCCACGAGAGCCGCGACTTCGGTGCCGAACTGCGTCGCATCGCCGCCACCGGCATCGGCATCCTCCTCATCGACCATGACATGTCGCTGGTCCTCGACGTCTGCGACCGCCTCTACGTGCTCGACTTCGGGAAGGTCATCGCCAGTGGCACACCCGCGGCCATCCAGGACGATCCGGCGGTGATCTCCGCGTACCTGGGCAGCCCGGAGGTGGACCCGGATGCGGTCGCCGAACTCGACGCGTCCGGGACATTCATCGAATCAACAGATCTGGCAACCGAAACCGAACCGACCTCGTCCGAGGAGAACCGATGAGCACGCCGTCCGACGCCTCCTCGGCCACCCCCGTCCTCGAACTCGACGACATCACCGTCGGTTACGGCGGGGTGCCGGCCGTGCGCGGCCTGAGTGCCTCGGTCCGCGCCGGGGAGATCCTGGCCCTGCTCGGACCGAACGGCGCAGGCAAGACGACCACCCTGCTCGCCACCGTCGGCGCCCTTCCGCTGATGTCGGGCTCCGTGACCGCGCTCGGGGAGCCGATCGACCATCACATCGAACGCAACGCCCGCCGCGGCGTGACCCTGGTCCCCGACACCCGCGGCCTCTTCCACAAGCTGTCGGTCTCGGACAACCTGCGATTGGCCAAGCGCAAGAACGGAACCGACCTCGATACGGTCTTCGGGTACTTCCCGAAGCTCAAGACCATGCGCTCGCGCCATTGCGGCAACCTCTCCGGCGGTGAGCAACAGATGCTCGCCCTGGCCAAGGCATTGCTCGCGCGTCCGCGGGTTCTGCTCATCGACGAGATGAGTCTCGGCCTGTCTCCGGTCGCCGTGCAGGATCTGCTCCCGCGGCTCCGCTCGTTCGCCGACGAACACCAGATGGCCGTGGTCCTCGTCGAGCAGCACATCGACCTCGCCCTCGGGATCGCGGACTCGGCGATCGTCCTCCATCACGGCCGGGTGGCCCTGTCGGCGAGTGCCACCGAACTTCGTAGCCGACGGGACAAGGTGGAGGCCGCGTACTTCGGTCGCACCATAGAGGAACAGGCCTCCTGAGACCGGACACGACGAACGCCACCACCGACGAATCCGGGGACGCCGTGGTCACCGATCCGAACGCTGACGATCCGGACGCCGCCGATCCGAACGCTGACGGCCGATCTGTCCCGGGGACCGGACGGTCCGCCGGAGGACATGCCGGGCACGAACGCCGGGCGCGCAGCACCCGGAATCGCCCGACCGACGATCAACTGCTCGATGCGGCCTGCGAGGTGATCGCCGAGGTCGGCGCCGATAGCGCGACGATGACCGCGATCGCCGAACGGGGTGGCACCACCCGGGTGACGCTCTACGCGCATTTCGGGTCGCGCGACGAGCTCGTCGCCCGCGTGATCAGCCGCGAGCTCGACACCTTCACCTCGTTCATGTTCCGCGTCTACGACGAGAGCGAGGACATGCCGTACGGGGCGCGAGCCCGCTACTCGGTGCAATCCCTGTTCGACTACGCCCGGAACCACCCCGCAGGCCTGCGGGTCCTCATGGGGCACAGCGAGGGCCAAGGCAACCGGCGCCTGTACGCCGCACTCGAACCGAGGATCTCCGCACGACTGCGGAAGAACTACGCCGAGAGCGGCGCCGGGATCGCCGCCAGCGCGGACACCCTCGCGTCGCTGCTGCTCGGCATGAGCCTCGACGTCGCGCATCGTGCGCTCATCGTCGACGGCGCCGGCATCGACGAGGCCTGTGACCTCGCCGTCACCGCCACCATGGCCGTGCTCCGCGACGTCCGGCCGGAACAGCTCCAGGCACTCGACGCGTCGCTCGAACAGCGCTGACACGCCGACGAAGACTCTGCCCGGCGGCTCCGGCCGTGACGGTCCAATCCGGTCCAAGACGGTCCAAGACGGTCCAAGACCCGGACAAGTCGACCCCAAGTTCCCCGCAAGCGGACCGGGCGATTCTTTCTCCTGTCACACGAACCCCCGCGGTCGACCGCCTCCGGCATCCCGGACGATGACCGCCCAGGAGAGGAAACCGTATGTCCCGCCCGCAGAACACCCAGCCCGACACCGTCCACCTCGAGAACGCGCAGATGAACCACGCGCAGATCGGTCCGATTCCCGGCCCCCGACGCCCGCTGTGGCAGATCGGCCGGCGTGCCACCGTCATCGTCGCCTGTCTGGGCTTCAGCGCCCTCGCGGCCTGCAGCTTCAGCATCGGCTCCCAGACCGTCGAGGAAGCCTCCGACATCGACGTCGGCGAGTGCCTGCAGATCGGCGAGGAGGCCGGCGAGGGCAAGGTGAAGGCCACCAAGGAGGACTGCGAGGGCACCGAGGGCCTCACCTTCTTCGCCGCCGACAAGGTGGCGTCCGACTCGGAATGCACCGCCGACTACACCTCGACCCTCACCTTTGCCGGTGGCGACCAGAAACTGTGCATGACACCGAATTTCGCGACCGACACCTGCTACCAGATCCCGATCAACGGCGGGAAGCTCGCGGACTACCGCGAGGTCGAATGTGGCGCCTCCCCGGTCGAGAACACGGTCATCGCCAAGACGGTCAGCCGCGGTGACGGGTCGATCAGCTGCCCGGATGATCAGACGAAGTGGACCTTCGCGCAGCCCGCCTCGATCGGTTACTGCCTGACCGAGGACGTCACCGCGGCAGGCGCATTCGGCGGCTGAGCGGTCGAACCGTCGGCCGGGGGCTGGCCCGACGATGCGGAGTCGGCGGCCGCATCGACCAGGCCGTGGGTGACCTGGTAGTCGTCGCGCATCCGGGCCATCTCGGCCTCGCGCACGCGGTAGGCCTTCTCGACCCGACGACGAGCGCGCCGAGCGCCACCGACTCGCTGCGCCGATCCGGCGAGCGCGAGAACCGGGCCGACCCGACCGAGAACGTGTTTGGCCTTCCCGTCCGGGATGCCCAGGGCATCGGCGTCGTGGTCGCCGATGAACACCCGCTGCAACCCGTACATGAGGTTGGTGGCCAACCGGTCTCGCAGGATTCGCGGGCCGGGCAGTACGTTGGCGAGCTCGGGGACGAGGTAGTCCTCGGTGAGCGCGACCACGAAGTCGTGATCGTCGGGCCCCGGTCCCGGTGACGTCAGGCGGTACAGCTCCTCGATGCGGACATGATCGGCCGCGCACCGCGGATTGAGCTCGGGACTCATGCCGACGACATGGCCGACGTAACGCCAGAGATGGTAGATGTCGTCGAGCTCGCGGTCGGTGAACCGGACTCCGAGGGTGTGCATCGCGTCGATCGCGATATGGCCGAACTCGGCGATCGTGAAGGCCATGTACGGCTGCGGAATCGGTACACCCCAGGATTTCTCGTCCCAGTCCCCGCGCTTCCACAGCATCTGGCGTACGTGCGCATGAATCATGCGGACCCGCACGGTGTAGGCGAAACCGCCTCCGTCGCGGCGCATCCCGCCCGGGGTGATCACCTGACTCAGCCACTCCCCGACCTCCACCGACCGCAACGCCGGTTGTGACACATAGCGTCCGGTGATCGCAAGGGGTTTGGCGGCGATCGTGTTTCCCGCACCGCGCACCAGTGAGGCCGCGCCCAGGACGATGCCGAGCGGTGCGGTGTTCACGATGAGCGCATCCGCGGCCCGGGCCATCCGATCGTGGTCGACCCAGGCCGGCTCGTCGTCGAGAAAGGCGAACAGGGCCCGCATCGACTCGGTGGACTCGTCGAGCGAGGAGATCCCGGAGGTGAGCGCCTGTCGGAGCACCGAGGTCGTCGACCCGCCCGGATGCGAGTCCGCCGCCACCGCGTCGGCGAGCGGGTCGGCGAGCCACATCTGGTCGAGCCAGACCCGTCCGGCCTTCCCATATCGCTGCACGGCCAGATCGGGATTCACCAGATCAGTCGGTATCCGCTCCATGACTCAATGAGAACACGGGCGTGCTCACTTTCCCTACGATTTCCCGCACCGGCCGGGAACACCTCAGAGGCTGTGCTGTTTCGCGTACTCGGCCATGGCCGCGCGCTCGTCGTCGTGATCCGGGTAGAAGAAGAACACGATGGCCGCGCCCACCAGCACAATCGCCGCGGCGGCGCCGTAGGCGCGGTTGTCCCCGTGCACGAAGGCGTCCCGGGCGGCGCCGATGATCTGATCGGCGTACTGCGGATAACGCTCGGCGAGGATCTCTGCGCTGGAGAAGGACTTGGTCAGCGCCGCCTCGGTCTGTTCGGTGACCTGACTCGCCTGCGGGGAGTTCGCGATCGTCTCCCGCAACTGGTTGGCGTAACCGGCCGTCAGGATCGCGCCGAGCGTCGACTGCAGGACCGCTCCGCCGAGGTCGCGTTGCAGGTCCGACATGCTCGACGCCATGCCCGCGCGTTGGACGGGCACCGACCCGGTGAGCGACTGCGACGCCGGAGTGCCGGCCAGGCCCACGCCGATGCCGACGAGGACGTAGACGAGCCCGACGTGCCAGAAGTGGGCGTGCTCGTCCCAGGTGAGCATGGCGAACACCAGCCCGAGCACGATGAAGGCGTACCCGGACAGCAGGGTGAACCGAGATCCCATGCTGTGCACCAGTTCGGCTGACCGCGGCGCGACGACGACCATCGCTCCGGCGGCCGGCAGGATCGTCGCACCCGCGGCGAGTGTCGAGTAACCGAGCACGTTCTGCATGTACTGCTGGCCGATGAACATCGCGCCCATGAGCGTGCCGAAGACGATGAGTCCGCCGAGCGCCGCGACCCAGAAGGTCCGACGGGACGCGATGCGGAGATCGAAGAGCGGAACACGCACGCGGAGTTGGCGCCACACGAATCCGGCGCCGGCGACGACCGCGATCGCGGCGAGGATGTAGACCTGCAGTCGTTGATCGCTGTTGGGCGCGAAGTTGATCGCGAGGACCAGCGCCCCGACCATCACGATCGAGACGATGCCGCCGAGGTTGTCGACGACCGCTGCCTCGTCACCGGTGTCGTCGGGCACCAGCCACCACGCCGCCGCCAGCGCGAGGACCGCCAGCGGCAGGGTCACCAGGAACACCGAATGCCAGTCGAACACCTCCAGCAGACCACCCGACATCACCGGGCCGAGAGCGGAGATCGCGCCGCCGAACGCCGACCAGGCGGCGATCGCCCGGGTGCGCTTCGGCCCCGACCACAGCGCGGTGATCACCGCGAGGGTCGTCGGGAAGGCCAACCCGGCCGCGATACCGCCGACCAGACGGGCACCGAACAGGACCTCGACGTTCGGCGCGAAACCGGCCACCAGCGACGACGGAATCGACAGCGCCATGCCGAACACGAGCATTCGCTTGCGGCCGTGGCGATCTCCGAGCGCACCGAAGTACAACACCGACGCGGCGAGACCCAGCGAATACCCGACCGCAATGAGGTTGAGTTGCGTCGAACTGGCGTCGAGATCCTTGCCGATGTCCGGCAACGCGACGTTGGCCACCGCGAGATTGATGTTGGCCACGCCCGCAACGAGGATCAGTGCGACGAGGATGGCACGCGCGCGTGCCGGTGCCGTACCGGTGTCAACCTCGGGCGTCGTCGACGTCATCGGTGAATCGTACGTCCGGAATCACTGCCCGAGCAGGACTTCCGCACGTCAGCGGCACGGAATTGCCACGCCCCGGGGACCATCGGCCCCCGGGACGCGATCGTCGTGCCGTCAGATGCAGATGTTGAACGACAGCGAACCCAACGGGACACCGAAGCAGAGCGCCACGGAGCCCACGACGGGTTGCGCCTCCACCGGCGCCGCTGCGGCCATCGGCGCACCGGCGAATGCGAGTGCCCCTGCCGCGGCGACAGTGGTGATCCCGACGGTCAGACGACGAGTGATCTTGGATGTGTACATAGCGAGCCCCCTCGAGCACGTTTCCCCCACACCGAACCCCGCTCACGTGACCCATCGCCGCAGGTGGTGCTAGGTTTCGAGTCTACGCCGCCAGGTCAAGAGATCGTGTCGCACATCTGGAGGACATCGAGCGGAACCGCCGTCGATGACCGGATTCAGAGGCTGATCCGCAGACCGTCCCACTCGTGGTCGTGCATGAAGCCCTCGGCGAGCCCGACCCGGTACTTCACGCAGCTGCGGAGGATGCCCGCGTAGGCGAGCGGGAGCAGGACCGCCGGCTTCTGGTCTCCGGACCGGGTGATCACGTCCGACGCGCCGCGGAAGTCGCGCGCGAACTGTCGGAACGACCGACCCTTGCGGGACGGCGCGCGCCATCCGTAGAGCATCATGCCGAGCCCGATCATCTTGTCGACACCGGGTGCGGGCGTGATGATCTCGGCATCGGGGTCCGAGGTGCCGAGGAAGGCACGATCCACGCCGTCCTCCGGGGAGAACATCATGATGCCGCTCGTCGCACGTGGATTGCACTCGATGCAGAACAGATCCTTGTCCGGCCCGTCCTCGATGAAGTCGAAGCCGATCTGCCCGGTGAAGTTGACGCGCTTGACGATGTCGGCGACCCACGCCTGGATACGCGGATGGTCGACGGACCGGAAGTTCAGGCATGAGCTGCCGTCGATGGCGTAGTCGACCGGATAGGTGGCGTGCGCGTAGATCCGGCCCTCGTGGCACACCGAGTAGGTGCAGTATTTGTCGCCCGACACCCACTCCTGCGCGACCCACGGGTTCTGCTCGTCGTGTTCGAGCCAGGTGAGCGGATCCCCCGGCTGCACCTTGTGCACCTTCTGCGAACCGCGCGAGTAACACCGCTTGAGTGCGAAGGGCTTGTCGAAGTCGAGCGAACCCGCGTCCTCGGGTCCGGCGACCCGCGCGAACTTGCGGGTGGGGATTCCGAGTTCGACGAGAAGTTCTTGGAATTCGTACTTGTGGTGCAGCCGGTTCTCGATGTCGAAATCGGAGAGGAAGAGCCGACACGTCGGCGGGAACAATTCGGCGAGCATCGCGATGATGTCGGTTTCCTCGTGCACCGGGATCACCATGTCGACGTCGTTCTCCTCGACGATCCGCGCGAGGGCACGGCAGTATTCGAGCGGCTCGAACTTCGGCGGCGGAACACGGTGGAATTCGCCCACGGCGTTGGAGAATCTGCTGATGGCGACGGGTACCGAGTCGACGGTCGTCACGCGATGACCACCCGCGGCCATGAGTCGTGCGAGTTCCAGTGAGAGGAACGACCGACCGAAGGTGATCAGTACATGAGCTCGTCCGGCGCTGTCCACCCGACCGAGTCTAGGGGGTGCCCCGGACCCTGACGCGCCACGTCGGCTCCTCCGCCTGTTGAATGGAATCGGACACTGCGGGAATATTCGGTACCGGTCTGTCGGTTCGTCCTGTTAGTTTCCGCACGACCGCACCTTTGTGCCGGTCGGGCCTGTGGTGGCAGGCAGTCGGATCGGGCGACGGCCCGGATGGCCTCGAGAACCGGGGTCGACGGACCGAGTTGGAGGAGGCATGCAACTGTTCGTGGTCGGCGTCATCGCGGCATGCCTTGCCGCTGTCGCCTACGGGATGTCGACGGTACTGCGTGCGCTCGGCGCGCGTCGTGTCGCCGCGGCCGCCGCCGAAGAGGGCAAGGGCATCACCAACGAGAACGGTGCACCCACCATCTCCTCGACGATGTCGACCTTCGTCGATCCCGCCTTCATCCTCGGCACCACGATGGTCGTCTTCGGTTTCGCCGGCGGCGCACTCGCCGCGCGTTTCCTGCCGCTCTTCCTGTCGCAGACCATCGTGTCGGCGAACCTCGTCGTCACCGCCCTCCTCGGCACGATCATCCTCAACATCGCCCTGCACACCCGCGAATGGGTCGCCATCTGGCTCGTCGTGATGTCGCTGTGCCTGCTCGGTGTCTCCTCGTCGCACCACACCGGCGGCGGTGAAGAGGTCGGTTTCCACTGGGGTCTGTTCCTCGCCACCGTCGCGCTGTGCGCCTTCGCGCTCGTCGCCGTCTACAACCTGGGTTCGGCCGCCGGCGCCATCGTCGGTGGCGCCGCCGCTGGTCTGCTGTTCGGCATCATCGCCATCGCGGTCCGCATCCTCGACGGGGTCGACCCGTTCGATCCGGTCGCCCTGCTGACCGACCCGGCGGCGTGGACCATCGCCGCGGCCGGCGCGGTCGGCTTCTACATCCAGACCGTTGCGCTCCAGCTCGGTGCCGTCAACGGCGTCACCGCCGTACTGGTGGTCGGCGAGACCGCCGGACCGAGCCTGGTCGGCGTCGTGTTCCTCGAGGACACGGCCAAGCCCGGCCTCGGCTGGCTCGCCATCCTCGGCTTCGTCGGCGCCGTCATCGGCGCCGTGCTGGTGGCCTGGTACGGCTCGGTCGACCCCGATCATCTCGGCGAGGCACCGCCGATGAAGGGAGGCTGGCGTCGCGGGCGTGAGGAGCCGGAGGGCTCCGAGTCCGATGAGTCGGTTTCCGAAGAACTGGGTTCCGAGGAGTTCGACCCCGAGGAGTTCGACCGCGACGAGTTCGAAGCGGAGTTCCGCAGCGACCCGGACGATCCCGGCGCTCGCGCCGACGAGTCCGGGCCGCGTCCCGAAGCTCCCGAGTCGGACCATCGATCCGTCGGTAGCCGGGACTCGCGCCACAGCTGATCGCGGGCGTCCATCGTCGCGAAGTGGTTGACACCCGTTCCGCCGGTGGAGAAGGTGGGGTGATGACGACCACAGCGACAGAGTCGCTCTCCCGCCTCGCCTACGAGACCCTCGAGCCGTTCCACATCCTTGCGTACTTCAACCCGGGACTCCGCTCCGCACAAGAGGACACCGGTCTCGACGGTCACGCCTTCTACGTGGGCGCACGCGGAGCTCCCCTCGGCCCCTGCGCCGCACCGGTCGTCTCCGCCGCGTTCTACAACTTCAACCCCTACCTGGTCGCCAAGTCGTGGAACTCCGCGGTCGACGCCGGCCTCGACCGGGTCCACGAACGCCGCCACGCGATGCTCGACGATTCCCTGCGGCAGATCCTCGGCGACTCCGCCGACGACGCCCTCCTCGACGAACTCGCCGCTGAGTACACCCGACTCGCCACCGACCTACCGCTCGGCGGTCGTCCCCTCGCTGCGGCGTGGGCGTCGGCGCCGACGCCGGACACACCTCGCCTGCGACTGTGGCAGGCGATCGCCGTCCTCCGGGAGTGGCGGGGCGACAACCACATCGCCGCTCTCGTCCTGCACGGACTCAACGGCTTCGACGCCGCGGTCTTCCACGAGGCGCAGCTGCCCGATCCGTCGGTGAAGCGCCGGGTGATGGGCAAGCGCGTCGTGCTGCTCACGCGCGGCTACGCCGAACAGGACTGGGAGGACAGCATCGACCGACTGGTGGAGGCCGGCCTGGCCGAGCGGGTCGACGACGGCCATCGACTCACGGCGCAGGGCGCCGCAGTCTACGACGACATCGAGGCGACCACCGACGCCGCCGGAGAGTCCTTGTGGGCGGGCAACTCCGAGTTGCTCGAACGAACCCGCCCGATCGTCAAGGCCGTGCTCGATGCCGGCGTTCTGCCCGGAACGAGGAACAAGTGAACAACCACAGCGAAGACCTCCGTGAGATCGAGAACCTCAAGTACCGGTACCTGAGGGCACTCGACACCAAGGACTGGACGACGTTCGCGTCGACACTCACCGAGGACGTGACCGGAAACTACGGCGCGAGCCTGTCTTTCGGCAACCGGGACGAGCTCGTCGGATACATGGAGGCCAACGTCGGTCCCGCCGTCATCACTGAGCACCGCGTGAACCACCCCGAGATCGAGGTCTCCGGCGACACCGCCCGCGGCCGTTGGTATCTGCAGGACCGTGTGATCGTCGCCGAGTTCTCGTTCATGCTTATCGGGGCCGCTTTCTACGAGGACACCTACCGGCGGACCGAAAATGGTTGGCGCATCAGCTCCACCGGTTACGACCGCACCTACGAGGCCACCGTCGGACTGGCCGATCTGCCGAGCTTCAAGCTCGAGGTCGGTCCCGCCGTGCACATCTGAGGACACCACCATGTCCGGCCGCGTCTTCTCCGACCGAGTCGCGGCCGGACGTGCTCTCGGCGCCCGGGTCGCCGAGGTCCTGCGGACCCGGGAGGACACCCGCGGCGCCAGGCCGGTGATCATCGGCCTGGCGCGCGGCGGGGTCCCCGTGGCCCGCGAGGTGGCCAAAGCGACAGGCGGCGACCTCGATGCCCTCGTCGTGCGCAAGATCGGCGCACCGGGGCACGAGGAGTTCGCGATGGGCGCTCTCACCGCCGGCCATCTCGTGGTCAACGACGACGTGCCCCGTCGGCTGGGTGTCTCGCGAGCCGAGTTCGACGCGGTCGCCGACCGGGAACGTCGCATCCTGCACGACCGGGAGGAGCTCTACCGCGGCGGACGGCCACCGGTCGATGTCGAGGACCGCGTCGTGGTCCTGGTCGACGACGGTCTCGCCACCGGTTCGACGATGGCGGTGGCCGTCGACGCGATGGATGCGGCCGGTGCGGCACGATTGATCGTGGCCGTGCCCACGGCACCGTCTGATTCGGTGGGCCGGCTCATCGATCGGGGCGTCGACGAGGTCATCGTGCTGACCATGCCGGAGCCGTTCGAGGCGGTCGGACTCTCCTACGACGACTTCGGTCAGGTCGACGACGACGAGGTCATCGAGTGTCTGAATCCTGATCGCGGGCGTTGAACACGCTGCACGAGAGGGTTATTGCTTCGCGTGTCACGCATCCCGCGCGCTGGTCACGAATATCGCGGTCGTCAGGAGGACCACGGTGACCGCCGCGAAGTACGCCAACGAGCCGTACGCGTTCCAGTGGAAGGCGCTGTCGCCGCCGGACAGGAAGTTCCACCCGTTGAGGAACGGCAGGAAGGGCGTGATGTTCTCCCCGATGCGCGGGAGCACCGAGAGGATGCGTTCGAACGCGAACATCCATCCCAGCACGATCGCCACCGCGCCCGCGGAGTGCCGTACGAGAGCACCCACCGACAGCCCGATCAGTGCGCACAGCATCGCGAAAACCGGAGTGCCCCACAGTTGCCGTACCGTGTCCGGGCCACCGAGCGCGATGCCGTTACCCGTGAGCGCCTGCCCCAGGACAACCCCGAGCAGACCCACGATCGCGGCCACCACGAGGGTGAGCCCGCCGAACACGACTGTCTTCGCGAGGATCACGAGCGGCCGCCGGGGTACCGCGGCGAAGGTGGGCCGGATGGTGCCGAACCGGTACTCGGTGGTGACGCCGAGAACCGCCACGATCGCGAAAACCGCGACCCCGAACTGGTTGACGCCCACCAGGTAGTCGATGGTGCGGGTGTCGACCGACGTCGAGTCGGCATAACCGCCGGACAACAGCCAACCGAGAAGTACCGCGACACCGAGGCCGAACACGACCACCATCGCCAGACACCAGTACGGGGCCCGGGTGCTGGACAGCTTGATGCGTTCGGCGTCGACCGCCGCGAGTGCCTGGCCGATCATCACCGACTCCCTCCCGGGGCGCCCCGACCGCCGTGACCGCCCTGGCCGCCGGGCCCGGGTTCCACGGACCGGAAGCCGTCACCCCCGTGATAGTCGACGGCGTGTGCGGTCATCGACATGAACACCTCCTCCAGCGAGGCCGATTCGGCGGCGAGCTCGTGCAGCGTCACGCCTGCCGCGGCGGCGATGTCCCCGACGCGGTCGGTCGTGGTGTCGGGCACCCGCATCACCGGCCGTCCCGCGGCATCGGGTGCGCCGGGCGCCGGTGCGAGGCCGGCCTCTTCCAGTGCGGTGTGCAGCTTCTCGAGTTCGGGCCCGCGCACCCGCACCGACTGTCGGGCCCGGCCGGTGAACTCACCGACCGAACAGTCGGCGATCAGACGCCCGCGCCCGATGACGACGAGATGGTCTGCGGTGAGCGACATCTCGGTCAACAGGTGACTGGAGACGAGTACGGTGCGTCCCTCGGCGGCCAACTGCCGCATGAAACCCCGAATCCACACGATCCCCTCGGGATCGAGGCCGTTGACCGGTTCGTCGAACAACAGGGTGTGCGGATCGCCGAGCAGCGCACCCGCGAGCCCGAGCCGCTGCGACATACCGAGCGAGAACCCTCCGGCGCGCTTCCGGGCCACCGACGCCAACCCGACGATCTCGAGCACCTCGTCCACCCGGGACCTCGGAATCCGGTTGCTCGCCGCCAGCCACCGCAGATGCGAACGCGCACTGCGGTTGGGGTGGACCCAGTGTGCATCGAGCAGTGCGCCGACCTGGCGCAGCGGATGGTCGAGCTCGCGGTACGGCACGCCGTTGATCGTCGCGGTCCCCGAGGTCGGGCGGTCGAGTCCGAGCATCATGCGCATCGTCGTCGACTTACCGGCGCCATTGGGTCCCAGGAAGCCGGTGACCCGCCCCGGCCCCACCTCGAAGGTGAGGTCGTCGACCGCGCGCTGACTCCCGAAATCCTTCGTCAGATTCGTTACCCGCAACACGACTCGACCATAGCGGCCGGGCGGTGCTCCGCCGGGTGGTTGCGACACACCAGGCCTTCGAGGCTCGTCGACTTCGATACGCTCCTTCGTCGCTACTCAGCCCGGCGGCTTCCGCTCCTCACACCTGAAGTACCCGCGACCGGTGAACCGGCGGTCGTGAGGGTCTTAAAGGGTCCGCGCCCTGAGAAGCGCCCAGATCCCGACTGCCGAACCTCAACTCGACCGGCAGACGTCGATCGAAGTCTGCCGGTCGGGTTGAAGTCGACCGGTAGTCAGGTGGGTGACGGTGTCTCACCAGGCCTTCGTGGCTCGTCGACTTCGATACGCTCCTTCGTCGCTACTCAGCCCGGCGGCTTACGCTCCTCGCACCTCAGGCATCGGACCTGGGTGCGTTGCGTTCTTTCGGATCGGGCAACAGGGGCGGCTCAGGCGCGACCCGGCGACGACGCCTGCGCCCAGAACCGTTTCGGGATACGACCCGCCCGTGCGGCGAGCCTCCCGGCGATCACCGCATGCCGCATCGCCGACGCCATCCGCTCCGGATTCTCCGCACGGGTGACGGCGGTCGCGAGAAGCACTCCGTCGCAGCCGAGTTCCATCGCGCGGGCAGCGTCGCTGGCGGTGCCGATACCGGCGTCGAGGATCACCGGGAGCGGATCGTCGAAGGCCGTGGAACAGTGGTCGACGATCATCTCGATGTTGTGCGGGTTGAGGATTCCGAGTCCGGTCCCGATCGGTGAGCCGAGCGGCATCACCGCGGCGACTCCGAGGTCGGCGAGCCGTGCGGCGAGGACCGGGTCGTCGTTGGTGTAGGCGAGCACCACGAATCCGTCGGCCACCAATGCGGCTGCGGCGTCGACGAGTTCGACGGCATCCGGCATCAGGGTGCGTTCGTCGGCCACCACCTCGAGTTTGACCCAGTTCGTCTCGAACGCCTCGCGTGCCAACTGTGCGGTGAGCACCGCCTCGGCGGTGGTGTGGCATCCGGCGGTGTTGGGCAGCACCGCGATGTCGAGGCGGCGCAACAGGTCGAAGACACCCGTTCCGGACGCGGCGTCGACGCGACGCACGGCGACGGTCGTGAGTTCGGTACCCGAGGCGACGAGTGCACGCTCGAGAGACGCGAGATTCGTCGCGCCACCGGTTCCGGTGATGAGGCGGGAGGAGAACTCGCGCCCGGCGATCCGGAGCGGGTCGGCCTCGGAAACGACTGCGCCGTCGATGATGGCGGGCTCAACCACCTTGCACCGCCGTCACGATCTCCACGACCGCACCCGAGGTCATCGTGTGCGACGACCAGCGTCCGCGCGGTACCACCGCGCCGTCGACGGCGACCGCGATCCCGCGGTCCGGCAACCCGAGGCGGCTCACGACATCCGTCACCGACTCGTCGACGCCGACGTCGAGATCCTCTCCGTTCACGGTGATGGTCACGCTGATGCTCCTTCCAGAATCCCGAGCACCTTGTCCGCCGTGCCCGGTGCGAGAACGATGCCGTTGCGGCCGTGACCGGCCGCGACCACCGTGTGGTCGTCGATCCGCTCCACAATGGGTAGGCCGTCGGCGGTGCACGGACGTAATCCGGCTCCCCCCTCGGTCAGCTCATAGGTACGCAGCCCCGGCATGACCTCGATCGCGTCGGCGAGCAGATCGGTCACGCCGCCGGCCTGCGGGACGCGATCATGAAAGTCCCCGGCCTCGTATTGCGTTGCGCCGACCACAATCCCGTCCTCACGCGGGACCAGGTACACCGCCCGGCCGTGGAGTCGGGCACGGACCACGTGTCCGGGCGGCGGGACCGACCATCGCGTCCGGCGCAATCGGAGGATCTCGCCCTTCGCCGCGTGGAGGTGCACATCGGGAAGCAATGCCGCGGTGCCGAGTCCGGCGGCGAGGAGTATCTGATCTCGTGGACCGGCGAGTTCGCGTGCGTCGGCGAGGCTTTCCACCCGCACCTCCGTGAACCGCACCCCGGCCGCGGCCCCGACGCTGTGCAGGGTCCCCAGCAGTCGCCGGTTGTCGATGGACCACTCCCCGACCGCCCGGTACCCGCCGATGAGTCGCGAACTCAACGACGGCTCCAGCGAACGGATCTCACGACCCGTCACCGTGCTGAGCGTGGCGTCGGTGCGCGGCTGGTTGGCCCAGACGAAATCGGCGAGGTGGCGCAGGTACTCGGCGTCGGCCGCCGAACCGGCGACGAACAGGGAGTCGGTGGCTGTCACGATCGCGGGGTCGTCGAGGCGCTTCACCAGCGTCGGCCAGCGCCGCACCGATTCGACCGACAGCGCGAGCGCGGCCTCCTCACCCGGATGACCCTCGCCGAGCGAACCGAGCATGCCGCCCGCCACCCACGAGGCCCGCTCGTCGTGACCGGCGTCGATGACCTGGACTCGCCAGCCCGCATCGGCGGCGGCGAGTGCACAGGTCAGACCGATGACGCCACCGCCGACGACGGTGAGCGCACGGTCGAATCGTGCTGGGGTGTCGCTCAAGTCAGATCACCTTCCTTCGCCGGAATGACCCGGATCAGGTTCGACGGTCTGCGGAGGGGTCCGCACTCTCAGCCCGCCTGCCCGGGCTCCCGTGTGTTCTCGCGGTCCACCCTACGCCCGGCCGGCCCGCGCGGGGCTAGCCTGGTCGCCGTGACGATCACCCCCGACCCACGTGCCACCGAATCGCGCCGCCGACTGGAATCCGCCCGGCTCTACCTGTGCACAGACGGGCGACGTGAGCGCGGTGACCTGCTCGAGTTCGTCGGCGCCGCTCTCGCCGGTGGCGTCGGCATCGTGCAGCTGCGCGACAAGGGGTCGGCGGGCGAGAAGAAGTACGGCACGCTCGAGGCCCGTGAGGAACTCGAGATCCTCGCCGCGCTGCGGGACGTCGTCGACGCCCACGGTGCGCTGCTCGCGGTCAACGACCGTGCGGACATCGCCGCGCTCTCGGGTGCCGCCGTCCTCCACGTCGGACAGGGTGACCTCCCGCCGCAGGTGGCGCGCCGGATCGTCGGACCCGACACGATCATCGGCGCGTCGACCCACGACCCCGAGCAGGCCGCCGCTGCCGCCGCTGACCCCGACGTCGACTACTTCTGCGTCGGTCCGTGCTGGACCACCCCCACCAAGCCGGGTCGTAGCGCCGCGGGCCTCGACCTGGTGTCGACGACGGCCGAGGCGTCCCCCGGCAAGCCGTGGTTCGCCATCGGCGGGATCGACGCCCCCCGGGTGCCCGAGGTGACTGCCGCGGGTGCCCGCCGGATCGTCGTCGTGCGGGCGATCACCGCCGCCGCCGATCCCGCCGCCGCGGCTGCGGACCTCCTCGGGCGGTTGTAGCGCCGACCTGCTGAAAAGCGCCCCCGTCATCCGCCCTCTGCAGCCGGGCCGCGGACATATCGTCGTCGGCGGCCCGCTGGAGGGCGCATCTCGAGGGCGGTTCCCAGGGGTGGTTTTCAGGGGCGGCTTTCAGAGCAGCCTGCCGGGGCGAAATCCGTTTGCCTGATCCCGACACCGCGGTCTAGCCTGGACGGATCATGATGTGCATCAAGCGCGTGCTCGTAACCCGCCGCAGCGGGGTCTGATTCGGACCGACCCCCCGCTGCGGGTCGGTTGCGCGCTCCAGTCGGTCATCCGTTCTTCGATCGAAATCGGTTTTCGAGATGCATCTTCTTCATCTGCCTCACCCATCCTTCTCACGACACGGGCATGCGACCGCGCCGTCGGGGGATCCCGTCACCGAGCACTTCGGCCGCCCGCTGCCTGCAGGTATGCGCGAGGAGGCCACCGGGATGAGCTGGCAACACTTCACCGACGAGTACGCATGCGGCGGTGCCATCCGCCTCGGCTCGTGGTCGGTCGCACCGGCGCCGCAGGACCTCGTCGAATGCCGCGCGACCATCGCGATCGCCGACCGCATCATGTCGTGCAGCGCTGTCGCCGCCGGACCGCTCGGCGCGATGACGTCGATCCTGTACGACCTCGGTGCGCCCGTTCAGATCCTGCGGCTGCACCAGCGCGAGGTCGACGGAGCGATCGCGACGTTCCTACTGTGTGAGAACAACGGCCGGCAGGCGTGGGCCTTCGGCGAGGGCAGCACCGGCGACGAGGCGAACATCGCCGCGCTGATCTGCGCAGCCAACCGGCTGCTCGGCTCCTAGCCCTGCGGGTCGAGTGCGGCGATCCGCTCGCGCAGCGTGGGCCAGGCCTGGCCGAACGCCGGATGCAGCGGGAGCTGATCGACGTGCTGTTCTTCGACCCACCGCAGTTCCGTCGACTCGAAGTTGGCGACCGTGCGCACCGGCTCGTCGGTCTCGGCGATGACCGTCGTGTAGGTCCAGCCGCCCGGTGACTCGTGGGTGACGACGGCGGCGACGACCCGCAGGTCCGCGCTGTCGATGCCGGCTTCTTCCTCGGCTTCGCGCATCGCGGTGTCGATGGCGCCCTCGTGGGAGTCCCGCGCACCGCCGGGCAGGGCCCAGGTTCCGCCCTGGTGGGACCACGCGGCGCGATGCTGGAGCAGAACGCCTGTCGTGCCGTCGGCCAGCGGCGCCCGGAGCAGCAGACCCGCCGCGCCGTGGACACCCCAGTACCGTGAACCGTCGGGATCGATCACCCAGCCGTCGCCGTCTCCGCGCACCACGCCTCCTTGCAGCCCGGCGAGCCGGTCGCCGGGTTTCCTCCACCGTAAGTGAGACACGCGCGACCTGCCAGGGCGATGCGCCGAATCAGTGAGACGTACACCGGCATTGCCTCGGGACACGCATCGACGGAACATGGACGGCATGCCCGTCTCTGAACTCCTCCGCCTCGGCACCGCCCGGTCGATCGTCCGCTGGGGCCGGCACGTCCTGCACCACCCGGCGCGACAGGTGACCGATTTCGGGCCGGACCTCCAAGAACTCCTCGCGGACATGTTCGCAACGAACACGGCGGCCCGCGGAGCCGGACTCGCCGCACAACAGATCGACGTCGACCTCGCGGTCTTCGTCTACGACTGCACCGACGAGACCGGGGCCCGACGCACCGGCGTCGTCGTCAACCCGTCTCTCGAAATGCCCGAAGGGCTCGACCGACGGCTCGTCACCTACGGGGAGGGATGCCTGTCGTTGCCCGGCGCGTACACCGACGTCGCTCGTCCCGACACCGCCACCTGCCGCGGGTTGGACCAATTCGGGGAACCGATCGAGATCACCGCGGGCGGCACCCTGGGCCGCTGTCTCCAGCACGAGACCGACCACACGAACGGGATCGTCTTCGGCGACCGGTTGCCCACCCGCGAGCGCAAGCGGTTGTACCGCGACCACAACGAGGTCGCCGAGCGGTACGGCATCGACTGGCCCGCCCGCTGACCCTGAGCCCTTTCGCCGCGGCGACACGTGTCGTCCACTCAGGATGGACCCGTCGGCGTGGCGACCGCGATGCCCGGAGGAACCCTCCTCGATGGCATAGGCTGAAACACGCACGACCCGGTGAGCGATGACACTGATGAGTCATTTCTTCTTTCAGGTCGCGGGAGTCGGCACGGGGACCGGCGACCGAGCGGCCGCACCGGAGACGATCCAGCGTTCGAGAAGGGGATCAGCTAGGTGACCGGCGATGCGTCCTCCGTGCGGACGGCACTCACCCGTGGCGGTCGCACGATCCGTCCCGCCCAGTCGTCGCCGCCGATCCGCCAGGTCCTCGCCGATCGTCGAGAGCTCGTCGCCACCGCACGCGAGCGTGCGCAGTCACCGTTCCAGACTCTCCGTCATTACTCGGGTACCACCCCGGGCAAGCTGATCATCATCTGCGTCATCCTCGTCCTCGGCTGCCTGACGACCGGTTGGTACGCCTCGATCGTGCTCGAGGACCGCACCCAGACACTGCAGCGTCTGATCGACCGGACCGAGCCGCTCGCCGAGGCCGCGCAGGTCCTGTACAGCTCGCTGTCGATCGCCGACGCATCCGCGAACGCCGCGTTCATCTCGGGCGGTCTGGAGACGCCGGAACTGCGGGAACGCTACTCCGACGCCCTCGCGACCGCCTCGTCGTCGTTGATCCTCGCGACCGGGACCTCGAGCGAACCCGGACCGGGGATGACCGAGAACGCGACCGAGCGGGCCCTGTCGGCGGACCTCGACACCCTGTCGACGTCGATCCCGGTCTACAGCGGTCTCATCGAGACGGCCCGCACCAACAACCGGCTGGGCAATCCGGTCGGTTCGGCTTTCCTGGGCCAGGCGTCGTCGCTCATGCAGGACAAGATCCTGCCGGCCGCCCAACGTCTCTACGAACGACGGTCGATGGCGATCGCCGACCCGCAGCATTCGCTGACCCGGCCGCCGTGGACGGTCTACATCCCGCTGTTGCTGCTGCTCACCGCCATGGTGTTGACGTCCCGGTATCTCGCGCGTAAGACGCGGCGTCGTTTCAATCTCGGGATGGTCGCCGCGATCTTCGCGCTGACTCTGGGGACGGTATGGCTGCTGGCGGCGGGACTGATGTCGGTCGCCGCCACCAGCAACGCCCGCACCGACGGCGCCGACCCGCTGCGCGAGCTGACCGCCGCGCGCATCCTGACCCAGCAGGCGAGATCGGCCGAGACCCTGTCGCTCATCCGCCGCGGCGATCAGGGCGGGCTGGAACGCACCTTCGCCGCGACGACCGCCAAGATCGCCGGCATCGTCGACGACGTCCGCGGCTCCGACGAGACCGGATCGGTGTCGGATCAGCAACTCGACGCGGTGAGTACGGCGCTGGCCGACTGGAAACGCACCGACGACGCCGTCCGCCGGTACATCCAGACCGGTGACTTCGACCGCGCCCGCCAGCTGACGGTCGGCGACGGGCTCAACAGTTCGGCGCGCGCGTACACGGCCGTCGACACCGCCCTGGTCGACGCGATCACCACCGCGCGGACGTCGTTCCGCGACGACATCAACACCGCCCAGCGCGTGCTCGGCTTCACCGGGACCGGCATTCTGCTGCTGTCGGCCGTCGCCGCGGTCGCGATCGTCGGCGGGCTCACCCCCCGAATACGGGAGTACCGATGACCCTCCCCCGACTCCGCCTTCCCGGCCCCGCCCGCTCGCGGCGGCCGCTGATCGTCGCGGTCCTCCTGCTCGTGGGCCTGGTTGCCACGGGCTGCGTCCGGTTCCCCGCCCCGGAGGCACCGCCTCCGACCGCGACCGCCGGACCGCTGGTGTTGCCCGGCGTGCAGACCGACGTACCGATCGAACCGCCGCCGAGCTCGGAGGCGTGCAACGCGACCCTCACCCTGCGGCCACCCGCCGAGATGCCCACTCCCGGTCGCATGCCGCCGAACTCGACGATGGCCGGCATCTTCGAACGCGGCCGGCTCATCGTCGGACTCGACATCGGTTCCAACCTGTTCAGCTTCCGCGACCCCATCTCCGGCGACATCCAGGGCTTCGACGTCGACATCGCCCGCGAGATCGCGGCGGCGATCTTCGGCGACCCGAACCGCGTCGAGTTCCAGGTGCTCAGTTCCGCACAGCGCATCGACGCGTTGCGCGACAAGACGGTCGACGTCGTCATCAAGACGATGAGCATCACCTGCGACCGACTCCGCGACATCTCGTTCTCGGCCCCGTATTACGTGGCGTCACAACGCATCCTGTCGTTCCGCAACTCGAACATCGTCGGACCCCCCCAGCTCGCCGACAAGCGGGTGTGCGCCGCACGCGGCACCACTTCGATCGGCCGGATGCAGTCCATCCAGCCGCGGGTGCGGATCGTCAGCACCACCACCTGGGCCGACTGCCTCGTGCTCATGCAGCAGGGCCAGGTCGACGCGGTCACCAGCGACGACGCCATCCTCGCCGGGCTCGCCGCACAGGACCCGTGGGTCCGGGTGGTCGGCCCGAGCCTCGGTGAGGAGTTCTACGGCGTGGGCATCCCGAAGGGCGAGGACGACATGATCCGCTTCGTGAACGGGGTTCTCGAACGCATCCGCGCGACCGGCCGCTGGCAGCAGATCCGCGACCGCTGGCTCACCATCCTCGACAGTGGATTCGGCGCCCCGCAGCCGTACTACCGGGACTGATGCCCATGGACTACGCCGGCGAACCATCCCAGGCAGACCCTCACGGCCCCGAGGGTCAGGCGACACCCACCCCCGAGACCCCGGAGGAGGTCGGTACCCAGCGCGTCTCACTCGCCGACCTGATGGGCGAGGACGAGACCGACACCGACCGGCACACCACCGGCTCCCACACCACCGACGCCCATGCTCCCGACGCCGAGAACCCGGCCGAGAGCACGACCGACGATCATACGACCGATGTCCGTTCCCCCGAGGAGGGCACCACCGACCAGGTCGTCGAGGTCGGCACGCAGAAAGCGGATCTCGATTCCCTGATGGCAGGAGCCGACGACACCGCCGACGACGACACCACCAGGCCCCGCGCCGTGGCCGACCCCGATGTCGGGACACAGGCGGCCACACCGGCGTTCACCGTCGGTATCGCGCCGCCGGATCGCTTCGACGGCCGGACCGACCGGGTCGTCCGCACGCGCGCGACGCCGGAACCGGATTCGGGCCCGCTCGGCCGGCGACTCGTCCCACGGCGACGCCCGCCGGTCCACGAGCGCCGTCTCGGCAGCGGCCTGGTCGAGATGCCGAAGATCACCGACATCGAACCCGAGGATGCGGTCATCGACGATCCGGTGATCGCCGAGAGCAAGCGGTTCTGCTGGCGCTGCGGCAAACCCGTCGGACGACTCGAGGGCGAAGGCGAGGGCCCGCCCACCGGCGACTGCGCCAACTGCGGTGCTCGGTACTCGTTCGTGCCGGGCCTCGCCCAGGGGACGCTGGTCGCCGACCAGTACGAGATCGCCGGCGCCATCGCCCACGGCGGACTCGGATGGATCTACCTGGCCATCGACCGCAACGTCAGTGACCGGCCCGTGGTTCTCAAAGGCCTTCTGAACTCCTCGGATTCGGAGGCCCAGCGCGTCGCGGTGGCCGAGCGGCAGTTCCTGGCGTCGGTGAACCATCCCGGCATCGTCAAGATCTACAACTTCGTCGAGCACATCAGCGACGACGGTGAGCGTTTCGGCTACATCGTCATGGAGTACATCGGCGGTCAGACGCTCAAGCAGATCACCTCGGGTGACCCGGAGAAGTCGCTGCTGTCCGTCGAACAGGGTCTCGCCTACATCCTCGAGGTGTTGCTGGCCGTCGGCTATCTCCACTCGGTGGGCCTGGTCTACAACGACGTCAAACCCGAGAACATCATGGTCGGCAGCGACGAGGTCAAGCTGATCGACCTCGGGGCGGTGTCACCGATCAACGGCTACGGACACCTCTACGGCACACCGGGTTTCCAGGCCCCGGAGATCGTGAAGACCGGACCGCAGGTCGCCACCGACATCTACAGCGTCGGGCGCACCCTCGCGGTGCTGACCGTGCCGATGGAGATGCGCAACGGGCGCTACGTCGATGGTCTCCCGACCCCCGACGAGACCGTCGTCTTCCGCGACAACCCGTCGTTCTACCTTCTGCTGCAACGTGCCACGGCCCCCGATCCGGCCGACCGGTTCGCCTCGGCGGAGGAGATGAGCACCCAGGTGCTCAACGTGCTGCGCGAGACGGTCGCCGTGCACACCGGTGTCCCCCGGCCCTCGTTGTCCACCGTGTTCACCCCGCAGCGCTCGACGTTCGGCACCGATCTGATGCTCGCCCCGGTCGATGGCTTCTTCGATCCCGACCAGGCCGCCTTCTACGATCCGGTCGACATCGCCACCGCACTCCCGCTGCCCCTGGTGAATCCGCTGGACCCCGCCGCGAGTCTGCTGACGTCGGCGGCCCTGTCCGACCCGCGACAGACGCTCGACTCGATCAACACCGCACGCGCCGAAGGGTTCGCGTCGCTGTTCGGCGGCCGACCGGTGAAGAACGCCCACCCGTCGCTGGAGATCGACCTCGCCGAGGCACGTGCCCACCTGCAGCTCGACGACGTCGACACCGCCCTCGCACTGCTCCGCGATGTCCGTGAGCACCACGGTGATTCGTGGCGGGTGGAGTGGTATATGGGCATCTGCGCACTGATGAACGACGAACCCGAACTGGCCTACGAACGCTTCGACGAGGTGCTGGGTGCGATGCCGGGCGAGGTCGCTCCGAAACTCGCCGTCGCCGGTACCGCCGAACTGATCGGGCGGTGGCTCGCCGACGAGAACGGGTCGGGGAAGTCGGCCGAGAAGATCTCCCGGCTCTACGACGTTGCGCAACACCACTATCACGATCTGTGGCTCACCGATCACAGCATCGTGACCGCCGCCTTCGGACTGGCCCGCCTCGCCGTGGCGGCCGGGGACTACGACGGCGCGATCCGCCCCCTCGACGAAGTGCCCGCCACCAGTAGGCATTTCAACACCGCCCGGGCAACGGCGATCATCGCCCTGGTACACGGCCGGCCCACCTCGCAGGTCACCCGCAACCAGATCGTCGAGGCCGCGCGACGACTCGAGCAGATCCCCGACACCGAACCCCGTAAGTCGCGGATGCTGCTGATCGTGCTCGGTACCGCGCTCGGCTGGATTCACGACAACCCCGAGGAAGAGGATTCGGACAAGGAGCCCTCGACCCTCCTGGGGTTCCCCTTCACCGAGTACGGAATCCGCACCGGCACCGAGAGATCCCTCCGCCAGCTCGCCCGTCAGACCCGCAACAACCGCGAACACCGGTTCATGCTGGTCGATCTCGCGAACTACGTCCGGCCGAACACGCTGTTCTGACCTCGATACTCGGCCGCGGAGTCATCGCTGGTCGAATAGGCGAGGAGCTTGCGACGAGCCGTATCGAAACCAACTACTCGGCCAACGGAGTCATCGCTGGTTGAGTAGGCGAGGAGCTTGCGACGAGCCGTATCGAAACCGACTACTCGGCCGACGAACTCTCCGCCACGAGCGCCGCCGACTGCCGGGCGATGGCGAGTTCCTCGTTGGTCGGGACCACCAGCACGTCGACGGCGCTGTCGTCGGCGGAGATCCGACGCGCCGACCGGTCGGCTGCGGCGTTGCGGTCGGGGTCGAGGACGATCCCGAATCGTTCCAGCCCTTCGAGCGCGTCCGCCCGGACACGCGCCGAGTTCTCGCCGACGCCCGCGGTGAAGGTGATCGCGTCGAGCTTGTCGAGGCCGAAGGTGTACGCGCCGAGGTAGTGCCGCAGCCGGTGGATGTAGACGTCGTAGGCGCGGCGGGCGTCCTTGTCTCCGGCATCGACCAGTTCGGTGATGGAACGGAAGTCGTTCTCGCCGCACAGACCTCGCAGCCCCGACTTCTGGTTCAGCAGCGTGTCGATCTCGTCGACGGACAGCTTGGCCACGCGGTGGAGGTGCAGCACCAGGCCGGGATCGATGTCGCCGCTGCGGGTTCCCATCACCAGCCCCTCCAACGGGGTCATGCCCATACTGGTGTCGACGGGTTGTCCGCCCGAGATTGCCGACGCCGACGCGCCGTTGCCGAGATGCAGCACGATCTGGTCGAGGTCGGCGGGGTCCTTCCCGAGGAATTCGGCAACGCGGCCCGACACGTATTCGTGGCTGGTGCCGTGGAATCCGTACCGTCGGATGGCATGTTCGGTCGCCACCTCGCGGTCGATGGCGTACGTCGCGGCCGCCGACGGCAAGCCGTGGAAGAAGGCAGTGTCGAACACCGCGACCGAAGGCACATCGGGGAGCAGGGTCCGGGCCGCCTCGATACCCACCAGGTTGGCCGGATTGTGCAGCGGCGCGAGGGTGGAGATCCGCTTGATCTCCGAGATCACCCAGTCGTCGACGAGGGTCGGCTCGTAGAAGGACCTGCCTCCGTGCACGACCCGGTGCCCGACCGCCGCGAGTCCGGCGTGTACGAGGTCGGTGCCGTTGTCGGCGAAGAACTGTTCGGCTCGCCGGACCGCCGTGAGATGGTCGGGCAGCGGCACCGACTCGGTGACCGTCTCCCCGTTCTGCTCGTGCGTCATCGACGACCCGGCGTCGCCGATGCGTTCGGCGATCCCGTCCGCGATCACCACTCCGGTATCAGGCTGTACAAGTTGATATTTCAGCGACGAGGAGCCGGCGTTGAAGACGAGGACGGCCCCGGCGGTGTCGGCGCTCAACGGACGTCTCCGGCGGTGGTGTCGGTATCGACCTGCTGCGCCTGGATCGCGGTGATGGCCACCGTGTTGACAATGTCGGACACCAGTGCGCCCCGGCTCAGGTCGTTGATCGGCTTGTTGAGGCCCTGCAGGACCGGCCCGATCGCGACGGCACCGGCGCTGCGCTGCACGGCCTTGTAGGTGTTGTTGCCGGTGTTGAGATCGGGGAAGATCAGCACGGTTGCCCGGCCGGCGACCTGGGAGTCGGGCATCTTGGTCGCCGCGACCGACGGTTCGACCGCCGCGTCGTACTGGATGGGCCCTTCGACGAGGAGCTCGGGTGCGCGCTCCCGGACGAGTTCGGTTGCGGTCTTGACCTTCTCGACGTCAGCGCCCGATCCGGAGGTGCCGGTGGAGTACGACAGCATCGCCACCCGCGGCTCGATGCCGAAGGCCGCCGACGTCTCGGCCGACGAGATGGCGATGTCGGCGAGTTGTTCGTCGGTGGGGTCGGGCACGATCGCGCAGTCACCATAGGCGAGAACTGTGTCGGCCAGGCACATGAAGAACACACTCGACACCGTGGAGACCCCCGGCTTGGTCTTGATGATCTCGAAGGCCGGCCGGATGGTGTGGGCGGTCGTGTGGGCCGCACCCGACACCATCCCGTCGGCGCGCCCGGTGTGCACCATCATGGTGCCGAAGTAGGAGACGTCGAGCATCTTCTCTTGTGCGCGTTCGAGATCCATGCCCTTGTGCTTGCGCAGATCGGTGTAGATCCGGGCGAACTCGTCCAGATACTCCGAGGTGGCCGGGTCGATGACGGTGGCCTCTGCGAGGTCGAGGCCGAGTTCGATCGCCCTCGCCTGCACGGCGTCCGGGTCGCCGAGCAGTGTCAGATCGGCGACGCCGCGGCGGAGGAGTCTGCTCGCCGCCCGCAGGATGCGATCGTCGCCGCCCTCGGGGAGCACGATGTGTTTGCGCTGCGCACGTGCCCGGGAGATGAGGCGGTACTCGAACATCTGCGGGGTGACGACCGACGGGACGTCGACATTGAGGTTGCGCATGACGACCTCGGGATCGACGTAGGTCTCCATCAGCGACAGTGCCGCCTCGATCTTGCGAGCCGATCCGGCGTTGAGCCGGCCACGGGTGTGGGCCGCGGTTCGTGCGGTGTCGTAGGTGCCGTGTGGGCAGCTGATGATCGGCAGCGTCGGTTTGAGTCCGCTCACCAACGCCTCGATCATCGGGTGCGGTTTGAGCCCGCCGTTGAGGATGATGCCCGACAGTCGCGGGAAGCCGTGCGCCGTATTGGCATTCACGAGCGCGAGGAGGACGTCGGAACGGTCGGCGGGGGTGATCACGACCGTGCCGTCGGTGAGGCGTTCCAGGATGTGTTCGACGGTCATGCCGCCCACCATCACCCGCAACGCCTCGTGGTCGAGCAACTCCTCGTCGCCGCTGTACATGGTGGCGCCGAGCGCCTCCTTGAGTTCGGCCATGGTGGGAGCGAACAGGATCGGCTCCTCGGGGAGGCACAGACTCGGTACGCCGATGCGGCGCAATGTCGTCCGGATCTCGTCGCGTCGGTCCGGGTCGCACCGGTTCGCCACGATCGCGATCGGGGTGGCGTGGGCGGCGCCGACCTCGGACACCAACCCCGCGGCGAGATCGGCGATCTCGTCGGGAGACCGGTCGTTGGCCTTCAGCGCGATCACCATCGGGGCCGACAGGTTGGCGGCGATGCGCGCGTTGAAGCTCAGCTCCGACGGGGTGCCGACGTCGGTGTAGTCCGAACCGACGATCACCACGCGGTCGCAGTGCGTTGCCAGCGCATGGAATCGGGCGACGATCTCGCCGATGGCGGCGTCAGGGTCCTCGTGAACCTGCTCGTAGGTCACGCCCAGGCAGTCCTCGTAGGGCACGTCCACCGAGTCGTAGTCGATCAGGAGGTCGAGCAGCGGGTCCCGCTTGTCGCCGTCGGCACGGATGATCGGGCGGAAGACGCCGACCCGTCCGCCGGTCGCCGCGAGCAGCGCCAACAGGCCCAGCGCCACGACCGATTTCCCGGTCTCCCCTTCGGCCGACGCGAGGTAGATGCTGATCGTCGACTCGTCCGCACCACCTCCCTCCCCGGCGGTTCGATCTCCAGCGGCGGGGTCGGTAACGGCAGCGTCGGTGGCCATGCGCCCCAGCATAGTGGCGCCTCGGGATTCAGATCAGGATGCCGGGATTGCAGATGCCGTCGGGATCGACGGTCGCCTTCACCGCACGCAGGGCCTCGAGCGCCAGTGGGCCGATCTCGTCGTGGTACGCGTCGCGATGGTCACGGCCGATGGCGTGATGGTGGGTGATGCTCGCGCCGGCGGCCCGGATCGCCTCGTTGGCCGCGGTTTTCGCCGCCGCCCACTCGGCGATCGGGTCGGTGCCGAACGGTGCGGCCACGGTGAAGTACAGGGAGGCGCCAGAGGAGTAGACGTGGCTGATGTGGCACATGACCAGCGGCGGTGTGCCCGACGCGGTCAGGGTGTCGGTGATCGCCGCGGTGACCGAGGCCCGCAGCTCGTGCAGCTTCGACCAGTAGGTGACCGTCTCCAGCGTCTCCACCAGCACACCGGCGTCGAGTAGCGGGTCACGCAGGTAGGGTCCGGCGAAACGTCCTGTGCGCCAGGATTCTCCGGGTTCGGTCCCGAGTGACGTTCCACCCGCGTCGACGAGGACCTCCGACGCGGCGTCACGCCGACGGGACACCTCGCGCTCCTCCCCCTCATAACCGGTGACGACGAGGCACCCCGTCGACTCACCGCCGAGCTGTGCGGGATCGGCGAGGTTGATCGCGGTCTCGACCTCGTCGGACAGGCGGATCACGGTGGGCAGCGGGCCGTCCTGCGCGAGTCGACGGAGCGCGGTCGCACCGTCGGCGAAGGAGTCGAACCGCCAGCCGTCGAAGAGTCGGGTCGTCGGGGCGGGATGAACACGTAGGCGGACGCTGGTGATGACGCCGAAGGCGCCCTCAGAGCCGAGGATCAGCTGACGGAGGTCGGGCCCGGCAGCGGACCGGGGTGCCGTTCCGACCTCGATGGTGCCGCGCGGGGTGGCGAGCACGAGTCCTTCGACCATCTCGTCGAAGCGCCCGTAGCCCGCCGACGACTGGCCCGCCGACCGGGTCGCCGCGTAACCGCCGATCCCGGCACCCTCGTAGGACTGCGGGAAGTGGCCGAGCGTCCAGCCCTGCTCGCGCAGAAGCGCTTCGGCGGCACTCCCCCGAAGGCCGGCCTGGAGGGTGGCGATGCGGGAGATCTCGTCGATCTCGACAAGACGATCGAGACGACGGAGATCGAGGCTGACGACACCGGCGAACCCGGCGCGCTCGGGGGCGAGACCGCCCACGACCGAGGTCCCGCCGGTGAACGGCACGACCGCGACCTTCGCCTCGGCGCAGATCTGCAGGATTCGCACGACCTCGTCGTGATCGCCGGGATAGATCACCACGTCCGGGGCATCGGAGGCATCGCCGGCGCGCAACCGCAACAGGTCGGGCGTCGAATAGCCCCGGGTGTGCTGAATGCGCGCGGTGTCGGAGCCGACGACGTGTTCGGCGCCGACGAGGGCCTCGAGGTCGGCGCGCACCGCCGACGGCACGGTGGGTGCGGGCGGGGTGACCGCCTCGGGCGCGACACCCCGATCCTCGGTGGCGTCGCCGGCCAACGCGGCCGCGGCGGCGGGGAGCTCGGT
>NZ_JAJQJP010000033.1:0-48560 GCF_021245825.1 Gordonia metallireducens | reverse complement strand
TTTTCGGCGTTCGCGCGTTCGGCGTCGTCGAGGAGTTCGGTCGGGATCCCGGTACGGAGTCGCGTGGTGAGCATGACCGCCTCCATGTGGCGGTCCTCGGCGGTGAGCTGCTCCGACGACGCCGCGGGCAGCACACCCTCACCGAGGGTCTGCGCGTAGCGCGCCGGATGCTTCACGTTCCACCAGCGCACGCCATTCACGTGGGAGTGCGCGCCCGGGCCGATCCCCCACCAGTCCGAGCTGTTCCAGTAGGCGAGGTTGTGGCGACACGCGCCCGCGTCGTCGAGGGCCCAGTTCGACACCTCGTACCAACCGAACCCGTTGGCGCTCAACCGATCATCGAGGATCTTGTAGCGGTCGGCGAGCACGTCGTCGTCGGGGGCGGGCATCTCGCCGCGCCGGATCCGACGCGCCAGCGCGGTGCCGTCCTCGACGATCAGGGCATAGGCCGACACGTGGTCGACGCCCGCGGACAGCACGGCGTCGAGGGTGGCGTGCAGGTCGGCGTCGGTCTCCCCGGGGGTCCCGTAGATCAGGTCGAGGTTGACGTGGTCGAAGCCGGCCGCCCGAGCCTCGCGCGCCGCGGCGACCGCGCGCCCCGGGGTGTGCACCCGGTCGAGCACCTTGAGGACGTGCTGGGCGGCGGACTGCATGCCCAGCGAGATGCGCGTGAACCCGGCCGACCGCAACTGTTCGAAGAACGCCGGCGACGTCGACTCCGGGTTCGATTCGGTGGTGACCTCCGCGTCTGCGGCGAGGTCGAAGTTGGCGCGCACCGAGTCGAGCAGGCGGGTGAGCCCGTCTGCGCCGAGCAGCGACGGGGTGCCGCCGCCGACGAAGATCGTCGACACCTTCCGAGTCGGCGTCAGCAGCCGCGCCGCCGACTCCAGCTCCGCGGCCACCGCCTCCTGCCAGGACTCCGGAGACGACGTCGAGCCGAGCTCCCCTGCGGTGTAGGTGTTGAAGTCGCAGTAGCCGCAGCGTGTCGCACAGAACGGGACGTGCAGGTAGAGACCGAACGGCACGTCGGAGTCGACGTCTCGGCACGCCCCGTCGATGAGCTGCGTGGTGAGCTCGGGGGTGGGTGCTTCGATGTCGACCTTCACCGTTCCATCATGACGACCCCGACGTCAGCACCGAAATCGCCGCATCGACCGGGCCGGACGACACCACGGCCCGGGCCGGGAATAACCACATGCCGGGTGTGATTGATCGACTCGAGGTGAGACCTGCGGCCCCACCGGCCCAGGCGCGTTTCCATCATCGTGATGGAAAATAACCCCAAGTAGACGAGGCGATGATGGGCGTGGCAATATGGAGCCCGTGATTTTCCCAGGGGTGTGGCTCGCAGCGCGTCGCCACATTGATCTCAAGCGCGTCAACAGCGCTTTCTGTCGCATCTAGCGACGTCTCGGCCCTGACTGATCCCTGAATCCGGGGATGCCGGCACGTTTCAGCCCACTTTTCGTGCAATGAACGCCGGCCCTGTGCGCCGGCACAGGAGATTTCATGACGTCCACAACCGACGCCCCTGCTGCTGTCTCCAGCACGGGCTCACAGCCTGATGCCGTCAAGCCCGCTGCCGCGGCAGGCGAGGCCGGCACCGAGAAGCCCGCTCGTCCCGCACGCAAGGCCCGCCCGGCCAAGCGCCGCGCCGAAGGTCAGTGGAAGCTCGGCTACCGCGAGCCGCTGAACCCCAACGAGCAGGTCAAGAAGGACGACAACCCGCTCAACGTCCGCGCCCGCATCGAGAACATCTACTCCAAGCAGGGATTCGACTCGATCGACAAGCAGGACCTGCGCGGCCGGATGCGCTGGTGGGGCCTCTACACGCAGCGCGCCGAGGGTTACGACGGCACCTGGACCGGCGACGAGAACATCGACATCCTCGAAGACAAGCACTTCATGATGCGCGTGCGCTGCGACGCCGGAGCACTCAATGTCGCGCAGCTGCGCACTCTCGGCGAGCTTTCCACCGAGTTCGCCCGCGACACCGCCGACCTCTCCGACCGCGAGAACGTCCAGTACCACTGGATCCGGATCGAAGACGTCCCGACGATCTGGGACCGCCTCGAAGCCGTCGGTCTCAAGACCACCGAGGCCTGCGGCGACTGCCCCCGCGTCGTGCTGGGTTCGCCGCTCGCCGGCGAGTCCTTCGACGAGGTCCTCGACCCCACCCCGGCCATCGACGAGATCGTCCGCCGCTACATCGGCGACCCGAAGTACTCGAACCTGCCGCGCAAGTTCAAGACCGCGATCTCCGGCCAGCAGGACGTGGTCCACGAGATCAACGACGTCGCCTTCGTCGGCGTCGTCCACCCCGAACACGGCCCCGGCCTCGACCTCTGGGTCGGCGGCGGCCTGTCCACCAACCCGATGCTCGCCCAGCGCGTCGGCGCCTGGGTCCCACTCGACGAGGTGCCCGACGTGTGGGAGGCCGTGGTCTCGATCTTCCGCGACTACGGATACCGTCGCCTCCGCGCGAAGGCGCGCCTGAAGTTCCTCATCAAGGACTGGGGCATCGAGAAGTTCCGTCAGGTGCTCGAGGACGAGTACCTCGGCCGCAAGCTGATCGACGGCCCGGCGCCGGAGCAGCCCGAACGCCCGATCGACCACATCGGCGTGCAGAAGCTGCGCAACGGCCTCAACGCGATCGGCTTCTCCCCCATCGCCGGTCGCGTGTCGGGCACGATCCTCACCAAGACCGCCGAGGCCGTCGCCGCCGTCGGTTCCGACCGCGTGCGCTTCACCCCGTACCAGAAGCTGATCGTCCTCGACGTCCCCGACGACAAGGTCGAATGGCTCATCGACGAGCTCAAGCCACTAGGCCTGCACGGACGCCCGACGCAGTGGCGCCGGAATCTGCTGGCGTGCAGCGGTATCGAGTTCTGCAAGCTCTCGTTCACCGAGACCCGCAAGCGTTCACAGGTTCTCGCGCCGGAGCTCGACGAGCGTCTCGCCGACATCAATTCGAAGCTCGACGTGCCGATCACGGTGAACATCAACGGCTGCCCCAACTCCTGCGGACGGTCACAGATCGCCGACATCGGTTTCAAGGGACAGCTCGTCGAAGACGGCGAGGGCGGCCAGACCGACGGCTTCCAGGTCCACCTGGGCGGCAGCCTCGGCCTGGACTCCGGTTTCGGTCGCAAGCTGCGCCAGCACAAGGTGCTCGGCACCGAGCTCGGCGACTACATCGAACGCGTGGTCCGCAACTTCGTGGATCAGCGCGAAGAGGGTGAACGGTTCGCGCAGTGGGCCGTTCGCGCCGACGAGGAGGCACTCCGATGACGATCAGCACCACGGCGCCGGCCACCGGTCGCCGCCACAGCGAGGACGAACTCCGCGCGATCGCGGCGAAGGGCGCGGCCGACCTCGGTCCCGACGCCACCCCGGAGGAACTGATCCGCTGGACCGCGGAGACCTTCGGCACCAACTTCGTCGTCGCGTCGAACATGCAGGATGCGGCCCTCGTCGACCTCGCGGTGAAGAACATCGATCGCGAACACCTCGGCGGCGACCCGGTCAAGGTCCTGTTCCTCGACACCGGCTACCACTTCGCCGAGACCATCGGCACCCGTGACGCCGTCGAGCAGGTGTATGGCGTCGAGATGGTCAACCTCAACCCCGAGCACAGCGTCGCGCAGCAGGACGAACTGCTGGGCCGCAACCTCTTCGCGCGTGACCCCGGCGAATGCTGCCGGCTGCGCAAGGTCGTCCCGCTCAAGGCGGGACTGGCCGGTTACGACGCCTGGATCACCGGCATCCGCCGCGTGGAGGCGCCGACCCGCGCGAACGCTCCGCTCATCTCGTTCGACGAGGGCTTCGGGCTGGTCAAGATCAACCCGATCGCCCCGTGGTCCGACGAGCAGATGCAGGACTACATCGACTCCAACGGAGTGCTGGTCAACCCGTTGGTCGACGAGGGCTACCCCTCCATCGGTTGTGCTCCGTGCACCGCCAAACCCGAACCCGGATCCGATCCGCGCAGCGGCCGCTGGGCCGGTCGCGCCAAGACAGAATGTGGGCTCCACGCATGACCGTCACCGAACCCGTCCGCGACTTGACCGTCTCCGCCGACACCGACGACTTCACCACGCTCGACGCGCTGGAGTCCGAGGCCATCCACGTCTTCCGTGAGGTGGCAGGCGAATTCGAGCGCCCGGTCATCCTCTTCTCCGGCGGCAAGGACTCCACCGTCCTGCTGCATGTCGCACTGAAGGCCTTCTGGCCTGCGCCGCTGCCGTTCTCGCTGCTGCACGTCGACACCGGACACAACCTGCCCGAGGTCCTCGAGTTCCGCGACAACGTCGTCGAGCGTCACAACCTGCGTCTGCACGTCGCCAAGGTCGAGGACTACCTCGCCGACGGCCGGCTGACCGAGCGCCCCGACGGCGTCCGCAACCCGCTGCAGACCATCCCGCTGCTCGACGCGATCACCGAGAACCGCTTCGACGCGGTCTTCGGCGGTGGCCGCCGCGACGAGGAGCGCTCGCGCGCCAAGGAGCGGATCTTCTCGCTGCGCAACGCCTTCGGCCAGTGGGACCCGAAGCGTCAGCGCCCCGAGCTGTGGAACCTCTACAACGGCCGCCACGCACCGGGCGAGCACGTTCGCGTGTTCCCGCTGTCGAACTGGACCGAGCTCGACATCTGGCGCTACATCGCCCGCGAGCAGGTCCTGCTCCCCTCGATCTACTACGCACACGAACGTGACGTCTTCCTGCGAGACGGCATGTGGATGACCCCCGGCGTCTGGGGCGGACCCCGCGAAGGCGAAGAGCTGCAGCGCCTCTCGGTCCGCTACCGCACCGTCGGCGACGGCTCATCGACCGGCGCGGTGCTCTCCGAGGCCGCCGACAACGACGCCGTCCTGGCCGAGGTCGCCGCATCGCGACTGACCGAACGCGGCGCCACCCGTGGCGACGACCGGGTCTCCGAGGCCGCCATGGAAGACCGCAAGCGCGAAGGATATTTCTGATGAGGCACGCACCCGACCTTCTCCGCATCGCCACCGCCGGCAGTGTGGACGACGGCAAGTCGACGCTTGTCGGCCGTCTCCTGTACGACACGAAATCCGTTCTGGCCGACCAAATCGACGCCGTCACCAAGGCCTCGGTCGACCGCGGTCTCGAGGGCCCCGACCTGTCGCTGCTCGTCGACGGCCTGCGCGCCGAACGCGAGCAGGGCATCACCATCGACGTGGCGTACCGCTACTTCGCCACGCCTGCACGCTCTTTCGTTCTCGCCGACACCCCCGGCCACGTCCAGTACACGCGTAACACCGTGTCCGGCGCCTCCACCGCCCAGCTGGTGATCCTGCTCGTCGACGCCCGCAACGGCGTCGTCTCGCAGACCCGTCGCCACGCCGCGGTGATGGCTCTCCTCGGTGTGCCGCAGCTCGTGCTGGCGGTCAACAAGATCGACCTCGTCGACGATCAGGCCTCGGTGTTCGCCCAGATCTCCGCCGAGTTCGGCGAACTGACCCGTTCGCTGGGTTGGTCCGACGAACAGGTCACCGCCATCCCGGTGTCCGCGCTCCACGGCGACAATGTCGCGAACCGCTCGGAGAACACGCCGTTCTACGACGGCCCGACCCTCATCGAGCACCTCGAGACGGTGCCGAACCTGACCGAGCGTGCCCCGGTGGGCCTGCGTTTCCCGGTGCAGTACGTGATCCGTCCCCGCACCCCCGAGTACCCCGACTACCGCGGATACGCCGGTCAGGTCGCGGCCGGTCGGGTGTCGGTGGGTGACGAGGTCGTCGTCCTGCCGTCGGGGCAGCGGACCACCGTCAGCCAGATCGACACGGCCGACGGCCCGCTGGAGTCCGCCCACACCGGACGCAGCGTCACGATCCTGCTCGCCGACAACGTGGACATCTCGCGCGGTGACCTGATCGCCGCCGCGGTCGACGCACCGGAACCGGTGCAGCAGTTCACCGCGACCGTCTGCTGGCTCGCCGAGAAGCAACTGCGCCCCGGTGCGCGTCTGCTCCTCAAGCACGGCACCAAGACCACCCAGGCCATCGTCGGCGGGCTCGATGCCCTCTTCGACGAGCAGAACCTGGCGCTAGTGGAGGCCCCGGAGTCGGTGGAGCTCAACCAGATCGTGCGGATCTCGGTGCAGACCGCCGAACCCATCCCGGCCGACGACTACCAGGTGAACCGCGAGTCGGGCAGCTTCCTGCTGATCGACCCGCAGGGTGGCAACACCCTCGCCGCCGGTCTGGTGGGCGACGCACTCGCGCCGCTGCACCTCAAAGAGTTGGTGTGAGTCCTTCTCTCGTCCTCGTCGCACACGGCAGCCGCGATCCGCGCTTCGGCGCGACCGCGCGCCGTGTGCGCGACGCCGTCGCCGCCGCTCTGCCGGGCGTCGAGGTGGTCCTGTCCTATCTCGATCTCGACGAGCCGCTAGTCGGCGACGTCCTCGCCTCTGTCGCGAACGATCCAGGTGACGATCCCGTCGTGGTCCCGCTGCTGCTGTCGGCGGGGTATCACCACAAGGTCGACCTGCCGGCGATCATCGCCGAGCACCGGCCGTTCGCGCATCAGACCGACGTCATCGGCACCCGGTCGTTCACGACGGCCCTCGCCGATCGTCTGCTCGAAGCAGGCCTCGGCGCGCGCGACGGGGTGATCCTGTCGGCGGTCGGTTCCTCCGACGAGTCCGCCGACCGTCACGTCCGCCGCCGGGCCATCGAACTGTCGACGTACCTGAATCGACCGGTCGAGGTGGTCTTCGCCACCAAGCTCGGCCCGAACAACCGCGCGGTCGCCTCGGCGGTCCGTCGTCTCCGGGTCGCCGGCGCGCAGCGCATCGCGCTCAGCCCGTACTTCCTCTCGGCCGGTCTCCTGATCGAGCGGGTCGAGTCGGCGCTGGACGCGTTGGCCGACGAGACTCTCGTGGCCGGCCCACTCGGCGCACACCCCGACGTCGTCGAGGGAATCTGCGGTCTCTATCGCACGGCGGCTCAGCGTCGCACGGTGATCGCCGGGCGCTGAGACCCGTCAGATCCGGCGGCTCACATCGTGATGAGCCATGCGATCACGACGAGGATCAGCAATGCCAGCAGGGCGAGGGTCACCGGCGAGCGCATCAGTTTCACAGTCCGGTCCCATCGTCGTCGGCGAAGCGTCGGCGGTCGAACAGCGTTGCCGCCAGGTCGACCAAGAGATTGAGAACATAGGCGATCAGGATCGCGACAGGAATCACCACGGCGACGGTGACCAAGAGCTGCGGAACGAAGGACAGGCCGGTCAGCCACTCCTCCACACCGTCCCACCAGGCGAAGAACGCCGTCACCTCATCACCTCGTCCGTCCGATTCGGATCAACTGTCGACCCGGCCCCGTTCAGGCCGACTGGCATCGGACAGCGTCCGTCGCAATGATAGTTCCCATGTCTGTTGCAGATGACTCCACCGTAACGTCCCTGCCGACCGCGACTTCCCCGCAGGGCGAGGCGGCCGGCACCGACGCCGCACGAGTCAGCGCTCCGGGTCCGGCGCCGATGGCTCCGACCAATCCGGCGCACCGGAGTGCGTTTCCCCCCATCGGCGACTACGCGTTCCTGTCCGACACCGAGACCAACTGCCTGATCGCCCGTAACGGTTCGGTCGAGTGGATGTGCGTACCGCGACCCGATTCGCCGAGCGTCTTCGGGGCGGTGCTCGATCGGAGTGCCGGCCACTTCCGCCTCGCGCCGTACGGCGTGAACGTGCCCGTGGATCGCCGGTACCTGCCGGGCAGTCTGATGGTCGAGACGACCTGGCAGACCGAGACGGGCTGGATCATCGTGCGCGACGCGCTGGTGATGGGCCCGTGGCACGACAACGATCGGCGCTCCCGCACCCATCGCCGTACGCCCACCGACTGGGATGCCGAGCACATCCTGCTGCGCACGGTGCGCTGTGTTTCCGGCACCGTCGAACTGCACATGAGCTGTGAGCCGGCGTTCGACTACCACCGCGGGACCACCAAGTGGGAGTACTCCGGCCCCGCCTACGGTGAGGCAATCGCCACCGCCCGCGACACCGACGCCGACACGCCCACCCTCAAGCTCACCACCGACCTCCGCCTCGGTCTCGAAGGGCGGGAGGCACGTGCCCGCACACGACTCGTCGAGGGCGACAACCGGTTCGTCGCCCTGAGCTGGTCCCGGTTTCCTGCTCCGCAGAACTGGGACGAGGCGGCCCAGAAGATGTGGTCCACGGCCGAATCGTGGCGGCAGTGGATCAACATCGGCACCTTTCCCGACCACCCGTGGCGCTCTCATCTGCAGCGCTCCGCGCTGACCCTCAAGGGACTCACCTACTCCCCGACCGGCGCACTGCTGGCCGCCGCGACCACCTCGCTGCCGGAAACGCCTCAGGGCGAACGCAACTGGGACTACCGCTACGCATGGGTGCGCGACTCGACGTTCGCCCTGTGGGGCCTGTACACGCTGGGCCTCGACCGGGAGGCCGACGACTTCTTCTCCTTCATCGCCGATGTCTCCGGCATCACCAACGGCGAACGTCACCCGCTACAGGTGATGTACGGCGTGGGCGGCGAGCGGACGCTCGAGGAGGAGGAGCTCACGCACCTTTCGGGTTACGACGGCGCGCGCCCGGTCCGGATCGGCAATGGCGCGTACAACCAAGCGCAGCACGACATCTGGGGCACGATGCTGGACTCGGTGTACCTCAACATCAAGTCCCACGAGTCTGTCCCCGAGACACTGTGGCCGGTACTCAAGGCGCAGGTCGAGGAGGCGATCAAGCACTGGCGCGATCCTGATCGCGGCATCTGGGAGGTGCGTGGCGAACCGCAGCACTTCACCTCGTCGAAGGTGATGTGCTGGGTCGCCCTGGATCGCGGCTCCCGCCTTGCGACGATGCACGGCGAAGAGACCCACGCGCGGGAGTGGGCGGCGATCGCCGACGAGATCAAAGCCGACATCCTCGCCCACGGCGTCAACGAGCGAGGGGTCTTCACCCAGCGCTACGGCGACGACGCCCTCGACGCCTCACTGCTCCTCGTGCCGTTGCTGCGGTTCCTGCCGCCCGACGACCACCGTGTCCGCGCAACGGTTCTCGCGATCGCCGACGAACTCACCGACAACGGTCTCGTGCTGCGCTACAAGGTCGACGAGACCGACGACGGCCTCACCGGCGAGGAGGGCACCTTCACGATCTGTTCGTTCTGGCTCGTGTCGGCGCTGGTCGAGATCGGTGAGCTGGAGCGGGCCAAGGCTCTGTGCGAGCGGCTGCTGAACTACTCGAGTCCGCTCAAGCTCTACGCCGAGGAGATCGACGCGAAGACCGGCCAGCATCTTGGGAACTTCCCGCAGGCGTTCACCCACCTGGCGCTGATCAACGCCGTCATGCACGTCATCCGCGCCGAGGAGGCCGAGCACCAGCACACGTTCCAGCCGGCCAATCACTGACGCCCGGCAACTGAAATCCGCCCCCGATAAGGACCCTCCAGGCGGCGGCCGATGACACTATGTCGTCGGCGCCGCTGCAGAGGGCTCTTTCCGGGGGCGGATCGCAGGGGCGGTTTTCGGTGGCGGTTCTCGGCCGGGCCTCAGGCGTCGGTCAGCGCCGCGACCTTGGTCGCCCGCGCGTACACGGTCTCCCCGGCCTGGAGGTTGAGGGCGTTCTGGTCCCCGCGGGTGATCTGGGCGGCGAACTCGTCACCGGTCGTGGCGGCGACGAGTTCGACGCGGGTCTCGAAGCCGAGGTTCACCACGCGCAGCACGGTCGCCTTGATGACGCCGGTGTCGAGCGACGAGTCGGCAGCCGGGGAGGCCATCTCCGGGGTGCGTCCGATCCGGATGTCGTGCGGGCGAACGAGTTCGCCGTTCAGACGCACCGTCGAACCGAGGAACGACGCCACGAACTCGTTGGCCGGGCGGTCGTAGAGGTCGTCGGGCGTGCCGACCTGCTCGATGCGCCCCTTGTTGAGGATGGCGATCCGGTCGCTGACGTCGAGTGCCTCCTGCTGGTCGTGGGTGACCAGCACGGTGGTGACGTGCACCTCCTCGTGGAGACGACGCAGCCAGCGGCGCAGGTCATCTCGCACCTTCGCGTCCAGGGCGCCGAACGGCTCGTCGAGCAGCAGCACCTTGGGGTCGACGGCGAGGGCGCGGGCGAGCGCCATACGCTGCCGCTGACCACCCGACAGCTGCGCCGGGAAGCGGTGCTGGAAGACGGCCAGTCCGACCACCTCGAGGAGTTCGTCGACCTTGGCGTCGACCTCCTTCTTGGGCCGCTTGCGGATCTTGAGGCCGAAGGCGATGTTGTCGCGCACGGTGAGGTGTTTGAACGCGGCGTAGTGCTGGAACACGAAACCGATGTCGCGCTTCTGCGGCGACTTCTGCGAGACGTCGTTCTCGTTGATACGGACGATGCCGGAGTCCAGTGTGTCGAGGCCGGCGATCGCGCGCAGCAGCGTCGACTTGCCGGAGCCCGACGGCCCCAGCAACGAGGTGAGCTGACCGTCCGGGATGTCGATGGAGACGTCGTCGAGGGCGGCGAAGTCGCCATAGCGCTTGTTCGCGCCGATCACCTGAATGGACATGTCACACGCCTTCCTTGTGCTGGGCGTTGGGATGGACGATCTGCTTGGCGTCGACGGACTCGGGGCCGTGCGGCGGGGTCAGATCGAGTTCGACGTCGGTGGACGTGGACTCACTGGCGTCGACGAGTCGGGACTTGGCGCGGCGCTCGATCAGCGACATCAGCACGAGCACCAGGATGGCGACGAACATCAGCAGGGTTGCGGCCGCATAGGCACCGAATTCGTTGTAGTCGTCGGTGTAGCGGGAGTGGACCAGCAACGTCAGCGTCTGGGACACACCGGGATAGTTCGACGACACCATGGTCACCGCACCGTATTCGCCCAGCGCTCGCGCGACGGTCAACACGATGCCGTAGGTCAGGCCCCAGCGGATCGCCGGAAGGGTCACCCGCCAGAAGACCTGCCAGTTGTTGGCGCCCAGTGTCGCAGCGGCCTCTTCCTGTTCGGTTCCGATCTCCCGGAGCACCGGTTCGACCTCGCGGGCCACGAACGGGAGCGTGACGAACAGCGTGGCCAGCACCAATCCGGGGAAGCCGAAGATGATCCGGAAGCCGAGGCTCTCGATGCCGCCGAACCAGCCGCCGTAACCCCACAGCAGGATCAGGGCGACGCCGGCGACCACCGGCGACACCGCGAACGGCAGGTCGACGACCGACTGCAGCAATCCCTTGCCGGGGAAGCGGCCGCGAGCCAGGGCCAGCGCGGTGATCACGCCGAAGATCACGTTGAGCGGCACCACGATGGCGACGATCAGCAGGCTGAGTTGTAGCGCCGAGATGGCGGCCGGCGTGGTGATCCACTCCCAGAACTGGCCGAGGCCGTGTTCGAAGGAGCGGTAGAAGATCGTGCCGACCGGGACCACCAGGAGGATCAACAGGTAGACGAGCGCGACGGTGCGCAGCCCGTACTTCGTCAGAGGTGCAACCTTCATCGGTCTGCGTCCTCCCTCTTGGACTGTCGGCGGCCCGCGACGCGCAGGACGAGCAGCGTGACGAAGGCGATCAGCAGTAGCACCACCGAGATCGCGGCCGCGTTGACGGGTGCGTCGATCTCGATCTGCTGCTGGATGTACTGCGAGGCCACCTGGGTGTCGCCGGGGATGTTGCCGCCGATGAGCACCACGGAACCGAACTCGCCGATGGCGCGGGTGAACGCCAGGCCGGCACCGGTCAGGATCGCCGGGAGAAGGGCCGGCAGCACGATCTTGCGGAAGATCGTGGCGTTGTTCGCGCCCAGTACCGCTGCCGCTTCCTCGACGTCGACATCGAGTTCGATGAGAACCGGCTGTACCTGGCGCACCACGAACGGCAGGGTGACGAAGGTCAGTGCGATCACCAGTGCGGGCTTGGTGGCGTTGAGCTGGATGTCGATGGGACTGTTCGGCCCGTACAGCGACAACAGAACGAGGCTGGCGACGATCGTCGGCAACGCGAACGGCAGGTCGATGATGGCGTTCACGACACCCTTGCCGGGGAACTCGTCTCGGACCAGCACCCACGCGATCAGGGTGCCGAACACGACGTTGATCAACGCCGCGATCACGGACACGAGCACCGTGATCCAGATGGTGTCCACCGCGGCGGGCGCCGAGATCGCCTCCCAGAAGCCGCTCCAGCCGTCCTCGAAGGACTGCACCGTGATGGCGGCCAGCGGCAGCAGCACGATGACGCTGAGCCAGAGCCAGGCGACGCCGATGGTCATCGGGCTCACGCCGGCGAAGGTGCGCGAGCGTCCGAGGAACCCGCGGGGCGGCCGGGAGTCGGGAACGGGTGTCCCGGCGTCCGTGGCCGTCGAGTCGACCGGAGTCACTGCTTACCCCCTGAGTCGTAGATCTTGGTGATGGCGCCCTTCTTGCCGAACAGCGCCTCGTCGACGGCCTTCCAGCCGGTCAGGTCCTTGCCGTCGTTGTCCTCGGCGGTGCCCTCCCCGAGCACCTTGCCGACTTCGGCGATGGTCCACAGCTTCGCGATGTCTCCGGGGAACAGATCCCGGGTCGCCTCGATGACCGCGGGGTCGACCGGCCGGAATCCCTGCTCGGCCCAGATCAGCTGCGCCTCCGGGGTGAAGAGGAAGTCGACGAAGGAGCGTGCGCCGGCGATGTCGTCGGAGGTGTTGACGACCGCGACGGGGTTCTCGATCTTGAAGGTCTGTGGCGGGATCACATATTCGACCTGGCTGTTCGGGCCGGCGGTGGCGTTGTTCTTGTCGAGCATGATTGCTTCGTTCTCGTAGCTGATCAAGACGTCGCCCTGACCCTGCTCGAACGCCGTGGTGGCCTCGCGACCCGACTTGGGCACCACCTTGATGTGATCGCGGACCAGTTCGGCCACGTAGTCCAGGCCTGCCTGTGAATCCCGGCCGCCGTTGCTGACGGCGGCGTACGGCGCCAACAGATTCCACTTCGCCGAGCCGGAGCTGCCCGGGTTGGGGGTGACCACCTGTACGCCGGGCTTCAGCAGATCGTCCCAGTCGCGGATGCCCTTCGGGTTGCCCTTGCGGACCACCAGCGCGACGACCGACCCGAACGGGGTGCTGTTGTTGGGCGCCTGCTTCTTCCAGTCCTCATCGACCAGGCCGGCTTTCACCAGTCGGGTGATGTCGGGCTCGACCGAGAAGTTCACGACGTCGGCAGGAACACGACGGGCCACCTTGCGCGACTGGTCACCGGAGGCGCCGTACGACGCCGAGAAGCCGATGTCGTGGCCCTCAGGGGTATCGCGGAACGCCGGGATGATCTCGTCGAAGCCGATCTTGGGGACGGCGTAGGCGACCAGGTCGAGGTGCCGGTCGCCGCTGGAGATGTCCACTCCGCCGGGCTCGTCGGTCGATCCGCCACCACAGCCCGCGACGAACACCATCGCCAACGCCAGTAGGCTCACCAGCACTCGGGTGCCGCGCGGCGTGACAGGGCCAGCGCTCACTCTTCCTCCAAGACTCGGCGGGGCCGGTCTGATGAGGGCTGTGACCGGCGGAGACCGGACTACGCTAGCAACCTGCCGGGCCGTCGCCCGAGTTCAAATCAGTGAGATCGAAACTCTCCGCAGGCCATGGTCAGGGCGCCGTTCCTATTCCAGTCGCCACTCCTCGTAGGCACGCGGATCGTTGACCGGTTCGACGTGTGTCGTGATGTTCAGGTCCGGTACCGCAGCGTGCAGTTCGTCCTCGACGACCTCGGTGAGATCGTGGGCGCGCTGCACCGACCAGTCACCGGGAACGAGCATGTGAAGCTGCAGGAACCGTTCGTGACCGGCCTCGCGGGTGCGGATGTCGTGGAAGACGATGCCGTCGGCACGGTGTCGGTCGAGTACGCCGTCGATGGCGGAGCGCTGCTCGGCGGGGAGCGCGGAGTCCATCAGACCCGCACCCGAGCGCCACACCAGCCGGCTGCCGACGACCATGATGTTGATCGCGACCGCGATGGCGATCAGCGGGTCGAGCGGTAGCCAGCCGGTCAACGCGACCAGGAACACACCCACGAGGACGCCGACCGTGGTCGCCACGTCGGTCATCAGATGCTTGCCGTCGGCTTCGAGGGTCAGTGACCGGTGTTTGCGGCCGGCCCGGATGAGGATCAACCCCACCGCCGCATTGAGTACCGTGGCGCCCACCGAGATGCCGAGCCCGAGTCCGACCTCTTCGAGCTCGCGCGGGTTGATGAGCCGGTCGATCGCGGTCACGACGATGATCACCGCCGCCACGACGATCAGGACACCTTCGAACACCGCCGAGAAGTACTCGGCCTTGGTGTGCCCGAAGTTGTGTCCCCGGTCCGGTGGCTTCGCGGCGACCCGTAGTGCGACGAACGCGCCCACGGCGGCGACGACGTTGACGATCGATTCGAGCGCGTCGGACAGCAGGCCCACCGACCCGGTGATCCACCAGGCCAGCAGTTTGAGCCCGAACACGACCACCGCGGTCACGATGCTGAGCACCGCGAACCGCGCGAGGTTACGGCGTTGTCCGCTTGTCATGATCGGGGCCGGCTCAGGCCGCGAGCCCCCGACGACGCAGGAGCGGCTCGATCTGCGGCTTGCGGCCGATCAGGGCCTCGTGCGACACCAGCGGGTCGATGCTGTCACCGCGCGACAGCGTCGCCTCGGCGAAGCGTCGTCCGTTGTCGCGCTCGAGGCCGCCCGAGGCGAGGAACCATTGTTCGGTCTCGGCGTCGAGGACCTCCGACCAGATGTAGCTGTAGTAGCCGGCCGAGTAGCCGCCGCCGAAGATGTGGTTGAAGTAGGCGCTGCGGTAGCGCGGCGGGATCAGGTCGGTTTGCAGGCCGACCTCCGTGAGTGCCTTCGCCTCGAATGCCTCCACGTCGGTCACGGCCGCGGCCTCCTCGACCGTCAGCCGGTGCCAGGCGAGATCGAGAGACGACGCCGCGAGGTACTCGATGGTCCCGTGCGCGGTCTCGGCGCCCGCGGATTCCCGTGCGGCGGCGGCCAGTTCGGCCGGGATCGGCTCACCGGTCGCGTGGTGCAGCGCATAGTTGGCGAGCACCTCCGGGTGCAGCGCCCACATCTCGTTGACCTGCGACGGGAACTCGACGAAGTCGCGCGGCACGGACGTGCCCGACTGGGACGGGTACTCGACCGACGACAACAGACCGTGCAGCGCGTGCCCGAACTCGTGGAACAGGGTCGTCAGCTGATCGATGGTGAGCAGACATGGCTGTCCCTCGTCGGGTTTCGTCAGGTTCAGGACGTTGACGATGATCGGCTGGGTCTGCAGCACCGACGACTGGTCGACGATGTTGTTCATCCAGGCACCGCCGCGCTTCGACGGCCGCGCGTAGTAGTCGCCGAGGAACAGTCCTATGCCGGTGTCCGAGTCGTCCCGCACCTCCCACACCCGCACGTCGGGGTGATAGACGGGCAGCCCGGTGCGTTCGACGAAAGTCAGGCCGTACAGCTTGTTGGCCGCGTAGAAGACTCCGCGGGTCAGGACGGTGTCGAGCTCGCAGTAGTCGGCGAAACCGTCGAGCGGCACCGAGGACTTGGCCTGCTTCTCGCGTTCGAGCCAGAAGGTCAGGTCGGCGGGTCCGATCTCGACGTCGCCGGCGAACTCGGTGAGCCGGGTCAGTTCCCGACCCCCGGCACGCATCGCGGACTCGTTGAGTTCGCGCAGCAGGTCGTCTACCGCGGACGGGTCGGGTGCGGTCTGCTCGGCGATCACGAACTCGGCGTGGTCGCGGTACCCCAGCAGCTCGGCACGGCGAGCACGCAGCCGGACGATCTCGAGGACGAGTTCGCGGGTGTCGTGGTCGTTGCCGCGCGAGCAGCGGTTCACCGACGCGTCGAATACCCGTTGCCGCACGGCGGGATTCGTCAGCTCGGTCAGCACCGACTGGCTGGTCGGCAGTTCCAGGGTGATCAGGTAGCCGTTCTCGTGGCCGGCGTCGGCTGCCGCGCGTCGAGCGGCCGCGATCTGGCCGGCGGACAGACCGTCGAGGTCGGCCGCATCGTCGACGAGGACCGCCGAATCGTTGGTGTCGTCGAGGATCTTCTGCGAGAAGGTCGTCGTCAGATAGGCGAGCCGGGAGGCGATCTGGCGCATCTCCTCCTGCTCCGCCTCGGGCAGACCGGCACCGGCGCGCACGGACTCGCGGTACCGCTTGTCGAGAAGACGACGCTGCGGCTCGGTCAGGTCGAGTTCGTCGGCGCGGGAGGCGAGATCCGAGATCCGGCCGAACAGAACCGGATTCATCGCGATGGTGTTGCCGTGGTCGGTCAGCAGCGTCGAGAGTTCCTGGGAGATCTCGTTGCGCCTGGGGTTCGTGTCGGGGCCGACGAGGTTGAAGAAGACACCCGAGGCACGGGCCAGGTCACGACCCGAGAGTTCCAGTGCCTCGATGGTGTTGGCGAAGGTCGGTGCGGCGGGGTCGGCGGCGATGGCCTCGACCTCGGCGAGGTGCGACGCCATCGCCTCGCGGAAGGCGGGCAGGAAGTCGTCGTCGGAGATCGACGCGAAGTCCGGTAGATCGTAGGGCAGATCACTCTGTGCCAGTACCGGATTGGTTGCGCTGTCCTGCCCCGTCATCTACTTCCCCTTCGGTTTGTCACCTGCTGCATCGGTGGAGAGCGCTGCGACGAACGCCTCCTGCGGGACCTCGACACGGCCGATGGTCTTCATCCGCTTCTTGCCTTCCTTCTGCTTCTCGAGCAGCTTGCGCTTACGGCTGATGTCGCCGCCGTAGCACTTCGCGAGGACGTCCTTGCGGATCGCCCGGATGTTCTCGCGCGCAATGATCTTCGAGCCGATGGCCGCCTGGATCGGGACCTCGAACTGCTGGCGTGGGATGAGCTCGCGGAGCTTGAGCGCCATCTTGTTGCCGTAGGCGTAGGCGGCGTCGCGGTGGACGATCGCGCTGAACGCGTCGACGGCCTCGCCCTGCAACAGGATGTCGACCTTGACCAGGTCGGCTTCCTGCTCTCCCGCCTCCTCGTAGTCGAGCGAGGCATAGCCGCGGGTGCGCGACTTCAGCGAGTCGAAGAAGTCGAAGATGATCTCTGCCATCGGCAGGGTGTAGCGGAGTTCCACGCGGGTCTCCGACAAGTAGTCCATGCCGCCGAGCTCGCCGCGACGCGACTGGCAGAGCTCCATGATGGCGCCGATGAACTCGCTCGGCGCGATCACGGTGGTCTTGACGATCGGCTCGTAGATGTGGCGGGTCTTGCCCTCCGGCCAGTCCGACGGGTTGGTAACGATGTGTTCGGAGCCGTCCTCCATCACCACGCGGTACACCACGTTGGGTGCGGTCGAGATGAGATCCAGGTTGAACTCGCGCTCGAGACGCTCGCGGGTGATCTCCATGTGGAGCAGACCCAGGAAGCCGCAACGGAATCCGAAGCCCAGTGCCACCGAGGTCTCCGGCTCATAGGTGAGCGCGGCGTCGTTGAGTTGCAGCTTCTCCAGCGCCTCACGCAGGACCGGGTAATCCGATCCGTCCATCGGGTACAGACCCGAGTAGACCATCGGTCGCGGTTCGCGATAACCGGTGAGCGCTTCGCTCGCGCCGTTGCGGGCGCTGGTGACGGTGTCACCGACCTTCGATTGGCGGACGTCCTTCACACCGGTGATGAGGTAACCCACCTCGCCGACGCCGAGGCCCTGGGTGGCCTTCGGTTCCGGCGACACGATGCCCACCTCGAGCAGCTCGTGGGTCGCACCGGTCGACATCATCTGGATCTTCTCGCGCGGCACGATCTTGCCGTCGACGACACGGACGTAGGTGACCACGCCGCGGTAGGTGTCGTAGACCGAGTCGAAGATCATCGCGCGTGCCGGGGCGTCGGCGTTCCCGACGGGGGCGGGCACCTTGCGGATGACCTCGTCGAGCAGTTCGCCGACGCCGACGCCGGTCTTGCCGGACACCCGCAGGACGTCCTCCGGCTCACAACCGACGATGTGGGCGAGCTCGGCGGCATACCGTTCGGGGTCGGCCGCGGGCAGATCGATCTTGTTCAGGACCGGGATGATGGTGAGGTCGTTCTCCATCGCCAGGTACAGGTTGGCGAGCGTCTGGGCCTCGATGCCCTGGGCGGCGTCGACGAGGAGGACCGCGCCTTCACACGCCTCGAGCGCACGCGACACCTCGTAGGTGAAGTCGACGTGACCGGGGGTGTCGATGAGGTGCACGACGTACTCGTCACCGTCGAGCTGCCACGGCAGTCGCACGTTCTGCGCTTTGATGGTGATGCCGCGCTCGCGCTCGATGTCCATGCGATCGAGGTACTGCGCCCGCATCTGGCGCTCTTCCACGACACCGGTGAGCTGCAGCATCCGGTCGGCCAGCGTCGACTTTCCGTGGTCGATGTGGGCGATGATGCAGAAGTTCCGGATGCGCGCCGGGTCGGTGAAGGTCTGGTCGGCGAAGGTGGGAATTGGAACTACTCCTCGAGGATGGACACGTACGTTGACCACCATGTTCTCATGAGCGCCGGGAATGGTGCCCAAGCGGATGGCGGGGCGCTACCGTGACAGCCGTGACAGCCGAGTCCGCCGAGTCGGAAAAGCCAGCGACCACCATCACCACCGTCGAGACCGAGGACGTCGCCGCCGACGTGCACCGGCCGGACGGCACACCCCGCGCCACGATCGTCCTGGCCCACGGCGCGGGCGGCAACCGCGACGCGGTCATCCTGCGCGCGCTCGCCGACGAACTGAGTTCACGCGGTTACGTCGTCGCCCGAATCGACCTCCCCTATCGCCGCCGCCGTCCCAAGGGACCGCCGAGTCCGTCGACGTCGCCGGCCGATCGCGACGGCATCCGCGCCGCCTGCGCGATGTTCCGCGGCGAGTCCGACGGCCCGCTGTTCGTCGGCGGCCACTCCTACGGCGGGCGTCAGGCGTCGATGGCGGTCGCCGAGGACGGCACCGACCTCGCCGACGGCCTCCTGCTCAGCTCCTATCCCCTGCACCCGCCCGGAAAGCCAGACCGGCTGCGCACCGAACACCTGCCGTCGATCACCGTGCCGACCCTCGTCGTCCACGGCAGCACCGACCCGTTCGGCACCACCGAGGAGATGGCCGCGGCCATCGGCCTGATCGACGCGCCGACGCGGATCGTCGAACTCGAGAAGGTCGGTCACGACCTCAACCCGAAGAAGAAGCCGACCGCGCAGCTGACCGCCGACGCCGTCGACGAGTTCCTGATGAAAGGATCTCGGGCGTGACGAACCGCAGCCTCCGATCCCGCCTCCGCGCCACCGCCGAGGTCGCCCGCACGATCAGCTACAACCCCGAACTCGACGGCGACGCCGATCCCGGCGAGATCGTGTGGACCTGGGTCGCCTACGAGGACGACCCCAGCCAGGGCAAGGACCGCCCGGTGCTCGTCGTTGGCCGCGACGCCAACGCAGAGACCGCCGACGACGTCCTCGGACTCATGTTGTCCAGCAAGGACTATCACCAGGACGACGACTGGTTCGCCGTCGGCACCGGGAGCTGGGACTCACAGAACCGGCCGAGCTTCGTCCGCCTCGACCGCGTCCTCGTCGTCGACGCCGACGGCATCCGACGCGAGGGCGCCATCCTCGACCGTCGCCGCTTCGACGCGGTCGCCGACGAACTCAGGTCACGCTTCGGCTGGCGCTAAGAGTCCTACGCCAACCGGGTGATCTCCACGATGACATCGAGATCCGTTGCGCCGCCGCCCCTGCCGCCTGAGGTGCGAGGAGCTAAAGCGACCCACCCCTGCCGCCTGAGGTGCGAGGAGCTAAAGCGACCCACCCCTGCCGCCTGAGGTGCGAGGAGCGCTAGCGACGAGCCACGAAGGCCTGGCGACACCCCTACGCCAACCGGGTGATCTCCACGATGACATCGAGATCCGTTGCGCCGCCCCCCTCGCTGCCTGAGGCGCGAGGAGCGCAAGCGACGAGCCACGAAGGCCTGGTGACACCCCTACGCCAACCGGGTGATCCCACGATCACATCGAGATCCGTTGCGCCGCCCCCCCTCGCTGCCTGAGGCGCGAGGAGCGAAGCGACGAGCCACGAAGGCCTGGTGACACCCCTACGCCAACCGGGTGATCTCCACGATCACGTCGAGATCCGTTGCGCCGCCACCCCCTCGCTGCCTGAGGTGCGAGGAGCGCAAGCGACGAGCCTCGAAGGCCTGGTGACGCCCCTACGCCAACCGGGTGATCTCCACGATGACGTCGAGATCCGTTGCGCCGCCACCCCCTCGCTGCCTGAGGTGCGAGGAGCGCAAGCGACGAGCCTCGAAGGCCTGGTGACGCCCCTACGCCAACCGGGTGATCTCCACGATGACGTCGAGATCCGTTGCGCCGCCGCCGGTGTAGACCCCTTTGAGCGGCGACACGTCCGCGTAGTCGCGGCCGACGCCGACCGACACGTGCTGTTCGGTGATCGGGGTGTCGTTGGTCGGGTCGTAGCCCCACCAGCCACCGGTCCAGGCCTCGATCCATGCGTGGCTCTGACCCTGGACCGTCTTGTCGATCGCCGCATTCGGCTTCGGGTGCAGGTATCCCGACACGTAGCGGGCCGGAATACCCAAGCCGCGCAACATCACCAGGGTGAGGTGCGCGTAGTCCTGACAGACGCCCTTGCGTTCGTTCCAGGCGTCGACGGCGGTGGTGTGCACGCCGGTGGTGCCGGGCATGTACTCCATCTCCTGGTGGACGTATCGCGCCAGCGCCTCGACCGTCTCCTCCGGTGTGAGCCCCTTGGCGACCTTCTTCGCCGCCGCGATCAGCTGACGATTCTTCGGCACGTAGGTGGTGTTGGAGAGCATCTCGTCGTAGCGGTCCATGATGGCCTCGCTGCGGATGTCCTCCCACGACGCCTGGTCCTCCTCGGACGGGCGCTGTCCGGCATCGGTCTCCACGACCGACATACCCGACACCTCGAGTTCCTCGTGCGGCGCATGGAGATCGAAGGCGGTGACCGCGGTACCCCAGTAGTCGGTGTACCGATACGACCTGGTGGCCGGCACGGTCTCGACACGGTTGACGATCACGTTCTGCCGGGCGTCGCTGCGGGGCGTGATCCGGGCCTCGTTGTACGACGAGGTGACGGGACTGTGGTAGGCGAAACCGGTGGAATGGACGACGCGCAGACGCCAGCTCACAGTTCACTCTCCTCGATCACTTGGTTGTCGCTGACGCGCGTGTCGGCCCACGAAACGTACGGCGACACATGGAAGTACTGCTTGGTGACCGCCTCGTTGACGGCACGGCAGGTGTCCTGCAAATCGACGAGACGTTCCTGCAGCCCGTCGAGCAGCTCGCCGGGTTCGAGGAACTCCAGCGAACTCCGCGCCCGACCGAGCAGCAGCTGGGCCTCGGCCTGGGCACCGACACGGCTGGGGCCCTTCTCCAGCTGTCCGAGGTTGCGCTCGGCGACGCTGAGCGCGTGGAAGATCGACCGCGGGAACAGGCGGTCGAGCAACATGAACTCGACGATGTTCTCCGCGTCGAGGACGCCGCGGTAGGTGCGCAGGAAGGTGTCGTGGCCGCCGGCGGAGACCAGTACGTTGACCCATGCGGGCGACGAGGTGCGATCCCCCGCTCGCGACAACAGCATTCGGATCGTCATGTCGACCCGTTCCACGGAACGGCCGAGCAGCAGGTAGCGGTAGCCGTCGTCGTGGCTGAGGGTGGCGTCGGCGAGGCCGGCGAACATGGCCGCCCGGTTCTTCACGTACGAGAGGAACTCGTGCGGACCGAGTCGGCGCGCACGGCGTTCGGCGGCGTCGAGTCCGTTGTAGGTGGTGTTGAGACACTCCCACAGCTCACTCGACGTGACTTCCCGTGCGCCGCGGGCATTCTCGCGCGCCGCGCGGATGAGGTCGACGACCGACCCGACCGCGTCGGCGTCGTAGGCCACCCGTTCCGTCAGCGACCAGACGTCGAGTTCCTCGTCGGTCTCCGGCGCCTCGAGCCCGAGCACCTGGATGATCAGGCGAGCTTGCTGGTCGACGTCGACGGTGGTGTCCTCGAGCAGCTGGTGGATCGCGACGTCGAGGATGCGCGCCATGTCGTCGGCGCGTTCCACGTACCTGCCGATCCAGTACAAGGATTCGGCGTTGCGCGCCAACATCATCGGAGATCACCACCCTGCTGTTGAGTCATGCCGCCGAGACTCTGGGACTGTTTGCCCGGTGACTGCGACTGGGCTGACACGCCCTGTTGCTGCTGCTGGGTCTGGGTGTGCACCGGGTCGGGGGCGTTGTCGGCGGGCCGGGCCGCGGCGACACCACTGGTGGTGACCACCTTCGCGCCGGAGAGTTCGCGTTCGGCCTCCGACGTCCGGCTGGCGAGCACCCAGGTGTCCTTGGAGCCGCCGCCCTGGCTGGAGTTCACCACCAGCGACCCTTCCGGCAGGGCGACGCGAGTGAGTCCGCCGGGTAGGACCCAGACCGACTCGCCGTCGTTGACGGCGAACGGACGCAGGTCGACGTGACGGGGGCGGATCTCGTTGCCGATCTTCGTCGGCACCGTCGACAGCTGGACGACGGGCTGTGCGATCCAGCCGCGCGGGTCGTTGCGCACCTTGCGGGCCAGGGTGTCCAGCTCCGCCTTGGTGGCCTCGGGCCCGAAGACGATGCCGTAACCGCCCGATCCCTCAACGGGTTTCACGACGAGTTCGTCGATGCGGTCGAGCACCTCTTCGCATTCCTCCGGGAGCCAGCAGCGCAGGGTGTCGACGTTCTGCAGGCTCGGCTTCTCACCGAGGTAGTACTCGATGATCTCCGGGACGTAGGTGTAGATCAGCTTGTCGTCGCCGACACCGTTGCCGACCGCGCTCGAGATGACCACGTTGCCGGCCCGGGCCGCGTTGAGAAGTCCGGCGACACCCAGCATCGAATCGGGACGGAACTGCATGGGGTCGAGGAAGTCGTCGTCGATGCGGCGGTAGATGACGTCGACGCGCTGTTCGCCCTCGGTGGTGCGCATGTAGACGACGTTGTCGCGGCAGAACAGATCTCGACCCTCGACGAGCTCGACGCCCATCAGGCGTGCGAGCAGCGAGTGTTCGAAGTACGCGGAGTTCGCCACACCCGGGGTGAGCACGACGATGTTCGGGTCGGCCTCGTTGAACGCCGCCGACGCCCGCAGCGCTCGCAGCAGGTGGCTCGGATAGTCGGCGACCGCGCGGACGCGGTGTTTGGAGAAGAGGTCGGGGAACACGCGCGCCATGGCACGGCGGTTCTCGAGCACGTACGAGACACCCGACGGCGACCGCAGGTTGTCCTCGAGGACCCGGAAGTCGCCGTTCTCGTCGCGGATCAGGTCGATGCCGGCGACGTGGATGCGAACACCGTTGGGCGGACGGATGTTTGCAGCCTGCCGATGGAAGTGCTCACAGGAGTGGACGAGCCGTTTCGGCAGCACGCCGTCGCGCAGGATCTCCTGCTCGCCGTAGATGTCGTCGAGGAACAGCTCGAGCGCCTGCACTCGCTGGGTGATACCCGCTTCGAGCTTGCTCCACTCACCGGCCGAGATCACGCGCGGCACAATGTCCAACGGGAAGGGGCGTTCCTGGCCGGACAGCGAGAAGGTCACACCCTGATCGAGGTAGGCGCGACCCAGTGCTTCGACGCGGGCCTCGACCAGGTCGGACGAGTCCTCGTCGGCCATCGCCTTGTAGATGCCGCGGTACGGGGTGCGCACATCCCCCGCGGCATCGAACATCTCGTCATATGCCTTGCCGTACGGGCCTTTTGAGTAGCCGCCGAAGTTGCCGGTGAAGTTCTGCTCACCGCTCGACTTGCCGGATCTGCCTCCCGACCCCGAACTCTTCGACGATCCGGAACGGCCCGAAGCCGCCTTCCCGGACGAGCTCGACGTCGTTGTCTTCGCGGATGCGGACTTACGCGCCGCCTTCTTGGCGGGCGCACTTGTCGATGCGGGGGTCATAATTTGCCATGGTGCCGCATAACCGCGAAATCGGCACGGCGGTTGGCAGACCGTGTCGTGCGCGTTGCGCGCCGGCGCCTCAGAGTGAGCGTCGCATCGCGAGGGCGCGGCGCTTGACCCGCCGCAGGACATTGGCTGCGCGCGTCTTCACCGGCGGTCCGACCTTGGGCAGCGGCGCGGCGAGGACCATCGAGGCGATCGTGTCGAGAGCCACGTCGAGCACTTCCCCATCGGACGGCATCGGTGCGTCGTCGGTGGCGCCGTCCGGCGACACGTCGAGGTCGGCGAGGTCACCCGCGACGTCGTATCCCGCGCTGCGTACCGCTTCCACCATCGTGGTCGCCTGCGCGGCGGCCCATTGCCGGTGTTTGACCGTCAGCCCCTGGGGTGCGCCCGAGCGCGCCTCGAACAGGATCTCGCCGATCACCTGTCCCTTGATGACTCGTTCGTACCGGCGCCATTCGATGGTCTCCGGCTGCAGGCGTTGATTCAGACCGCGGAGGAACTCGGCCTGCGACGCCGACAGCGAACTGTTGAGGCTCGGCACCGGGATGTTCAACGGTGCCGGGTCGACCTCCATCACGCGGAGGAAGCGATCCCAGAGGGTGTCGCCCGGCTCCGGACGGCCACGCGGCACGGTCACCACGTGGACGCGTTCCGGTCCGACGAACCTCGCCCACTTCGCGAGGATGCCGACGTGGTCCTGGAACTCCCAGAACGGTTCGTCCTCGACGAGCGGACCGGCATCCTCCGCGGATGCCTCGCCCACCGTGTTCGACTCCGCCGCGAACGCGACCGCGTCGACGAACTCGTCGAAGGAGGCACGACGCTGGTTCTTGACGTTCTCCTGCCAGACCGACGGAAGCTGCCGGGCGAGGTCGCGGACGGTCGCGATGACGTGGACCTCGTCGGCGAACGACAGGTCGGCCAGGAGGCGCTCGATCTGCTCGCTCGTCGCGGTGCTGTAGAGCTCATGCGACAGCAGCGAGGTCTGCGGCCAGGCCCGCATCTGACCGAGCAGCTTGGGCCACACCCCCGAGAAGGCCGGGTCGGCCCAGTCGAGGTAGCGCTCCGGCTGGAGGTGGACCGCGGCGTGGAAGTGATCGGAGATCACATTGCCCGGGTAGAGCAACCCTGACGTCTGTAACGCCAGGTCACGGTTACGCCAGAGTCGATCCTGCAGGTGCGTGGTGCCGGTCTTGGGAAGGCCGATGTGTACATAAACGACGGACATGATGACTCGAGCCTAGACTTTCACCCACGATGATTCTTTTCGGCGCACATCGGCCCGACCACGGATTTTGGGCTGACTGATCCCGGCTGGTAATGTTGTCCGCTGTTGCGGTGACGCCGTGAAGATCCTTCACGCGCCGACACCGCGCGGTGCGAGTTCGGGCCACCCGGTCCGCCGCCCGACCAGAACAGACAGACATATCCACCAGCAACGACAGAGGTAACACGCGTGGCGAACATCAAGTCTCAGATCAAGCGCAACCGCACCAACGAGAAGAACCGGCAGCGCAACGTGTCGGTGAAGTCGGCACTGCGTACCTCGATCCGTAGCTTCCGTGAGGCCGTCGAGGCCGGCGACAAGGACAAGGCTGCCGAGCTCGGTCAGGCTGCGAGCCGCAAGCTCGACAAGGCCGCCAGCAAGGGCGTCATCCACGCCAACCAGGCCGCCAACAAGAAGTCGGCCATCGCTCTCGCGGTCAACAAGCTCTGAGCTGACCCACCCCGACCCCCGGGTCGCCTCGGCGCGTAGCGCGCCGCCATATGTTCATACTCACGATCACCCCGGCAGCATCCACGCGGTTGCCGGGGTGATCGTCGTTCTTCGGCCCTGCCGGTTCGGGCGGCTCCCCACGCGGGCTGAGCTACCCCACGCGCACCTCGCCACCTCCTGGTTGAGTGGCGACGAGCGCAGCGACGCTCACGGAACGCCGGTTGAGTGGGACGAGCGCAGCGACGCTCACCGAACGCCGGTTGAGTGGCGACGAGCGCAGCGACGCCCACCGAACGCCGGTTGAGTGGCGACGAGCGCAGCGAGGAGCTGTATCGAAACCAGCCCTGCCCGACGCGATTCAGCAACAGGTATCGCTCAGCGGAACCTTTTGCTGAATCAGCTGCGTCGTCGACCGTCCGGCCGCAGGTCCGCGACCGCGGCGACGGCGTAGGTCAGTGCGTAGTCGGCGTCGGCGGCCTGGCCCTTGACGTCGCCGTTGAGTTTCGCAACTACCCCGACCGCGCGGGCGATCGACTCCGAGTCCCACGCCTTGGCCTTCGCCTGCACGCTCTTGACCCGGTTCGGCGGCATGCCGAGTTCGGAGGCGGCGGCGAAATGATCGATCGAACCCATCGGCCGGATGCGGGCGATGGCGTGGACGGCTTCGGCGAGGGCATCGGCCAGCAGGACGCGCGGCACACCGTGGTGCAGCGCCCAGGCGAGTGACTCGAGCGCTCCGGCCCTGTCCCCCAGGACCGCCTTGTCGGCGACCTCGAAACCGGTCACCTCGGACCGGCCCTGGTAGTACAGCTGCACGCTCTCGCGGTTCACCTTGCCGCCGGTGTCGGCGACGAGCTGCGCACACGCGGCAGCGAGTTCGCGCAGTTCCGAACCCACGCTTTCGACGACCTGCTCGACGACGTCGGCGCTGACCTTCACACCTAGCGACCGGAACTCGTTGCGGACGAAGGTCATCCGGTCCGACGCCCATTTCGGTGCGGTGGTCGCATGCTCGACGGCTCCGGCCTTCTTCAACGCCGGCACCATCGACTTGGCACGTCCGCCACCGGTGTGGATCACCATCAGCGTGATGCCCTCGGGCAGGGATGAGGCCGTCGCCGCGATGAGCGCCGCCGGCTCCTTGCCCGCTTCGGCGGCGGACTCGACGACGACGATGCGTTCCTCGGCGAACAACGACGGGCTCAGCAACTCGGCGAGCTCGTGTTCGCTGACGTCACCCGCTCGGACCCGGGTCACCGGGACCGGGGTGCCCGCCTCCTTCGACGTCGCCTCGGCGACCCCGGAGATCACCCGGCCGGTCAGGAAGTCGTCGTCTCCGAGGAGCAGGTGCAGGCGATCGGTCACGTGCTCATCGTGCCAGATCGGGCCGACACGGGTTCGCGGGTGTGGCCGGTCCGCCCCCGCTGAAATCCGCCCCCGGAAAGCGCCCTGTGCAGCGGCTCCGACGACGTATTGTCGGCCGCGGCCCGCTGGAGGGTCGTTTCCAGGGGCGGATTCCGGGGGCGGATTTCAGGCGGCGACTCATGCCGGTCCCGCCAACCCGTTCTCCAGCGCATACAGGCTCGCGCCCACCCGGTTCGACGCCCCGATCTTCGTGTACGTCCGCTCGACGTGGTTGCGCACGGTCTTCTCGCTCAACACCAGCTTCGACGCGATCTCCCGGTTGGTCAGCCCACGCGCGACGAGTCCGAGGATCTCCCGCTCCCTCGGTGTGAGCGCGTCGGTGCGTCGTGCCCGGGCCCGCGCGTGACCCGCGGCGGCGAGGACTGCCTCGACGCAGTCGGCGTCGAGCTCACCGCGATGGGCACGGCGCTCGAGCCGTGCAGCCGCCTCGTCCGTCGACATCGCCTCCCGATACGGCCGTGGCTCGACCGCCGACCGATACGCGACCGCGGCAGCAAGAATGCGTTCCGGCTGCCCGAGCGCCGGTCCGCTGAGTCCCAGCGGATAGCCGGTGCCGTCGAGGTGCTCGTGGTGGGTGCGGGCGATGCGTGCCACGTCCCGGAGCCCGGGGATGCGCGTGAGGACGCGGTCGGTGAGATACGGGTGCATGCGAACGCGCTCCCACTCCGCCGCGGTGAGGTCGCCGGCCTTCGACCAGATCTGGTTCGACACCCCGATCCGCCCGACGTCATGGAGACAGCCCGCACGACGGGTCTCGTCGATCTCCGACCGCTCGAGACCGAGGTGTCCGGCAGCCGATTCCGCCAACGTCGATACCCCGCGTGAATGCCCCAGCGCGAAGGGACATTTCAGATCGACGAAATCTCCGATGGCCAGCAGAAGGTGATCGAGTCCCGGATCGTCGAGACGCAACTCGGCATCCGGCGCGATGGCCAGCGCCAGTTCCCACGGGTCATCGGAGTCCGCCGGGAACAGTTCAGCGGGATCGTCGACGAACACATCGACGACGTCGGGATCGAAATGCCCACCCCGCCGGCTCCGCGCCATCGCGACCGCACCGTCGAGGCCATACGTGCGCTGATGGACCTCGGCCATGTCCGCGAGTTGTGCCACCCGCATCTCGATCGGGATCTCCGCGCCGGACATCCCGCTGGGAAGCCCTCCCCCGTCGAACCGCTCGAAGGTGTACGTAATCGCCTGTTCCACGTCGGGCCCCAGTCCGATGTGGGCGGCCAATGCAGCCGCCGACAGGCAATGCGAGTGCACGAGTGCCGCGAAGTTGCCGCGTGAATCCCGTAAGAGTTCGGCCATGATCTTCATCCGATGCGGAAGTGATTCTCCGCGACCGAGATTGCCGACGAGGAAACGTAGGTACGGAAGCCCCGACCAGTCGACGAGATAGGCGTCGCGACGCACCGCGATGTCGTCGCCGAACCAGCGCGCATACTCGGCGGAATCGGCATGACAACCGATCCACATCACCAGCGTCGCGTAGTACACCGTGTCCTGCTGCGAGCGGTCGAGCCCGAGCCGGCGTGCCAATCGTGTGGCGACGACCGCAGACCGCAGCATGTGCTCGGCGGGCTGGCCGAGCCCGAGGTCGATGGCGACCGACAGGCCGGCCAGCACCTCGACACGACGCGGCAGCACCGTCTGCGGGCTCATGGCGTTCATTGTCGCCCTCATCGCCTCGGGTGTCAGCCGACCTGTGCGTGCGTCCGCGACGACGCTCGACGCGTACGTAGCCCGGGCACCAGCATCGGGACGTGACGCCGATACTCGACGTAGTCGTCCCCGAACGACCGGATCAGATCCCGTTCCTCGAGGTGAATTCCGACGAAGATGTATCCCGTCGTCGCGCACGCGAACACGAGATGTCCGACGGTCATCGTCGGGGTCACCCAGAATGCGATGACGAAGCCCAGGTAGATCGGATGACGCACGATCCCGTACCAGAGGGGCGTGATGAACCGATACGGCGGGAGCGGCCGCCGACGTGCGTGGGCGACCACCTGCCGCAGACCGAACAGGTCGAAGTGGTTGATGAGGAACGTCGAGGTCAGGACGAGAACCCAGCCGAACAGCGACACCGCGACGAGGATCCACCGCAGGGCGGGGATGGAGACATCCCAGACGGTGGCGGTGATCGGGTGCCACCACCACAGGAGGGCTGCCAGGCATGCCGTGGCCGCCAGAACGTAGGTGCTGCGCTCGATCGGTTGCGGCACGATTAGCGTCCACCGTCGTTTGAATCCGTCGCGCGCCATGACGCTGTGTTGTGCGGCGAACAGTGTCAGCAGTCCGAGGTCGATCGTCAGCGCGGTCACGACGCCCGCCGACGGCCCGCCGCGGTCGATGGTCCGCGGCACGATCTCGACGCCTCCGATCACGATCGAGGCATCCTCGACAAAGGCGATGGCCCACAGGAACACCACCAGGAAGGCGACGTAGGCCGCCACCCCGTAGGCGAGGTACCCGGTGCGCGTGAGAAGACTTGTCGGCGGGACGGTATCAGTTGTCGAGGCGGTCTCTGTCGTGGTCATGTCTGAACTCCTGTGTCGGTGAGATGTTGGTGAGTGTCTGCGGTGTCGGGTGCATCGAAGGCCGATCGTCCGACGAAGAACAGTCCGCGTTGCGGGAGCGGGATGTCGCCGACGCTGATCTGCTCGTCGAGTGGTGCGGGAGCGCCGAAGTCCTGGCCGTCGAGCGATGCCCGGCTGTCGGCGACACGCCAGACATACAGCGGCGTGCCGCGGAACTCCGGTCCGTTGGGGGTTCGTGCGCACATCCGGATCCGGCCGGCGCGCAACATCACGGTCGCCATCGGCCCGATTGCATGCAGCAGGGCCCGGCTATGCCACGCTGCGGCCGGCGTCGCACCGCTCAGGGCGGTCATCAGGCTCGTCGCCGGTGACGAGGTCAGCTCGATCTGCCAGCGGAACGTCTCGCCCATCGCCACCTCGATGGTCCGGTCGTCGTTCCATCCGACGTCGATCGAGGGAACGTAGCGGGTGGTCGCCCCCTTACCGAAGTAGCGTGGGCAACTCTGTTCGGGCTCGGTCGTCGTGTAGATCGTCCAGTGCCCGTTCGGATTCCGATGCCAGACGGACCGGTACGCGGGCCCGATGGAACTGGCGATCATGTCGCGCAGGGCCAGATAGTGGCCCGACGCGAACGGCAATCCCATGACGCCGTATCCGGCGAATCGTTCGTCGCTGGTATCCACGAGCTGAGGGTGGGCGTGCAGATCGGCGACGACCTGACGGGGTGTCTGTGTGTTCATGACCCCAGCGTCGTCCGCGCCCACCTCACCCGCGTGGGGCATCTGCCTCATCTTCCGTTTCGAATCCCTCTCGGGCTCGCAGAAAACCACCCCCGGAAAGCGCCCTGTGCAGCGACGTCGGCGACATAGTGTCGACGGCCAGTTTCTGGAGGGCGCATCCTGGGGGCGGTTCCCAGGGGCGGATTTCAGGGGCGGTTTTCATGCCCACGGCATGTCGACACTCGCCCACCCCGGCCCGCCGAGGACGTGCGCGCACCGGACCATCCACCACAGCTCCGGCCCGAGTGCGCGGACCAGCAGTTCCGCGATCCCCGCGCCGACCCCGTCCGGCGGCCCGATCGCACCCACGAGGGCGGCGACGGTACCAACCACGCTGATGATCGCAACGACCGGCGCGACGAGCAGGTTGGCCACGATTCCGACCACCGACAGCCGACCCGTGACCAGTACGACGATCGGCGCGGTGACCACCTGCGCGGCAACCGCCATCGCGATCACCTCCGCCAGCCCAGTCGGACATCGCCACGCCCGCAACCGGTCCCGAAGACGCGGTGCCCACAGCACGATGGCGCACGTGGCCGCCACCGACAGCGCGAAACCCGGTTGCAGGGCGAGTTCGGGCCACCACAGCAAGCCACCGATCACCGCGGCCCCGAGAGCCGGCATCGACTGCGAGCGCCGCGACGCGAACAGCGCCAGCACCCCGACCGCCCCCATCAGCGCAGCCCGCAGCACGCTCGGCGTGGGTCGGACGAGCATCACGAACCCGACGATCACCACGAGCCCGATCACCGCCGCCGCGCGAGGTGGCACCCCGATGCTCCGGACGATGAGAAGCGCCGCACCGCAGACGATTGCGAAGTTCGCTCCCGACACGGCCGTGAGATGGCTGAGCCCGGCGGCGCGGAAGTCGTCGCGCAGGTCCTCGTCGACGCCGCTCTCGTCACCGATCACCAGCCCCGGCAGCAGACCCGCTGCCTCTGGTTCGAGGCCGCGGGTGGCCACCAGTTGGAGGCGCTGCCGGATCGAACCGGCGACTCGCTGATACGTGGGCGGTTCACCGACCAGCTTCGGAGTCGAAGCCGTCACCGATGCTACGAGCAGGGTTCGGTCCGGCGGTGCCCGCACCTTCACGACCGCGACAACCCGCTGGCCGGGCAACAACCCCGACCATGCCTGTGCCGCACCGCGCAGGTCTGCAGCTGCGCTCGTAACCCGCTGACCGCCGATCTGTTCGACCTCCACTCGTGCCCGGATGCGTCCCTGACCGACGGGGCCGATCGGGGTCGGATCGCTGCGGAGGGTCATGACCGCCGTAGCCTTTCCCGACACATGCGCCAACGGATGATCGGCGCGCACTTCCTGCCGGAGAGCGAGCGATGCCGCACACGCAGCGGCCAGGCCGGCTCCCACGACCACGAGCCCCACCACTCCCCAACCAAACCGGCGGGAGCCGAACGCACCGGCGACGGCGACCACCGACCCGATGATCGCGATGCCGACGCTCACACCAACCGGGGCCACCAGACCGCACGCCGTCACCGACCACACCATCACCGCCGGCACGAGCAGCCGGAAGTCCATCGTCAAACCGTCACGTGGTCACGCAGTTTCGCCAGTCGCGCCGGGCCGATCCCGTCGACCTCGGCGAGCTGGTCCACCGACGAGAAGCGCCCGTTGCGCTCTCGCCAGTCGAGGATCGCCTTCGCCGTCACCGGTCCGATGCCGGGCAGCGCATCCAACTCCGTCTCGGTCGCCGTGTTCAGGTCGACCCGACCGCCGGGTGCGGCCGCCGACGACTCGGATGGTGGACCGCTCGGACCCGCAGAGGGACCGGGTGCCGCTGATGCGCCGTCCGCACCGACCACCGCGCTGCGCATCGACATCTGACCATCGCCACCGGCGTAACCGACGAGCACCTGATCCCCGTCTCGCAGCACCTGGGCGAGATTCAGCGACAACAGGTCCGCACCCTTGCGCACCCCGCCGGCCTGATCGATCGCCTCCGCCACCCGGGCGCCGGGAGCCAGCCGCACCAGTCCCGGTTTGTTCACCAGCCCGACGACACTCACCACCAGTTGCGCCGGCGTCGTACTGGGTGGTGGAACCGGGGGTGCGGAAACGTCGGCCGTCGACGACGGTCCGGCCGTGCCGAAGTCCACCACCGGTGTCGTATCTGTTCCGCGGAACAGTCCGAATCCGGCCACGACGCAGGCGATCACCCCGACCGCGATCAGTGCGATCGCCGCGGGCGGTGCCACGGCAAAGCGTCGACGCGGAACGGGATCGTCGTCCTCGTCCCAGTCCCCTCCCACCTGGTCGTCGTGGGGGTCGAGGACCTCGTCGAACCGCCCGAGCCGGTCGGGCCGTGGTCGCGACGGTGGCGGTGCCGGCGCCGCATCCAGCCACGTCGGCATCCCGCCGATCCCCCAGCCGGGATGTTCGGCTTCCTCGACCGCGACAGCTGCCGCGACCGGGTCGACGACACCGGGCGGTGGGTCGGATTCGGCGGCGGCCGGCGACAGGTCCCGCCGCGCCGGCGACTCGACGACCGGTCCCAGACGGTCCAGCGGATTCCGCCGTCCTGATGCGCTCATGGCGCCACACGCTAGGGCGTTTCAGCGCCGAATCGACCTGGGAAAGCGGGCAGCCGAGAGATCTGTGGACAGCAACCAGACTGTGCACCGGTCCCGGCTCGAGTCGCGCGCGACGTCGATCCGCACACGCGAACTCGACCGACGTCGTGCCGTCGGAGCGATGTCGCATGCGACATCATTCCGGCCGCGGGACCGGCTCAGTCTTCCTCGAGTCCGTCGATCGGTTCGAGATGCGAAGCGATGACGATGCCCACCGATCCCGGGCCCACGTGGGAGCCGAGGATCGGTCCAAGGTCGACGGTCAGCTCGGACGTCACCATTCGCAGCCGGTTTCGGAGTGTGGCGAGGACCTCCGCCGCGACGTCGGGGGTCTCACAGTGCTGGACGCCGACCGTGACCGCGCGTCCGCCGGCCGACTCGACGGCCGCGTCGACCATCTTGTCGAGGGCTTTGGAGAAGGTGCGGTGACGCTCCTTGAGCTGGAGCGTGCCGTCGACCATGTGCAGGATCGGCTTGATCGACAGCGCCGAACCGAAGAGCTTGCCGGCGGCGGAGATCCGGCCGCTCTGGCGCAGGTTGTCGAGCTGTTGGACACACAGCAGTGAGTCGACGGTCGCGGCCTGCCGGATCGCGGACTCGTACACGCGATCCCGATCGGCGCCGTCCGCGGACGCCTGTGCCGCCGCGATGGCCGTGAAACCCACTGCGAGACCGACAGATCGGGAGTCGACGATGCGGACCTGCCCGGAGAACTTCTCCGCCGCCAGCCGCGCCGAACTCCAGGTGCCGGACAATTTCCGCGACATGTGCACGGCCACCACGCCGGCACCTTCGCTCGCTTCGAGTGCCGACTCGTAGTACTCGGTCAGCTCGCTCGGATTGGCGCCCGAGGTGGTCACTCCCGGCGTCGAGACGACATCCTCCGGGATGTGGTCGACGCCCTCGCGGTAATCCTTGTCCTCGATCGTGAGATGCAGCGGGACCTGCCGGATCCCGTATCGCTCGGTGACCGCTTCCGGTAACCGAGACGACGAATCTGTGACGACGACGACAGGCACCCGTCTACGTTAGCCGGTTCACCGGTCGGACCTCACATGGGAGTCACGACCTCCGCCTACTACGTGTTCGCCCGGCTCTTCTCGACCACGGGCGCCACCAGATCGGCGATCTGTCGATGGCAGGAGAAGCCCCAGTGGATGCCGTCCGGGTTCATCTCCGCCGCCGGATCCCAGAAGGCATCCCGGGTCACGGGATAGAAGTCGACGCAGGGCAATCCGTGCTGCTCGGCCCACCGCGCGATCGCCGCCGTCGTCGGGATCCGGCCCGTGTGGACATAGCCGTAGTACGGGCTGCGATGCGTCGGCGGCAGGCACACGACGATCGGCAGATCCGGACGGAGCTGTGTGAGGGCCTCACGGATCTTGTCGAGGTACTCGACGGTCACCTTCGGCGGCAGCGCCAGCGGCCACCCCAGACGCGAGCCACGGGGTTGCACCCACGAGTACGCGTCACGGACCAACTGCCGCAGTCGATTCGGCCGCACATAGCGGATCTGCTCGCGCAGCGCGGTCGGCAAGGGCGAGGGCAACGTGTCCATGCCGCCGAACGCCAGGACGACGACGTCGGTGTGCGGCACGGTCGCCCAGATGTTCGGGTCCTGGGTCAGCGCCCACCAGACGTCACGGCTCGTCCAGCCGATCCGGCCGAACAGCTTCACCGGCAGACCCACCTCGGCTCCGACCAGCGACGGCCAGATCCGCGGGTCGTTCGCGGGCAACCCGCCGACCGGGCCGTAGTAGGCCAGCGAGTCGGACAGGACCATCATGCAGCGCTCCCCCGACGGGGCGCCGCCGTTCACGTCGGTCACTGAACGGCGGGGTCCGAGTCCTCGGCCGACGCGTTCCACACGTCCAGCCGCCACCGCGGAAGGTCGCCGGGCGCACCGTGGCCCGACAGCTGCACCCAGCTCGTGTTCGCGAGACCACCGAAGACCGGCCAGTTGTCCACCGGCAGACCGAGAAGCGCCGCCGTCATCGCCGCGATCACCCCTCCATGGGCCACCAGCACCACCGGAGCCTCGGGATTGTCGCCGACACCCCAGTCGGGCAACTGCTCGATCAGCTCGTCGACCAGCGGGGTGGAGCGCCTCGCCACGTCGACGCGGCTCTCACCGCCCGGCGGCGTCCACGTCGCGTCGTCGCGCCACACCGCACGCGCGCCCGGCATGACCTCGTCGACATCGAGATGCGTCAGGCCCTGCCACTCGCCGAGATGCGTCTCACGAAGACGCACATCGGTTGTCACCGCCAGTCCGGTTCGCTGGGCGAGCGCCTCCGCGGTGTCGCGGGCGCGCTTCAGATCCGACGACCAGATCACCAGCGGCTGTCGCTTCGCCAGTTCGATGGCGGCCGAATTCGCCTGCCGCACACCGAGCTCGGACAGGTCGGTGTCGAGCTGTCCCTGCATACGGCTACCCGCGTTGTACTCGGTCTGCCCGTGGCGCAACAGGATCAGCCGCCGGACGACCGGGGTCAGACGTTCGACCGCGGTGTCGTGGGTGTCGGGACCCCCGCTCACGAAAGTCCTTCGACCTCGACGACCGGGCAGTCCTTCCACAGACTCTCCAGCGCGTAGAACCGGCGCTCGTCGGTGTGCTGGATGTGCACGACGATGTCCGCGTAATCGAGCAGCGCCCAACGTCCCTCACGGGTGCCCTCGCGGCGCAGCGGCTTGTGACCGGCCTCGCGCAGCTTCTCCTCGACCTCGTCGACGATCGAATTGACCTGTCGCTCGTTGTCCGCCGACGCGATGACGAAGGCGTCGGTGATCACCAACTGTTCCGACACATCGATCACGGTCACCTCATGGGCGAGCTTCTCCGCGGCCGCCAGAGCAGCCACCTTGGCCATCTCCAACGCTTCAGCTGACGCAGTCACACAAGTCCTCTCGAAAATTCACTTACGGGTCGACGCCCGGTCCGCCCCGGGTGCAGGCTCCTCGTAGCCCACCCGCTCCGCTCCCGGTGCAGCTACTCCGGGCGACGACGCCCGAGGCGCACGATACAGCTTCCTCTTGGCTATGTACTGCACGACGCCGTCGGGCACCAGGTACCAGACCGGGCGGCCCTTCGCCGCACGCGTGCGGCATTCCGTCGAGGAGATCGCCAGCGCCGGGATCTCCAGCAGGTGCAGCGTGTCATCGGGCATCTGCTCGAGGTGCTGGGCCAGGTGCGTGGCGTCGAGTTCGTAACCGGGCCGGCTCACGCCCACGAAGCGGGCGAGGTCGAACAGTTCTTCCCAATCCTGCCAGGACAGGATCGATTCCAGCGCATCGGCGCCGGTGATGAAGTACAGCTGCGCGTCGGGCAGTTGCTTCCGCAGGTCGCGCAACGTGTCGACGGTGTAGGTGTCGCCGTCGCGGTCGATGTCGACGCGACTGACGCTGAACTGCGGATTCGACGCCGTGGCGATGACCGTCATCAGGTAGCGGTCCTCGGGCGGACTCACCATCGTGTGCTCGCCGAGCTTCTGCCATGGGCGCCCGGTCGGGACGAAGATCACCTCGTCGAGGTCGAAGCGATGAGCGACCTCGCTGGCCGCGACGAGGTGTCCGTTGTGGATCGGATCGAACGTGCCACCCATCACGCCGATGCGGCGCGCACGGTGGCGGTCGGTTGACATGGATGGTCAGTCTACGCGGTGACGCCGCGGTCAGATCGGCAGCAGGTCGGCGATGACCGTGCCGAGCTGCGTCGCGTTGCGGCATTCGAACATGTCGATGACCTCCGCGTAGTCGGTGGCGGCCGAGTCACCGGTCCCCCAGTGCTCTCTGGCCTCGGGGTTCAGCCAGTACGCGTGGCGGGCGCGGTCGACGAGTTCGGCGAGGGCGTCGACGTGGGCGTCGTGGTAGTTGTTGCGGCCGTCGCCGAGGACCAGCAGCGCTCCTCGATGCGTCAGCGTCTCGGCGTAGTCGCCGACGAAACCGGCGAGCATGTTGCCGTAGTCGGAATGCCCGTCGCGCGTGGAGATCCGCGCAGTCGAGATCATGTGGTGCATCGCCGCGCCGAAATCCTCTTCGCCGTGGTCGAAGAACTCGGTCACCTCGTCGACGGTGTCGACGAACGCGAACACCCGCACCTTCGAGAACTGTTGGCGCAGTGCGTACACCAGCCGCAGCGTGAACTGACTGAAGCCGGCGACCGACCCCGACACATCGCAGATGATGATCAGCTCGGGGCGGCCGGGACGCGGCTTGCGGTGACTGAGTTCGATCGGGACACCGCCGGTGGACATCGACGCACGCAGCGTTTTGCGAACGTCCACCGCACCGCGATGGGCCCGGCGTCGTCGGGTCTCGAGCTTTGCCGCGAGCAGCCGGGCCAACGGCTCGATGGTCTTGCGGATCTCCACCTGTTCCTTGGCGCCGGCGGAGAGGAAGTTGACGTTCTCCGGCAGCGGCGGCACCGCGTAGGCCCCGACCTTGTCGCGGCCGTTGCGATCCGCCATCCGACGCTGCGTCTCGCGTTCGATCGCAGCGCGCAGATCGGCGGCCTTCTGCCGGGCGGCCTGGCGGTACAGCGGCTCGGTGCCCGGTCGGCCGCCGTCGCCCTCGCCGTCCCCGGCCATCGCCGCGGCGATCTTGGCGATCAGCGTCTGCGGACTGACCGCGGAGATCGCCTGATATGCCGAGAAGGCCTCACCCTTCGTCGAACCGTAACGGCCCAGCTCGTCGACGATCATCGCGATCGCCTGCTCGAGCCGGCCGTCACTGGCTGCCGCATCGTCGGCCAGCATCTCCGCGAGCGCATCGCGCACGGCCTCGACGTCGAGGTCGCCCTCCTCGTCGCGCGGCAGATCCTCGGTGACGGTGCGCATTCCGGCTCCCACCGGGAACCACAGGTCGAAGACGCGGTCGAAGACCCCGCGATGGGCGTTGTCGACGAGCAGCGTGGTCGCCAGACCCTCGCGGAGACGGGAACGCTCCAGCAGGTCGAGGACCTCCATGGCGCTCGCCGCGTCGATCAGGGCCGACGGCCCGACGACGATCCCACGACGACGCAGCTCGTCGACGAAATCGGTGAGGTGCGCGACGAGCGGAGTCGTCATCAGCCCAACTTGAGTTCTTTGAGAGCCGTCTTCAGATCGGGCCGATGCTTGAGCACCACACCGAGCGTGCGCGCGATGAGGCCGTCGTCGAGACCGCCGCGCTTGGTGTCGGCCTGCTCGCCCGCTCCGAGGGCGAGCAGGGTGTTGGCCCAGTCGATCGTCTCGGCCACCGACGGCTTCTTACGGATGTCCAGCGTCCGCAGCACCCCGACGATGCGAACGAGCTCCGCGCTCAGCGACGACGACAGGTTCGGCACCCGCGATGCGAGGATCTCTTTCTCCCGCTCGGCGTCGGGGAAGTCGATGTAGAGGTACAGGCAGCGACGCTTGAGCGCCTCGGACAGTTCCCGTGTGGCGTTCGAGGTGAGCAGCACGATCGGACGACGCTGCGCGGCAACGGTTCCCATCTCGGGGATGGTGATCGCGAAGTCGCTGAGCACCTCGAGGAGAAGACCTTCCATGTCGACGTCGGCCTTGTCGACCTCGTCGATCAGCAGGACGGTCGAACCCTCGCGCGAGATCGCCTTCAGCAGCGGGCGCGGCAGCAGGAACTCATCGGAGAAGATGTCGGTCTTCGCCTCTTCCCAGGCGCGGTTGCCGGTGGCCTGGATGTGCAGGATCTGCTTGGCGTGGTTCCACTCGTAGAGCGCCCGCGCCTCGTCGATGCCCTCGTAGCACTGCAGGCGGACGAGTTCGGCGTCCGTGGCCGCGGCGATCGACTTGGCCAGTTCGGTCTTGCCGACACCCGCGGGCCCCTCGACCAGCAGCGGCTTGCCGAGCCGGTCGGCGAGGAAGGTCGACGTCGCGGTGGCATCGTCGGCGAGGTAGCCGGTCTCACGCAACTTTCCGACGACGTCGTCGACGGAGGTGAACGACGGGACGACCTGCGGTCCGGAGCCGGTGTACTCGGCGGGGGTCGTCATCAGGCCGGCCGAACGTGGCCGTTGCCCCAGACCAGCCACTTGGTGGAGGTCAGTTCGGGCAGGCCCATCGGGCCGCGGGCGTGCAGCTTCTGGGTGGAGATGCCGATCTCCGCGCCGAACCCGAACTGCTCGCCGTCGGTGAAGGCGGTCGACGCGTTGACCATGACGGCGGCGGCGTCGACACGGCGGGTGAACTCATCTGCGGCCGCGAGGTCGGTGGTGATGATCGCCTCGGTGTGCCCGGTGCCGTAGGTGTCGATGTGCGAGACCGCGGCGTCGAGATCGTCGACGATCTTCAGCGCGACGTCCATCGACAGGTACTCCTTGTGCCAGTCGTCCTCGGTGGCCGGTTCCATGCCGGGTTCGTCGCCGTGGATGACCACGCCCTGGGACTGCAGCACCTGGGTGATCCGGGGCAGCGCGTCGGCGGCGACCGCCTTGTCGACGAGGACGGTCTCGGCGGTGTTGCAGACACTCGGCCGGCGCGTCTTGGAGTTGAGGATGACGCGGACGGCGACGTCGAGGTCGGCGAGCGCGTGGATGTAGACGTGGCAGTTGCCGACGCCGGTCTCGATGGTCGGGACGGTCGCATTGGAGACGACGGCCTCGATGAGTCCGGCACCGCCGCGCGGGATCACGACGTCGACGAGCCCGCGGGCGCGGATGAGCGCGGTGACGCTCGAGCGGTCCTCGCTGGGCAGCAACGACACGGCGTCGGCGCTGACCCCCTTGGAGGACAGGGTCTCCCTCAGGATGCGGACGAGTTCGGTATTCGACGACCGCGCCGATGACGACCCGCGGAGCAGCACCGCGTTGCCCGACTTGAAGGCGATACCGAAGGCGTCGACCGTGACGTTGGGACGCGCCTCGTAGACGATGCCGACGACACCGAGCGGAACCCGGAGCTGTCGGAGCTGGAGTCCGTTCGGGAGGGTCTTGCCGGCGACGATCTCACCGATGGGGTCCGGCAGGACTGCGACCTGTCGCAGGCCGTTGGCGATGCCGACGACGCGGGAGGCATCGAGACGCAGGCGGTCGAGGAGGCTCGCCTCGATGTCCGCCTCCTCGGCACGCTGGATGTCCTCGGCATTGGCCGCGAGGATCGTCTCAGTAGCTGCCTCGATGGCGTCGGCTGCCGCGAGCAGGACGTCGTTCTTGTCCGCCGTCGTCAGTCCACCCAGCGAGCGGGATGCCGTTTTCGCAGCTCTGGCGAGTCCGAGGACGACCTTCTGGGTGTCGGACTCGCCTGTTGCGACGGAGGGCTCTGCGGTGGGTGCGCTCATCAACTTCCTCGACTTCGCGGGTGGTCACCGCGACGAGGTCGCCGCGGGAGATATGCCGTTGTCAAGAGTAGCGCCGTCGTCGATCCGTCCCCAAAGGGATATGTGGGGCTGCTCACGCCGCGGTTCCTCCGGTACACCGATCTTTGCTATTTGAATTCGCTGCACTCCAGTGAGCGGGTCAGCTGTCGCATCTGCCGCGGGGAGAAGATTCGATGACCGTTCTTTCGTATGCCCACGAGCGCCTCCGGCGCGTGGGCACTTCATCAGCCGTACGCGCGAGCGCTGTGGTGATCGGATGCGTGATGCTGTTCGCAGCCGCGTCCTACGTTCCCGAGGCCGGCCTGGACTCGACCATGTCGGCGTCGATCGGAACACTCGCGGAATCACTGATCGCGGCCCTGTTCGGCGCGACCGTCTTCTGGGTCGGCGCACGGGGAATCGTCGCGAAGCTCATCGGCACTCACTGATGCCGCAGTTCCGGCTGCCGGCCCCCTGTTCGCTCGATCAGCGGACCGGCCCGACCGCACTTAGGGTGACGAACGAGTGTGGAGCCGGGTTTGCGAGGAGTGTCGGACGTGCCGTGGGTTGTGCTGGTAACCGCCGGGTTGATCGAGATCGTCTACATGGCCGCGCTGGAGAAGTCCGACACCTTCACCCGGTTGTGGCCCACAGCCATTTTCGTCGTCGGCGTCATCGCCAGCATGGCCGGTGTCGCGTACGCGATCCGATCCATCCCGCTCGGCACCACCTACGCGGTCTGGGTCGGCATCGGCGCCGTCGGCACGTCGATCTACGGCATGCTGTTCCTCCGCGAGCCCGCGGGACTCGCTCGTCTCGGGTGCATCTTCCTCATCCTGGTCGGTGTCGTCGGACTGAACCTGCTGCACAACGCATCCGGCGGTGAAGCCGCCTGACTCACATCCGCTCGGCGCGCAGTGCAGTGCGCTTGGCCCGCGCGCACCGCAACAGGTAGAGCGGTGTCGGCGGCACCCATCCCAACTGCTCCCCCATCCCCAGGTCGTCGCGATTGGCCCAGTGCTCGATGCAGAGATCGTCCTGTAGCCGGAACCAGTGCGTCTGGGTCACGGCGAAGTCCCGTCCGGTCGGCGCGAAAACCTTTGTGATCGAGGCCTTCTCGTCGTAGGCGACGAACGGGCCGGTCTGCGTTCCCGACATGGTCGCGTGGATCACGACGAGATCCCCCTGGGCCACCGCATCATGCGGCGTGTGCCGAAGATCCGAGAATGCCGTGCGAAGCCAGATCGCAGTCGCCCACATGGCGTCGGGGCCACGACCCCGGCACTCCGGCGGCTCGTTGATCGCCTCTCGGTTCACGGCGTCGGGGTGGGTGACGGCGACCATGTCCGCACGGGTTCCACTTCCCATCGCCGTCATCGCCCGGACCGCGATCTCGACCGGATCCGACATGGTCATCGTGACCTCCGAGAGACTCGAGTTCCAGCACAACGGCACTCGACCTCCAGCATCCGCCGCCCGCAGCCCACAAGCAACGGGTAGCCGGACACGTCTTCAGGAGCCACATCGCAGAGCGTCGGCGAGTACCGTCCTCGTCCCCGCATCGATCGTCAAACCGTATGTCGCGCTGACCGTGACGAACTGGATCGCGTACTGGCACCAGAACCCCCGCTCCGACGGCATCCACCGTGCCGGTTCCGAGTCGCTCTTGTCCTGATTCGACGCCCCGTCGACGGCGACCAGGTTGGCCGGATCGTTCGCGAAGTCGAGTCGTCGGCCGAACTCCCACGACCACGCGCCCATGTCCCAGGCATAGGCCAGCGGAACGATGTGATCGATCTGCACGCTCGACGCCCCGCGGTCACGACGGAACACCACGAACTCTCCGCTGTACGGACTCCGGAACTCCCCCGCGAGAACCGCTCTCGGACAGCTCGAGACCGGTCCGGCCCGAATGTCGTGGAGATCGCGGGCCAGGATGTCGTTGCGGGTGTCGCATCCGTTGCCGCCTCCGGCGACGGCCACCGCATCCGTCCACGCCGAACCGAACGCGCTGCGGTCGTAGTCGTCACGGTCCGGACGCTCGGCGTAAACAGGTATGGACCCCAACCGTGCCAACGCCTCTCGCGCCATCGCACGCACCCGCGGGTCGGTGTCGGGTCGCGAGCCGAATCCACCGGACCCCACCGCGACCACGACCGCCGTGACCACCACGAGGACCAGCAGCCCCCACTGCCGCGCCGGCCACGCCCCGGATGCCGCTCCGTTCCAGCCGATCCACCGAAGACGCATACGCCACCGCCGTGGCGTCGGCAGACGGAGCGTCGCGTCGTGAAGGACCATGGAACTTTGACGCACTGCGGGCCGGCGCGGTTCCACGGACGCGAAAAGTCGTTACCACGCAACGATTTACGTCGCCGGCCCTTCGAGGCTCGTCGCTATCGCTCCTCGCACCTCAGGGAGCGGGCTGGGCTCGTCGCTATCGCTCCTCGCACCTCAGGGAGCGGGCTGGGCTCGTCGCTATCGCTCCTCGCACCTCAGGGAGCGGGCTGGACTCGTCGCTATCGCTCCTCGCACCTCAGGGAGTAGAGGGCGGGACCACCGGCGCGCTCAGGACTTGTCGAGATACGCGATCTTCTGCGGTACCAGAATCCCGTCGACGAGATCGGCCAGCGGGCTGTGGTGCAGCAGCGTGATGTCCTCGCTCACGACCTCCTCGGCGAGTCCGCGCGCATCCTCGATCACCTCGACGTCCTCGAGCAGCGACAGGAACCGCAGCGAGGTGTTGACACCGGACTGCAGCGAACCGAGCAGGTCACCCTCGCGGCGCTGTTCGAGGTCGACGCGGGCGAGTTCGAAGCCGTCGTTCGACCCGGCGACCGCGCGCAGACGCTGCATCGACTGGGAGATCTCGTTGCTGTTGGTCATCAGCAGACAGAGGCCCGCATGCTGACCACGGCCGACGCGACCGCGCAGCTGATGGAGCTGACTGACTCCGAACCGCTCGGCGTCGACGATGACCATCGTGGTGGCGTTGGGGACGTCCACGCCGACCTCGATGACGGTGGTGGACACCAGGACATCGACCTCGCCGCGGCCGAACGCGTCCATGATCTCGGCCTTCTCCTCCGGCGCCAGACGGCCGTGCAGCATCTCGACCCGACGATGCGCGAACGGACCGGCCACGAGGGCCTCGTACTGCTCGACCACCGACGTCGTCTTCGGCCCCTTTTCGCCGTCGGGGCCGGGTTCGGGTTCCGGTGAGTCGTCGTCGCCGATACGTGAGCAGACCACGTAGACCTGGCGGCCGGCGTCGATCTCCTCGTTGGCTCGCGACCACACCCGGTCGACCCAGTTCTGCCGGCCCATCGGCACCACCGACGTCGAGATCGGCTGACGACCGCGCGGCAGTTCACGGAGGACCGACGTCTCGAGGTCGCCGAAGGCGGTCATCGCGACGGTGCGCGGGATCGGGGTTGCGGTCATCACCAGGAAGTGCGGGATGCGACCGTCACGACCCTTGTTGCGCAACACATCACGCTGTTCGACGCCGAACCGGTGCTGTTCGTCGATCACGACGAGGCCCAGGTCGAAGAACTCGACCTTCTCCTCCAGCAGGGCATGGGTGCCGATGACGATTCCGGCGGTGCCGGTCACCACGTCGAGCAACGTCTCGCGCCGCCCCTTGGTCTTCATCGACCCGGTCAGCAGGGCGATCCGGGTCGCCCCCTCGGCCGCAGTCAGCTCGCCACCCTCGGCGAGGTCACCGAGCATCTTCTTCATCGTCCGATGATGCTGCGCAGCAAGCACTTCGGTGGGAGCGAGGATGGCGCACTGGTATCCGTTGTCGACGACCCGCAGCATCGCGAGCAGCGAGACGAGAGTCTTACCGGAACCCACCTCGCCCTGCAGCAGTCGGGACATCGGTTGTGCGAGCTCGAGATCTGCGGCCAGTTCTTCCCCGACCGCGACCTGCCCCTCGGTCAGAGTGAACGGAAGGCGATCGCGCAGCTTGTCCTCGAGGCCGCCGGGCACGTGCGGGCACGGTGGCGCCGCCTCGCTGCGACCCGCAAGACGCCGCTGGGCGAGTACCGTCTGGATCGCCAGCGCCTCATCGAATTTCAGCCGATGCGAGGCGACCTTCACGTCGTCCTCGGAGTCGGGTAGATGGATCTTACGGATCGCCTCGTCGGTCGAGACGAGTCCGCGCTCACGACGCTGTGCATCGGTCAACGCATCGGGGATCGGCGCGCAGTGATCCAGAACTCGCCGCACCGCACCGAGGATGTCCCAGGTCTGAACCTCTTTGGTGGCCGGATACATCGGCAGGATCTCGCGGTCGAACATCGCGACGACCGGATGTACCCCCTCGTCTTTGGCGATCTCCTCCTCGACCGCGTACATCTCGGTCAGCATCTTGGAGCCGACGACATGGTCCTCGATCTCGGGGTCGCCGTCGGGCAGGATCATCCACTCCGGATGCGACAACTGGATCTGCTCACGGAAGTACTTGACCGTCCCGGCCATCATCACCCGGGCGCCGGGGCGCAACTGGTGCCGAATGAACTTCGGGTTGAAGAAGCTCGCCTCGTAGACCTCGTTGTCGTCGGTGACCTTGACCTTCAGGAACTGACCGCGACGACTCTTCATCTGGATCAGCTCGGACTTGGTGATCCGGCCGACGATGGTCAGCCACTCCCCCGGTTCGGGTCGCTGATGGTCGGCCACGAGACCCCGCCGGATGTACCGACGCGGCGTGTAACGCAGCAGTTCACCGACCGTGGTCACACCGAGTCCCGCGAGCTTCTCGGCAGGCTTGGCTCCGAGGACGTCGGACAGCGAATCCGCCAGGGCCAGTTCGTTCACTCCACACCCACCTGCAGCAGATCGCTGTGCTGCCCGGTCCGGTAGACCGCGAGCTCGATGCCCGGGTAGTTGCGGCGCATCTGCTCCCCGACGGCCTCGAGCGCGTCCTCGTCGACGTCGGTCCCAGCGAGCACGGTCACCAGCTCCCCACCGGTCGCGAGCATCAGGTCGATGAGTGCGGTCCCCGCGGAGGTCTGGTCGGGCGCCACCACCAGGACGTCGTCGCCGATGAGTCCCAGGACATCTCCGACCTCCGACATCCCGGCCAGCGTCATCATCTTGGTGGTCGCGAGCTGCAGTGATCCCCACCGCGCACCGGCGGCCGCCTCGGCCATCGCGTAGGCGTCGACATCGGGGATCTCGCTCGGGTCATGCACGGCGAGCGCGGCGAGGCACTGGGTCATCGACGACGTCGGGAGCATCAGCACCGACCGCTGCGTCGATCGGACTTCGGTGGTAACGGTGACGAGATCCTGAGAACTGAGGGCGCCGTTGGCCATCACGACCACGTGTGCACTGTCGGTGTCGCGGATCGCCTGCCCCAACGCGTGTGCGGTCAGCCCGTCGTCGGCGCGGAGTACGGTCGCCCCGGCCTCAGCGAAGAGGTCGGCAGCCCCCTCGCCGGATGCGACCGCGACCACCGCCCGCTTGTGCCGAGGTGGAGGCTCGTTCGAATCTGCTTGTGAGCGAATGGCATCCAGTGCGAAACAGCTGATGCGGACGTCCGACAGGCGCCCCAGTCCCGCACCGGCCTCCACGGCGGCACCGGGTTCGCAGGTGTGGACGTGAACGGAGAAGCGCTCGCCCTCGCCGCTCGAACTGTCGCCGACGATGACCACGGCGTCGCCGAGTTCGTTCAGCCGCTCGCGGAGTCGGGCGATCTGCTCACCGGCCGCGCCGTCGAGCAGGTACATGACCTCGAAGTCCTGATCGCTGCTCTCCACGCACGAGTCGTCGACTCCGTGTCCGAGGGTCGCACTGTCGGTGAGGATGCCCCGGTAGCGGCGGCGGCGGTTGGCGACGCCGGTGATCACCCGGACCATCGCGTCGACGATGACGAGGAAGCCGCGCCCGCCGGCGTCGACGACGCCCGCAGAGGCGAGAACAGACAACTGCTCCGGTGTGCGTTCGAGCGCCTCGGCGCAGTCGTCGGCGACGGCCCGGACGATGTCGGCGGCGGTCTCCTTCTCGTGCGCGGCAGCCGACTCGGCGGCCACCCGCACCAGGGTCAGCACCGTGCCCTCGCGAGGCTCGCTGACCGCGCGGGTCGCCGCCAGCGACCCCAGGCGCAGGCCGAGCGACGCCAGATCTCCGAAGGTCAAGGAGTCGGTGTCGCCGAGGATCTCCGCGCCGTCGGCCAGACCGACGAGAACCTGGGACAGGATGATGCCGGAGTTCCCGCGGGCCTGCGCCACCGCACCGTCGGCCATCGCCCGCGCGACCTGCGGCAGCGTCGCATCATCCGGTGCCGCGTCAGCAGCCTCGGCGGCAGCACGCATGGTGAAGAGCATGTTGCTGCCGGTGTCCGAATCGGGGATCGGGAAGACGTTGAGGTCGTTGATCTCGCCGCGGAACTCCTCGAGCTGGTCGACACAGACACGGGCCCAGTCGCGCAGCAGCTGCGGGTTGATGGTGCGGGCGATCACGCGTGACTCTTTCTCGCTCTGACGTGGGCATACGACGGGGCTGGGTCGCGGGCCGACGGAACCGGCTGGAAGGATGTGTGTCAGGTTACTCGGCGTCCCCGACGACCCGGGGACGTCCGCACCGCGAGGTGGCGCACTCCGACCCGGATTTGGTCACGCCCACCCGAGCTGGTTATCCTTGCAGGGTTGCCTTTCGGTCCACGCGCACACCTTCCGGTGGTGCCGATCCGGAAGGCTGACCAAAGACCATATTCATCTATCAAGGGAGTTCGACGATGGCTGCCGTCTGCGACATTTGCGGCAAGGGCCCGGGCTTCGGCAAGTCGGTGTCTCACTCGCACCGCCGTACCAACCGCCGCTGGAACCCGAACATCCAGTCTGTTCGCGTCGAGGTCGCCCCGGGCAACCGCAAGCGTAAGAACGTCTGCACCTCCTGCCTGAAGGCCGGCAAGACCGCAGCTGTCTGATCTTCCGTCACCCGCATGCGGGTGATCCGGGGTTCTGAGAGCACAAGACCCGATGCCACCGAGCGCAAGCTCCCCGGCGTCGGGTCTTTGGTGTGCGCGGGATAATGTTTCGCGCATGACCTCCACGCAATCCCCCGCCACCGACACCACCCAGCCCGGCGCCCCGGCTCTCGTCAGCGAGGCCGACGGCGTCCTGACGATCGCGGTTTCGGCTGCGGGCGCGGGCAACTCCCTCGACGACGACGGGATCGCCGCCGGCACCCAGGCGCTGCGCGAGGTGGCTCGTGGCCGTCGCGACGTGGGTGCGGTGTTGCTCGTCGGTCCGGGCAAGAACTTCTGTGCAGGCGGCAACGTCCGCGCTTTCGCCGCTGCCGACGACCGTCCCACCTACCTGCGCCAGATCGCCGACAACTTCCACGCCTTCGTCGCGGCTCTGTACGAGGCCGAGATCCCGGTCGTCGCCGCCGCGAAGGGCTGGTCGGCCGGCGCCGGCATGTCGCTGGTCCTGCACGCCGACGTCGCGATCGGCGGCACCTCCTCCAAGTTGCGTCCGGCATACCGCGGCATCGGACTCACCCCCGACGGCGGACTCACCTGGACCCTCCCCCGCGCCGTCGGCGCCGCCCGGGCCCGCCAGATCATCCTCACCGACCGCGTCCTCTCGGCCGACGACGCACTGAACTGGGGCATCTTCTCCGAGATCGTCGCCGACGAGGACGTCGAGGCCGTGGCACGCGCCAACGCCGAGAAGATCGCCGCGGGCCCCCGCTCCGCCGACTCGGGCACCAAGCGCCTGCTCTCGGTCTCGTCGGAGAACTCCCTCATCGAGCAGCTCGCCCTCGAAGGACGTTCCATCTCCGAGCGGTCGGGCCTGCCCGAGGGCATCGAAGGTGTCGACGCGTTCGTCGGCAAGCGCGTGCCGGAGTTCGGCAAGACCCGCTGAGTTCCAAGCGCGCCGACGATGCGAGCGAAGCACGTCCCTGCTCCCTGAGGTGCGAGCGAAGCACGTCCTCGCTCCCTGAGGTGCGAGCGACCACCACCTCTCGCTCCCTGAGGTGCGAGCGAAGCACGTCCCTGCTCCCTGAGGTGCGAGCGAAGCGAGCCACGAAGGGCCTGGTGAGTATCCGCTCACCAGGCCCTTCGTGGCAGTGAGAATGGTTGTGGGTGATTGATCGTGTTTGGGTCTGACCTGCTTCGTGGCTGACGGTGCTGTCTTGGACGAGATTTGTCGTCCCGGCGGTCGGTCATCTACGAAACCCTGACCTGTGAGGGCCGGGGCGGGTGTGACCTGATTAGGACCGTGTCTGGCTGCTGGGCCGTGACTCTT
>NZ_JAJQJP010000032.1:0-25014 GCF_021245825.1 Gordonia metallireducens | reverse complement strand
CGCACCCAGCTCCGGTGCCTGGGGTGCGAGAAGCGCACCCACTTGCTGTCTGATCTGAAAGAGCGCGACGCACCAGCTCCGATGCCTGAGCAGCCTATGAGGGTTTGTGTCAATGGGTCCTGTGGTGGGGTGTGGGCGTGTGGGTGTTGCCGGGCGGCCTGGGTGGGCGGTCCGGGTGCGGGTGCTGGTGGTGGTTGGTCGGCCGGGGTCGTGCCTGGCGCGGGCTCTACCTAGCGGTCAAACGGGTTGGTACCCAACAGCCTTCATCCGAGCTCGGGTCGCGCCGGGTGGGACTGCTCAGGCTCAAGCGCGGGTTATGCCCTAGGTGCGGCGAGCTTGTCCCGGTCGGCGAGGTCTGGGTTCAGGCGGCGCTCACCTCCGCAGTCTGGGTTGGTCCCGCCAGGGTCGGGTCCCAGGGAGTGGCGGTGGTGATCACCACGTGCAGCTGGCGTAGCAAAGCAGCGGCGATGGCCACATAGGCCTGGTTGGGTTGCAGTCGGTTGTGGGTGCGGGTGGTCAGGTGTTGGTAGCGGGCGGCGTAGACCGGGTTGTGTCGCAGCGCGCCGAACGCCGCGCGCCAGGCGGCGGTTCGTAGGCGGGGCCGCCCGCGTCCGCTGATGGTGGTTGTGCCCTGGTAGCTGCCCGAGGAGTTCTCACGCGGGCACAGGCCGGCGTGTTTGACCACTGCCCGTGCGGAATCAAAGCGGGACAGGTCACCGGTTTCGGCGAGGATCGCCGCGACCGAGACCGCGGTGACGCCGGGAATGCTGCTGGCCAACTCGTTCAGGTGTAGCTCGGCCAGGACGGCGAGCATCCGGTGTTCGACCTCGCGGCACTCGACGGTGGCGTGGTGAAAGTCGTTGAGACCGTAGTGGGCACGTTCCAACGCTCCGGTCCGCTCGGGCGGCATGGTGGTCGCGAAAGCGGAGGTGATGATCGCGGTCAGGATCGGCCCGTGGATGCGGCGCACACCCCAGCGGGCAAGCTCACCGCGCAGCTTCGCCCGAAGCCGGGTGCGCGCGCGGGCGGGGCTGCGGTAGGCGGTGATGGTGCGTGGATCGCAGCCGATGATGGCCATGGTGGCCAGCCAGGTGGCCGAGTCCAATGGTTGAGCGGCGCAATCGAGCACCTGCGGCCAGGCACTGTCGAGCAGGTCACGCACCTGTTGGCGGGCCGCGGCTCGGCGGGTGAGTTGCTCGGTCCGTCGCACGCCGAGGTGACGCAGCCGTGCCCAGTGCTGATCGGCGTGTTCGGGCAGGTAGATGTGGAGTTGGGTGGTCAGGCGAGCGATCAGCAGGGCGTCTTTGTCGTCAGATTTGTCGCGGGTGAAGTCTTCGGTTTCCCGAGCGCGGGCCACCACCATCGGTTGCACGCACACCATCTGCGCTCCGACTGCGGCGGCCAAGTCGGCCACCACTTTCCAGCGGTGCCCGGTCGGTTCACAGGCGAGCACGATGCCGGCGAATCCGGCCACCTCGGCCTGGGTGCGGGCCCAGGCGATCGCCGGCCCCAACTTCCACGGTGTGCAGGTAAACGTTTTGCGGGCCAGGATGCGGGAGTCGTGATCGGCCACCACGATCACCTGCTTCTTGGCTGCCAGGTCGATCGCCACCACCGCATAGTCGCGGCGCACGATTTCTCGGAACCGGGTCAACCGGTCGTTTCGGCGTTTCGCTCCTCGGCTCAACGGACTAGCCTCGAACATCGACATCCTCCTTTTGTGGTTGGGACACCAAGCCCTTACGACCACAACAGGAGGATGTCCCTCATTTCACCACCTTGGAGCTATTACTAGGTGCGAGGAGCGCAAGCGACGAGCCTCGAAGGCCGGGTGAGACACCGTCGCCCACCCAACTACCGGTCGACGTCAACCCGACCGGCAGACTTCGATCGACGTCTGCCGGTCGAGTTGAGGTTCGGCAGTCGGGATCCGGGCGCTTCTCAGGGAGCAGATGGGGAGGTCTACCCGCGGCTGAACCGGCCAACCTGCGCACCCACCCGCGCCTGCAGGTGATTCAACCGCGACGTCGCATGCAGCCGGGCCGCACGCGCAGCCTTGGGCCAGCCGCGTTCGGCGCACCGCTGCGCCTCCTCCGCGAAGAAGCGGTTCTCCTCGTCGAAGCGTCGTCCGTCGATGGCCTGCACCGAGCTCACCGATGCGCTGTGGCGGCGATAGGAGAAGACGACATCGGGGTCGTAGACGAGTGAGCCGTCGGCGGCGGCGAGGTCGACGAGGAGCGCGAGGTCGAGGACGATCTCCAACCCCGGCCGGAATCCCACCTCGCGTACCGGGGCGGTCCGCCACAGCAACGACGGGAAGTAGGTCCAGTTGCCGTGATAGAGGCTGGTCGCGAGGCGTTCACCGGACAGCACGGTCGCGCGGGACGGCGCCAGCACGTTCTTCATGCGGTCCCCCAGCGGACGCACCGTCCGGCCGTTCTCGTCGATGACGTCGACGCCGGGCGCGATGACCGCGGCCTCCGGGTGGTGCTCGGTCAGACTGCGGACCGTCGCCAGGTAGTCGGCGTGCATCACGTCGTCGCAGCCCATGACGACGAACCAATCTGCGGTCACCAGCTCGACGCACCTACGGAAGTTGCCGTTGACGCCGAGATTGGTCTTGTTGCGCACATAGCGGACGCGCGCGTCGTTCAGCGAGGTGAGCCATTCGCGGGGGGTGGGGTCGGGATAGCAGTCGTCGACCACCACGAGCCGCAGATCCGGGTCACTCTGATCGAGGACGCTGGTCACCGCCTCGCGGAACTGTGCGACGTCGCCGTAGAAGGGCATCATCACGTCGATCGGCACCCGACAAGACTAGCCGGGCGTGCCGGGCGATGAGCGCTGCGACCGGCCGGGATAGGGTTGTTCACCATGGCCGAACCCATCACCAATGCCGACGTGTGGCTGGTGGTACCCGTCTACAACGAGGGTCAGGTGATCAGGGAAGTCGCGGCCAAGGCACGCGAGACCTTCCCCAACATCGTCTGCGTCGACGACGGCTCGTCGGACAACTCGGCCGAGGAGATCAAGGCGGCCGGTGTCCACCTGGTGCGTCATCCGGTGAACCTGGGGCAGGGCGCCGCGATCCAGACCGGCGTCGAATACGCGCGCAAGCAGCCCGGTGCCCGCTTCTTCGTCACCTTCGATGCCGACGGCCAGCATCAGGTCGACGACGTGTCGGCGATGGTCGCCCGCCTGCGCACCGAACCGGTCGACATCATCGTCGGCACCCGCTTCGCCGAGGGACGCAGCGAATCCGTCCCACTGTTGCGGCGAATGGCGTTGCGCACCATCGTCTTCCTGAGCCCGCGCACGCGCCGGCTCGGACTGTCCGACGCGCACAACGGACTTCGCGTCTTCAACAAGAAGGTGGCCGACGACCTGGACCTCCTGATGAGCGGCATGAGTCACGCGTCGGAGTTCATCGCGCTCATCGACCACCACAACTGGCGGGTCGCCGAGCAGCCGGTGACGATCCTCTACACCGAATACTCGCGCGCGAAGGGACAGTCGCTGATCAACGGGGTCAACATCGTCGCCGACGGCCTGTTCCACACCCGGATGAGGAAGTGAGGGCTCCATGATCTGGTTCCAGATCCTCGCGATCATCGGACTGCTCGCACTCGTCGGGTTCTTCGTCGTCAACCGTGGCACGGCTCGCTCGTCGGCCGGGGTGAAGATCCTGTTCGTCGCCTTCGTGGGCTTCGGTCTCTACGCGATGCTGCGCCAGGACGACGTCACCTGGGTCGCCAACAAGATCGGCATCCAGCGCGGCCTCGATCTCGTGCTGTTCCTACTGGTCATCGCGTTCGCGTTCACCACGGTGTCGACGTACCTCCGGTTCCGCGATCTCGAGGTGAAGTACGCCCGCCTCGCCCGCGCCATCGCGTTGCAGAACGCCGAGAAGCCGCACGACCGGGACGCCTGAGGGGCGCCAGCTAGCCGAGCTACCCCCCGCTGCCTGAGGTGCGAGGAGCGCAAGCAACGCTACCCCCCGCTGCCTGACGTGCGAGGAACGCAAGCAACGCTACCCCCCGCTGCCTGACGTGCGAGGAGCGCAAGCAACGCTACCCCCCGCTGCCTGACGTGCGAGGAGCGCCAGCGACGAGCCACGAAGGCCTGGTGAGGCGGCGTCGGCAGCCCTTCGTGGCTCGCTGCGCGCGCACCTCAGAAAGCGGGGATCACTCCGCGGCGAGCCCCTGCAGGAACGCCATCACGTCGTCGTGGTCCGGCAGCAGCCCGGCCTCGCGCGCCTCGGTGAGACCGGGTGCGGCGGTGTCCTTCTCGGACAGTTCGTATTTCAGCGGCGATCCGTCGCGGGCCTGCGTCGGCCATTCGATGCCGAGCTCGGGGTCGAGCGGGTTGATGCCGTGCTCACCCGACGGGTTGTAACCGGTGGAGCAGAGGTAGGTGACGGTCGAGTTGTCGGCCAGCGCACAGAAGGCGTGGCCCAGCCCCTCCGACAGGTAGACCGCACGACGGTCGACGTCGTCGAGCAGGACGGTGTCATAGGTGCCGAAGGTCGGGGACCCGACACGGATGTCGACGATGACGTCGAGGATGGCGCCGGTTGCACAGGTGACGTACTTCGCCTGCCCCGGAGGCACATCGGCGAAGTGCACACCCCGCAGTACACCCGCCGCGGACACCGAGAGGTTGACCTGGGCGAGGTCGAAGCGGTGGCCGATCACCTCCGCGAGCAGGTCACCTTTGAACGCCTCGGCGAACAGGCCGCGTGCGTCGCCATGCTGAACCGGCGTGAGTTCCCACGCACCGTCGATCGTGAGGGGTCGCACCTTCATGGATGAGCCTTTCGCGTCGGATGTGTGCTCAAAACCCCTTGCCTCGCTGGAGGAGTTCGAGCAGGTAGTCACCGTAGCCGGACTTGCGCAGCTTCTCCGCGCGGGACCGCAGCCCGTCGTCGTCGAGGAATCCGCGACGCCACGCGATCTCTTCCGGCGCAGCGATCTTGAGGCCTTGGCGTTGTTCGACGGTGCGGACGAAGTTGCCTGCGTCGAGGAGGCTGTCGAAGGTTCCGGTGTCGAGCCAGGCCGTGCCGCGAGGAAGGACAGTGACCGACAGTTTTCCGCGTTCGAGGTAGTGGGCGTTGATGTCGGTGATCTCGTATTCGCCGCGGGCGCTGGGCTTGAGGCCGCGGGCGATCTCGACCACATCGTTGTCGTAGAAGTACAGGCCGGGAACGGCGAAGTTCGACTTCGGTTGTGCCGGCTTTTCTTCCAGCGAGATCGCGGTTCCGCTCGCGTCGAAGTCGACGACGCCGTAGGCTTCCGGGTTCGCGACCCAGTACGCGAATACGGCTCCGCCGTCGATGTTTTCGAAGCCCTGCAGCTGGCTGCCGAGGCCGGGGCCGTAGAAGATGTTGTCGCCCAAGACGAGTGCGACCGATTCGTCGCCGATGTGGTCGGCGCCGAGGGTGAATGCCTGGGCGAGGCCGTCGGGCGAGGGTTGGGTCTTGTAGGTGAGGTTGATGCCGAACTGGTCACCGTTGCCGAGCAACGCCTGGAAGGCCGGGGCGTCGTGCGGGGTGGTGATGATCAGGATGTCGCGGATGCCGGCGAGCATCAGCGTCGAGAGTGGGTAGTAGATCATCGGCTTGTCGTAGACCGGCACGAGCTGCTTGCTCACACCCTGCGTGATCGGGTGCAGGCGCGTGCCCGTGCCACCGGCCAGAATGATCCCTCGCATGCGCCTCAGCCTAGTGCCCGACGATCCGGCTCACCGAGTGCACACCCGCCGCCTCGGTAGAGTGACGTCCACGAATGCCTCAGGCGGAAGGAACGACGTGCGTGTTCTCGTGACCGGTGGTGCCGGTTTTATCGGCGCCAACTTCGTGCTGCGCACCCTGGCCACGCGCTCCGACGTGACGATCCGGGTGCTGGACAAACTCACCTACGCCGCCAACCCCGAGACCCTGGCCCCGGTCGCCGACCGTGTCGAGCTCATCGAAGGCGACATCGCCGACGCCCCCCTGGTCCACAAACTGGTGGGTGAGGCGGACTTGGTGGTGCATTTCGCCGCGGAATCCCACAACGACAACTCCCTGGCCGACCCGTCGGCGTTCGTGCAGACCAACCTGGTCGGCACCTACACGCTGCTCGAAGCCGTGCGCGCCCATCAGGTGCGCTACCACCACATCAGCACCGACGAGGTCTACGGCGACCTCGACCTCGACGACCCCGCGCGCTTCACCGAGCACACCGCCTACAACCCGTCGAGCCCCTACTCCTCGACCAAAGCCGGTTCCGACCTGCTCGTCCGCGCCTGGGGCCGGTCCTTCGGCGTCGCCGCGACCATCTCGAACTGCTCGAACAACTACGGCCCCTACCAGCACATCGAGAAGTTCATCCCCCGCCAGATCACCAACGTCCTGTCCGGGGTGCGCCCCAAGCTCTACGGCGACGGCCGCAACGTGCGCGACTGGATCCACGTCGACGACCACAACGACGCCGTGTGGACCATCATCGACAAAGGTCAGATCGGCGAAACCTATCTGATCGGCGCCGACGGCGAGGTCGACAACCGCACCGTCGTGGAGTCCATCCTCGAGCTCCTGGGTCAGCCGAAGGACGCGTTCGACTTCGTCACCGACCGTCCCGGCCACGACCGCCGGTACGCCATCGACTCCACCCGTCTACGCACCGAGCTCGGCTGGACCCCCAACTATCTCGACTTCCGCGCCGGCCTGGCCGCGACCATCGACTGGTACCGCGACAACACCGGCTGGTGGCAGCCCGCCAAGGACGCCGTCGAACAGAAGTATGCCGCCACCGAACGGGTGACGGGCTAGCCGGCACGTTTGGCGTTCTCCCAGATCCGCCGCCTACGGTGGTCACATGCGCGTACTCGTCAGCGGCGGCGCGGGCTACATCGGCTCGCACACCGTGATCCAGCTGGTCTCCGCCGGTCATGATGTCGTCATCGTCGACGACTTCAGCAACGCCAAGCCCACCGTGGTGGGTCGGCTCGAGGCGTTGAGCGGCCGTTCCATCCCGGTGCACGCCTTCGACCTCGCGGACGTCGACAAGACCGAGCACTTCTTCGCCCACGAGGACGTCGACGCCGTCATCCACTTCGCCGGGTACAAGGCGGTCGGCGAGTCGGTGGCCAAGCCGCTGGACTACTACCAGAACAACCTCGGCACAACGTTCTCGTTGCTGCGGGCGATGGAACGCCACGACGTGCACACGCTGGTGTTCTCGTCGTCGGCGACCGTCTACGGCGCCGACCCCGAGCTACCGATGACCGAGGATCTCCCGACCTCGGCCACCAACCCGTACGGCTGGACGAAGGTGATGATCGAGCAGGTGCTGCGCGACGTCGCGGCTAGTTCCGACGCCTGGCGGATCGCCGCGCTGCGCTACTTCAACCCGGTGGGCGCGCACCCGAGCGGTCAGATCGGCGAGGACCCGTCGGGTATCCCGAACAACCTCATGCCGTTCGTCGCGCAGGTCGCAGTGGGCCGGCGCGAGAAGTTGTCGGTCTTCGGCGACGACTACGACACCCCCGACGGCACCGGCGTCCGCGACTACATCCACGTCGACGACCTCGCCGCCGGGCACGTTGCCGCACTCGACCGCATCAGCACCGGCGACACCGGCATGTCGACGTGGAACCTGGGCACCGGGCAGGGCGTCTCGGTCCTCGAGGTCGTCCACGCCTTCGAGAAGGCCAGCGGCAAGCCGATCCCCTATGAGATCGCACCCCGTCGGCCCGGCGACATCGCCGCGTCGTACGCCGACCCCACTCGCGCGAACGCCGACCTGAACTGGCACGCCACCAAGACGATTGACGACATGTGCGTCGACACGTGGCGCTGGCAGTCGGAGAACCCGACCGGTTACCCCGACGCCTGAACCGTCACCGGGTGGCGTACGGATCGTCGGGATCGACGATCTCGTCGGTGGCCCAACCGATGTAGCGCCGGGCGGACGATTCGACGACCTCCCGCGCGTTCTCGTCGACGACGACGCCGAAAGCGTCGTACAACCGGTCGAAGGACAGTGCCGCGACCCGGTCGACGATCTGGCGAACGAGCCTGGGCGACAACGGGATCATGTTCGGGTAGCTCCGCATGAACGTCACCATGCCCGGTTGCGCGACACCTTTGATGGTGTCACCGGTCAGCAGCGCTCCCCGACCGTCCGCGGCGTGCGGCAGGTGTAGCACCGCACTGCCCGGAAAGTGCCCGCCGCACTGGACGAGTCGAACATCGCCGAGAACTTCTGTCCCACCCGACCAGAACTTCACGACCTGGTCGGGTCGGGTCAGCCACCGACGATCGACGTCGTTGTAGAAGACCGGGACCTTGCCGAAACGGTGGCTGATGGACACACTGGCTCCGTAGAGATGCGGGTGACTGGCCGCGACTGCCTTGACACCGCCGTGTTGATCCAACCAGTCCACGAGGGCCGGACCGATGAAACCTGGTGGCTCCCACAGTATGTTGCCCTCCGGGGTGGTCACCAGGAATCCCTGCTGACCGATACCGACCGACGGCCTCAGCGACAGCCGGACGAGGCCCGGCTCAACCTCTGCGACGTCGAGCGCATTATCGGCATTTTCATCGAGCCGGGTCCACTGCTGCCCGCTCGTCGGCACCCACTGCCGGTCGTCGTCACAGATCGGGCAGACCTCGGGAAGGTCCACGTCGGGGGCGAACTCGTTTGCGCAGAAAACACACATCCACGGCTGCATGCTTCGACGCTAACCCCCGTCACTGTCATCGGGCGCGGGTTTGGGCCGGATATGGCCCGTCGGATCGAGGCGAACCCGCACTCTACCAGTACCTACCGACATACTTCCTCCACGAGATCTTCGCCGACAACCGTTGCGGTGCTTGGGTTTCGGGCGTACTATCGAACATACATTCGCACTATCGGTTCAGGGGGTGACCGTCATGTCCGACACTTCGCTTGGCGATCCAGCCGACCCTGAACCGTCCGGCGCCGTCGCTGTCATCGACCGAATCCACTCCCTCATCGACGAGCTGCAAACGATGAACCTCGCCGGGTGCTCGCACGACGAACTCGTCGACAGTGCAGCTGAAACCGAACGGGCAATTGCGCGAATGACTTTCGCCGGCGACCGACAGATCGTCGAGATCGCCGACCGCGACCTCCCCCACAAAACCGGCCACCGCAGCATCACCGCGTTCATGACCCACCGCCTACGCGTGGCCGACCCCATGCGCCGCACCAAACAACGCCACGCAACCGCCACCCACCTCAGCCACACCGGCGAACCACTCGAACCCGAACACCCCGCCCTGGCAGAAGCATTGGCCAACGGCCACGTCAACACCTCCCACGTCCGGGCAGTACTCGACGTCCTCGACCAGATCCCCCACGCCATCGACCACGACATCAAAGTCGCCGCCGAACGACAGATGGCCGAAATCGCCATCGAGCACACCCCCGCCGACATCACCGCCCTCGGCGCACGCCTACTCGCTCACCTCGATCCCGACGGCACACTCGCCGACGACACCGACCGCAAACGCCGACGCAACCTGTCGGTCCACCGCCAACGCGTCGACGGCACCGCCAAACTGACCGCCAATCTGACTCCGGAACTGCTCGCCCGGGTCACCATGCTGCTCGCCGTGTGGGCCAAACCGGGCATGAACAACCCCGACGACCCCGACTCCCCACATGGGTCGATCGAAGACGCCGACCCCGACGCCGTTGCCGCGGCTGCTGAGCGTGATGACCGCACCCCCGCCCAGCTCAACCACGACGCCGTCAACGCCCTATTGAAGGCCGTCTTCGAGGACGGACTCCTGGGTAAGAGTCACCGCGGGTTACCGACCCAGCTGATCATCAAAGCCGACCTCAACGACCTCCGCCGCGAGGCCGGGTTCGCCACCACCGCCACCGGCACGCTGATCCCCATCCCCGAGCTCATCAACATGGTCGCCGACGCCCAACCCTGGTTGGCGGTGTTCAAAGACGCCACCGCCGTCCCGCTCTACTTCGGACGCGGCAAACGCCTCGCCACCCGTGAACAACGCCTCGTCTCCTTCGCCCGACCCGACGGCGAAAGCTGCTCCACCCCCGGCTGCGACCTCGCCGCCGCACACGTCGAGATGCATCACGCCCAGCTCGACTGGGCAGCAGGTGGACTCACCGACATCACCGACCTCGCACCCGCGTGCCCGAAACACAACCGCATGGTCAGCAACCAACCCGGCGGCTTCACCACCCGGATGGTGCGCGAAGGACCCGACGAAGGCCGCTGCGCCTGGCGACTCAACGCCGAACCCGGCGCACCACCCAACCCCGAACACATCAACCGGCGCCCCGACATACCCCGCCGATTCACCGAACACTTGCGACAAGTGCGCACCGAAATCCACGGACCAGAAGAGTCCGGCGATACCCCACGCCTACAGATGCGTGAAGTCATCGACCTGCGCAACGCCTCCGACGCCGAAGCCACCTTCGCCTCGCTACTCCTCGCGGCGGCGTACCCGCGCAGCTGACGCAGCGAGCCTCGAAGGGCTGGTAAACCTGCCGTCGTCAGGGTCGAAAGGTCCGCCTCCTGAGAAGCGCCCAGATCCGACTGCCGAACCTCAACTCGACCGGCAGACGTCGATCGAAGTCTGCCAGTCGGGTTGACGTCGACCGGTAGTCAGCTGGGCGGCGGTGTGTCACCAGCCCTTCGAGGCTCGCTGCGCTCGCACCTCAGGGAGCGATGGACGACGCGCGCAACCACACTCCCCCCTCAGGGAGCGATGGACGACGCGCGCAACCGCACTCGCACCTCGCAGGGAACGATGGACGACGCGCGCAACCGCACTCGCACCTCGGGGAGCGAGTGGGCCGCGTCGCCACTCAGCCCGGCGGCTTGCGCTCCTCGCACCTCAGGGAACAGGGGCCGGGACGGGTGGGATGCCCTCGGCCGGAGCACTTTCGACGGGTGGGGGCGGCGGGTAGACCAGGTCGTTGACGCGGTAGACGACGGCCTCGCCCTGACGGAAGACCTCGGTCAATCCGGGAGCGCCGTTCTCGCGTAGTTCGAGGAACGGATCACCCTGGTGTCCGTTTGCCGGGTCGGGCCGGCCGCGCTGGAACTCCCAGTAGCTCGTCGGCGAGTCGATCACGTAGTGCACGTTCATGTCCCGGACGATCTGGTCGATCGCAGGGTCGGCGCCGATCTTCGCGACACCCCAGAAGAGGTCGCGCTGCCGGTCGGAGAATTCGTTGGCCCGGTAGAACGGGAACATCGGGGTGACGCCGGTGACCGGGTACAGCCAGCCGGTGCCCTGGTCGAGGTTGTTCAGGACGAGCACGTCCTGCGCGTCGGGCTGTGATGCCAGCCAGGCGTAGGCGGCGAGGTCGTCGGGGCCGACGTACTTGCCGCCGCGTTCCTTCGAGGCGATCTGTGCGTTCGGCGGGTAGCGGACCACTGCGGCGCCGGCGATCAGCGCGAGCAACACCACGTAGGTCGCGGCGACCAGCCAACCCGCGCGTGCGGTGCCCTTGGCGGTCGTCTCGTCGGACTGACCGAACCGCCGCCCGACGACGCCGATCAGCGCGACCACCGCCACGCCGATAGCGACACCCGCCGCCGCTGCCGAGAAGATCGCGACGACGAACGTGAGTCGGTGCGGCGAGTTGTAGAAGTAGCCGCCGATCGCGCCGAGCGGGTACGACAGCGGGCCGAGCGACACCACCGAGTTGGTTGTCACCAGCGCGAAGACCAGCCAGACGGCGAGTCCCGCCCAGCAGCGCAGCCAGGCCAGCACCCCGAGGCCGAGAACCGTCACGATGATCAGCGGCCAGATCGGGAAGTGGTTGAGCTCCAGCGGGATCGTGCCGTTGAACGCGCCTTGCGCCAGGCCGCGCAGCACCCCGATCCCTTCCTCCCGGAAGTCGAAGAACGGGAGTTCGTTGGTGTCGGCGACCCGGATCGTGCCGATCACCACGGGGAAGATGAGGATCATCGTGAGCACGGCGGTGACTGCCAGGGTCGCGAGATCGGCGAGACGACTCGTCGCCGGACGCCACAGTCCCTCGCACAGCCACCACAGTCCGACGATGACGCCGACGAGGATCAGACCCGAAGGATGCGTTGCCGTCACGCCTGCCACGGCCAGGGCCGCGGGCGCCACCCGCGACCGGTCCCGGACGACGCTGAGAACCAGGACCGCCGCGACCGGAGCAAGGCTCACGCCGACGGCGTTGGGCACCGAGGTCAGCTGCACCTCGACGTACGGCAGGGACGGGAACAGCGCGGAGACAGCGGCGGCGGTGCCGGCGATGAGCGCAGAATTGTCGACGTCGTAGCGGTGACGGGCGAACCAGTAGGCCAACGACGCCACACCCAGCGGGACCGTGACAGCCAGCACCGCAGGCGAATACGTGTTGTACAGCTCGACGGGGTTCGCGCCGGTCAGCGGGAACAGCAAGGCGCCCAGTGCGTGCCACGTGTTCGGGTAGTAATTGAACCCCTGGGTGTCGTAGTTCATCAGCTCGCCCATGCGCATGGCCGAACCGACACCTGTCTCGTCGATCCACCGCAGGGAACTGGCGTGCCACAACGAGTCCCACACCTGCGAGATGTTGTTCAGGCCCGCGAAGGCGGTCTTGGCCACCGGTCGGATGCAGGTGATCGCGATGATGAGTCCACCGAGTCCGAGGCCTGCCCCCGCGCGCAGCATCGCGGTGCGCCCGACGCGTTGCTCACCGGTGTCCGCCGGTGCCGGCGCGAGGCGACGCCCGATTCCGGTGCCGAGCAGGCGCGCATACAGCCAGGCACCGACGAGCGCCAGGACCAGACCGACGAGCGCCGACACCGCGTTCCATTCGAAACCGACCGCCGAGTACAGGACGGTGAGGATGGAGACCAGGGCGAAGGTGATCGCGGGTCCGGCCGCGAACGCCACCGGCCACGGCAGGTTCATCCGCCGGCCCACGAAGGCGCCCGGGAGTATCAGCACCAGCGCGGACACGATCACGACCCACGCAGCCAGCACCATCACCCCGCGCCTTTCCACATTCGCTCGTCACACCCCGCGGTGGGACCCGCTTCTGCTCCCTGGCGAGCCCCGACCAAACACTCAGCAGGGTACCCGGCGTCGTCTCAGTGCGACTGTCCGGTGACGACGCCCTCGTCGCGCATCGGCTGCTCGACGACCTCCGGCCGGACCTCCGGGCGATGCCTGGTGTGCCCCGACGCGGCGACCGCGAGGCAGGCCAGCGCGGCGATCGCACCGAACAGGAACATCTCCGTGTAGGTGATCGAGGTCCAGGTCTCGGTGATCCACGCCAGGAGCGCGGGGACGGCGAAGCCCAGGTAGGTCACGCTGTAGAAGACGGCGGTCAGGCCGGCGAGGTCGTCGGGCCCGGTGATGCGCTGCACCTCGAGAAGGCCGGCGATCAGCGCCATGCCGTAGCCGCAACCCAGCAGCGTCGCAGCGACCAGGGACAGCCACACCGTCAGCACGTGCGCGGCCAGCGCGGCGACCAGCATGCCCGCGACCAGGGTCGCGAGGGCGACGACCACGCCGCGCGAGCTCCCCGGCACGTCGATGCGTCGGCCCACCGACTGGATACCGAATCCGGCACCGAGTCCCAGGACACAACACAGTGCCGCGAACGCGATCGGCGCGCCGGAGGTCCGTGCCGACATCAGCGCCGGGATGATCGCGTACGCCGACGCGGCGGCACCGAAGACCCACGGCGCGACCGGCAGGACGACGAAGATGAACCGTCGGTGACCGGCAGCCGGGATACGCAGGTCGTCGACCAGACGGCCCGGCGTCGAACTGCGGAATCGCGTCTCCGGCACGACCGTCAGCAGAGCTCCCGCGCACACCGCGATGGCGATGTTCACCAGATACGGCAGCACATGCGGCCACGGACCCCACTGGGCGAGGACGCCGGCGACGCCCGCACCGATGCCGAATCCGGCGGTCAGGCTCATCGCCGCGCGTCCGGCGCCGGCCCCGGCCCGCGCACCGTCGCGGTCGGACAGTTCTTTGATCCAGCTGCCGCCGACGGCCATCGACAGGCCGAGGGCGATGCCGCTGCAGATACGCCCCGCGGTCAGCAGGGTCACCGACTGCGACCCCGCGGCCAGCAACACCGAACCCAACGCGGCGAACACCGGCGCAGGCAGCATGAGCGGCCGTCGGCCGAAGCGGTCCGACATCGGCCCACCGATCAGCAGCGCGGGCACGATGCCCAGGACGTAGGCGAACAGCAGGGCGTCGACGACGACCGGCGACAGATCGGTGATCTGCCGGTACAAGACCAGCAGCGGGGTGAACTCGTTGCCGCCCCACGCGGTCGCGAAGACGGCCAGCGAGACGGCGGGCCATCCGAAGCGGTTGCGGTTGTCGGTCATGCGGGTTCTCCCGAGAGGTCGTGGACACCGGCGAGGTGCCCTGCCAAGAGGTGTTCGAAACGGTCGGCGTCCGCGGATTCGATGGCGCCGAGGAGCTCGAGGTGATCGGTGAGGATGCGCGTCGCCACCGCGGCGTCGCGATGCACCGAGGCGATCGTCATGCGTCGGTGGCGCTCCCCCAACGTCGTGTAGAAGTCGGCGAGGAGCGGGTTGTCGCCGGCCGCGGCGATGAGCTGGTGGAACTCGGCGTCGAGGCGTGAGAACTCGGCCGCGTCGGTGGCGTCGGCGCGTCGATGGGCATCGAGGTTGTCGCGGAGGCGCGCCACCAGTTGGGCGACTGCGGCGGGCCGGGACGTGACCGACCGGACGGCATGTCCCTCGAGGAGGCGCCGAGCGTCGACGACGTCGCGCTTCTCGCGGTCGCCGATCGGCACCACGAGCGCTCCCCGCTTCGGGTAGAGCCGCATCCACCCCTCGGTCTCGAGACGCAGGAACGCCTCACGCACGGGGGTGCGGCTGACCGAGCACTTCGAGGCGATCTCACCCTCGCTGATCAGCTCACCGCCGGCGATCTCATTTGTGAGAATCTGCTCTTTGACCTCGGCATATACGCGCTCAGCAGCGGATTCGGCAGAGGTATGCGACATAGACACAAGTTGTACCTTACCAATGTCCGATGGAGCCGTCACCTGCGCCGACCCGCCTTCCAGAACGGTCCCAAGCAGTGAGACACTTAATGCGGCCGTAACGAGCGTCACCCTCGCTCGAGCGCCCGATTCGCGTCCGCCGAGCTACCCGCCCCGGCGTCGATGCGGATCTCGATAGCTCGCGGGCAGCGTGGCCGGCGAGACGATGCAACCCGCGTTTCGCGGTATTCAGGAGGACCCGACCGTGACAAGCACGGAGGACACACGTATGGGCGACACCCCGTTCACCGAACCGACCATTGCCGATCTACCGATCACCGACGACGAGATCTTCTTGGCGCATGCCGGCGGCAAGCTGTCGGTCGAGCTGCGGGCGCCCATCGACACCCAGCGCGACCTGTCGATCGCCTACACCCCGGGCGTCGCCCAGGTGTCGCGCGCGATCGACACCGACGCCACCCTGGTGAACAAGTACACCTGGACCGACCGTCTGGTGGCCGTGGTGAGCGACGGATCGGCCGTGCTCGGCCTCGGTGACATCGGCCCGCGTGCGTCGCTGCCGGTCATGGAGGGCAAATCCGCACTGTTCCGCAGCTTCGCCGGACTCAACTCGATCCCGATCGTTCTCGACACCAAGGACCCCGACGAGATCGTCGAGACTCTCATCCGTCTGCGTCCGAGCTTCGGTGCGGTCAACCTCGAGGACATCTCGGCGCCGCGCTGCTTCGAGATCGAGCGTCGCGTCATCGAGGCCCTCGACTGCCCGGTCATGCACGACGACCAGCACGGCACCGCGATCGTGGTTCTCGCCGCCCTCAAGGGCGCCGTCACCCACCTCGGCCGTGACATCACCAGCCTGCGCGTCGTCATCTCCGGCGCCGGCGCCGCGGGCGTCGCATGTGCCAACATCCTGCTCGCCGTCGGCATCGCCGACGTCATCGTGCTCGACTCGAAGGGCATCGTCTCCGAGGGCCGCGACGGCCTCAACGAGTCGAAGGCCGACCTGGCGGCGCGCACCAACCCGCGCGGCCTGACCGGCGGTGCGGTGGAGGCACTCGACGGCGCCGACGTCTTCATCGGCGTCTCGGCCGGCCTCATCCCCGAGGAGATCATCGCGTCGATGAGCGACGACGCGATCGTGTTCGCGCTGTCGAACCCCGATCCGGAGATCCACCCCGAGGTCGCCGCCAAGTACGCGGCCGTCGTCGCAACGGGACGCAGCGACTTCCCGAATCAGATCAACAACGTGCTCGCCTTCCCGGGCGTCTTCAAGGGCGCGCTCGACGCGGGCGCACGCCGGATCAGCGAGGGCATGAAGATCGCTGCGGCAGACGCGATCTTCTCGGTGGCGTCTGATGACCTGCGTGCCGATCGCATCGTGCCGAGCCCGCTCGACGACCGGGTCGCACCGGCCGTCGCGGCCGCGGTCGCCAAGGCGGCGCAGGACGAGGGTCTCTGCTCGTAAGATTCTGTGTCACAAGCCGGTTCGATCACCTCGATCGAACCGGCTTGTTTCGTTTCCAGCTGTTTCAGTCCCGTCCCTGCCAGGTGCACAGGCAGATCTCGTTGCCCTCGGGGTCGGCGAGAATCCACCACGCCGGTGCGAACTCGTCCGACAACAGTTGGCCACCGGCGGTGATTGCGGCCTGCAGCCGTTCGTGTACCTCGTCATGCGGTAGGCAGAGGTCGAAGTGGATTCGGTTACGTTGCGGACGAGGCTCATCCATCTGCTGGAACCACACCGACGGCAACCGCCCGGCCGGGTCGGCGAGCTCCGCGAGTTCCTTGTCGTTCCCGTCGGAGTAACCCAGAACGGCCTGCCAGAACGGACGGATCGCCCCGATGTCCATGGCGTCGATCGCCAGTTCGATCGCCGTTACCGGGTCCGTGAGTTTCCCGAGCGCCATCTCGGCGGCGATCCCGGTGATCCGGTTGGCCAGGGCCACATCGGCTTCGGTCAGCTGATGCGCGCTGTGTGTCGTGAGGGTGAGATGCACTGAGCCGTACCGCAGGTCGACATCGGGATGATGGTTGGCTTCCTCTGCCGCGTCGACGATCTTGGCGACGAACTCGAGCCCCCGCACCATCGACCCGGTCCGGTAGGCGGCCACGAGTTTGTCTGCGACGACGCGCCACGGGTCGGCGACGACCTCGGTGGCTTGCTTGGCGGTGAGCGGTGCACGCGTGGACCCGGTCATACTCCCCCATGCTGCCTGCTCGGCCGGAGATGCGAAAGGGCCACCTGTCGGTCGATGTTCCTCGAGTTGAGACTCACGCGGCCCGCGGCTGCCACGTGCAGAGGCAGATCTCGTTGCCTTCGGCGTCGGCGAGCGTCCACCATTCAGGCGCGAAGTCATCGCTGAGCAGCCGGCCACCGGCGGCAAGGGCCGAGCGCAGACGTTCTTGCAACTCGTCATGCGGCATCCGTAGGTCGATGTGTATCCGATTGCGCCCTGGGCGCGGGGAATCCATCTGCTGGAACCAGACCGACGGTAGTCGTCCGGCCGGATCGACCAGGTCGATGATCTCGTCGGCGGGCACGTCGGAATAGCCCAGGACCGCTTTCCAGAACGGCCGGATGGCATCGATGTCGAGGGCATCTATCGCAAGGTCGAATCGGCTGACGGGAGTGGGCGTCTTCTCGAGATCCATGTCGTCGGCGATGGCCGCGATCCGGTTCGCGAGAGCCACGTCTTCCTCGGTGATCTGGTGCGTGCTGTGCGTCATGAGCACGAGATGCACAGAGTTGTACCTCAGGTCAATGTCGGGATGGTGCCCAGCGTCTTCGGCGGCGTCGATGATTCTGTTCACGAACTCGCCACCGCGCACCATCGAACCGGTGCGATAAGCCGCTTGGAGCGTGTATGCGAGTACCCGCCACGGATCGACGACGGCGTCGGACGCTTGTCGTCTGGTGAGTGGCGTTCTGTCGGAGCCGGTCATGATCACCCATGGTGCACGCTCACCGGACGATGGGACAGGGGTGTCTGTGCAGAGTGCGGGCTGAGTATCGGATTCCGGTAATCGGCCCGCAATTCGAAGAAGCTGTCAGCGTCGGTTCGATGTAGCTGCCGCGAGCTTCGCGATGGACTCGATCGTTGCCGGCAAGAACCCGCGGCGGGCGTCCTCGTCGAGCGCGGTCCCGGCGCCGAGGACCGGGTCGTAGTCGAGGCCGATCACCGTGCCGACCGACCCGGACACCACGCCGACGAGCATGTCCGCGAGGCCCGTCTGCTGCTGTACCGGCAGCTGGGAGTCGATCACGACGACGGTGCTCTCGAGTACGCCGGCGCGGTCCCACTCCGTGAAGATGACACGTGCCCGGTTGAGCAGGTCTGGGCGCGGACTGATCACGAGGACCGGCGTGAGGTTCGGGAGGTCGTCTTCGGCGAGTTCGGGCAGCAGCGTCAGCGGGTGCGCACCGGCGTCGATCACCGGTACTGCTCCCTGACGCCACACCTCGACGACGGCGTCGGTGACCGCCGCCTCGTCGGGCGGCAACCACAGGCCCGTGCCCGACGCGGTGCGCAACAACTCCTCGTTACCTGTTCCGCGGAGACGGAGTTCGATGTCGCAATCGTTGCCGGAAGCGTCGACCCACCACGAGAGCAGGCCGAGGCTCGTCGCGGCGCGATGTTCGGCAAGGAGTGCCGACACGACAGACGTGCCGACCCCGCCTGCGGTGCCACAAACAACGACGGCCCGCTCATCCCAGATCTGCGGGTCGCCGTCTCGAAGTGTTGGAGCAGTCATCGTCGATCAGGGTACGGGGTCACGCGTAGTTGCCATGGTGAAGCGGATTCACGCTGACTCGTCATCTGACACGACCCTTCTAGGGGACAAGCATGTGAAAACCCACGAGACCACCTGTGGGTGTTCTGACCGGGTTGTTCACGGCGTACGTCGTGATACCAATAGTCGCCGGTCCCGATCCCGTCGGGACATCCCACACCTTCTTCTCACCGGGACGGGGACCGAACGTCGCCGACACCCATTTGTGCAGTGCATAGCCCCGAAGACTGGTGTACGTGGTCTGGAAGAGTACGCGACACTTGGGATTTCGTTTCCAGCTCGCTCCGTCACCGGCGAAGCCGCGTGACCGTGCAGTCACACGAACCACACCGCGCTTATCGTTCGGAGTCTGAATCGCGAGATTGACGGTGCCACGGCACAGAGAATGGTCACCCATAGTCGCGAGATTGTTGCCGTAGAGCGCGATGTTCGGGATGGGGGCAGCGGTCGTCTCGCCCGAACCCACCAGGGCGGACACAGCCGCGAAAACACCCACAGTTAATCCGATGAGCAGTCTTCTCATTCAGTTTCTCCTCGTCTCCGTCGCTTCTTCTTTCCCGCGTGCCCAATTCGTGAGGCGAACGCCTTTTTACGTTGTCCGACTGTGTCCGAGTCCATTCCCAACCGACTTCTCGACACCCGCACCGAGAACCGCGCAACCGTCATCACGGTGAGTGCCGCGTCAACCAGCACCATAAAGAGTCGCCTTATCTCATCCTCGTTGCGTTCATTGGGAGCGAGCGGGGAACTACGGCCAGGCAGTGGAACATACGGCAAAACATGAAATCGAGACGCCGTACCACTGCATCACTCGAACGGTGTTAGTGCGCGCGCGTTTCTGAACCGAGGCCTTTCGTACAGCGGTTGGAACCCGGATTGGGCTACGGGACGATCATGAAGAACGCGGGACCCGCCGGCGATTGCGGGATTCGTACCGGACTGTTCACCGCATAGGTCGTAATCCCGATATACCCCGGCCCCGAACCTGTTAGTACGTCCCAAACCTTCTTCTCGCCGGCACGCGGTCCGAACGAACCCGTGGTCCACTTCTCCAGGAACAGACCTCTACCACTGTGGATTTCGGTTTTGAAGAGGACACGGCACCGCGGGTTCTTCTTCCAACCTGCCCCCTCACCGAGGAATCCGTGAGAAGTCGCCGTCACTTTCACCAATCCCCGCTTCTTGGCCACCGAGTCAATCCGATAGGTGATAGCACCCCGGCAGAGGGAATGGTCGCCGAAGGTCCCGAAAGTGTTCCCATTGGTGTTCAGCTGTTGAAGCGGTCCTGCATCGGCTTGACCGGCACCCACGGTGACGCTAGCGACCACCGTTAACACTCCCGCCAACAGTACGAATAGTCTTTTCATCAATTCCTCACTTAAACAATAGCGTGCAGTTGGTTTGATTTCTCGACGCATTCGCGGAGTGGAGCGCTTAGCGAGCTTGCTCGGCTGGCCAGAGAATATCGCTACCGGGTACGGCCTTCTTCAAATGGTCCGACTGTGCCCGAGTCCAATCCCGAACCGACTTCTCGACATCCGCACCGAGAACCGCATACGGTGCGCGAGCCTGTGCACCGGACCAGTTGTACGAGGTCGTACCGACCCTGGCCTTCACATCACCGCGACTGTTGACCACGTAGTCAACCGCTGGGAGACCTGACTTGCGAGCCTCCTCAGCAGACAGCTGAAACTCGAACTGATTTGGGCCCTCGGCCTCGGGCGCCGCATGGCGCGGACCATCGTTCTTCCAAGGTTCTTCCGGATTTGCACCCGGATCGCCGGCACCCAGCGAGTACGCCAGGAGACCACCCGCGGCGCCTCCGATAGCGAACCCGAGCGCAGCACCCGCTGCAGCACCACCGACACCACCAACAGCGGCTCCGATACCGGCTCCTGCGAGCGAATCGATTCCCGAGGTAGCGCAATAAGTGAAAACGCAACCAACGACGGCTCCTGCGATCGCACCGACCCCTGCCCCACCAACAGCACCCACCACCGCCGCCGGAATACCAAGCGCCACAGCACCAGCCGTACCACCAGCCATCACACCGATGATCGTGGCAGCAGCACGACGACTGGCCTCATCCTCCGGCACACCCACCGAGATCAAACCCTGAGCGATCTTCGCCTCGCCATACGCCGACCACGCGTTGATCGAATTGACATCCTTCGACGACACACCCTGCGGAACATCGGTCACAAAGTTACCCACACGAATCTTGTCCGGCGGCGGCGCAATCGGACGCACCGGCGGAGCAACCCGCGGCGCAACAGGATTGGTGATCGCCGGCGAATACGGCTGCTGGTAACTCTGCGACAACGACTGGTCATACGACTGATACGGAGCCTCCACCGGCGGACCCGGAATCGACCCCGGACCCGGAACCACAACCGGCTGCACCACCGCATCACCCGGAGCCGGAGCACCCGGCGCAACATCCGACGGACTCGTACCACCCTGACCCGGCGCCGAATCCAACGGATCAGTGCCACCCTGCTCCGGAACAGCAAACGCCGCACCCGCACCAGCAGTAATCGACACTGCCACAACAGCAGACGTCACCGACAAAACCGGACCACTCGGGGCCCGACGCCTACGATGCCGACCTCGACTCTGGGTCATCTCAGAACAACCTTTCTGCGCCATCCGAATGGCTCTGTGTCTGAACTCATTCGACGGACTTGATGGATTGGATGTAGGTCTTGCCGCCCGTTGTGGACGTGCGGATGACCTGGCGATAGGTGATGGGCGCCGCGTCGGGCTGCAATTCGGTGAGCACCACCGAGTACTCGCCGGGAGCCCGTTCGGTGATCTTCAGACAGTGGCGCGTGCCGATCGGGCGTTGATCGATGTACTGCTGCATCACGTACTCGGAGGCGACGGCCCCCGGGGCTGCCACTGCGCGTGCGGCTTTCGCCGACCGCAACACGTAGTAGGCGTGGTTGAACGCGCGGATCGCGCCCGGGCCGGACTTTTGGTCGCCCTTCTCGTCGTCATTCGACACCGTGGTCCCCGAACCGACGGGACGCTGCGCGCAGGCCGGGTGACTGACCACCCCCGACGTCGACGGCGCCTCTGTGGGCGAGGTGGACTCCGTGGTGTCCGCGGCGACCACGGGGCCCTCCGAACCACCACCGGCGAGGGTGACAGCGGCGACCACTGTGGCGACAATCACAAGAATTGCGGCTGCCGCACCCGCGATTCGCGGTCCCGAACCGAGGAATCGTCGCCAACCGGGAGCCGTGCCGGACACAGCCTTTCGCTTCGCGCGGACCGACTTCCCGGCCTCGGCGAGGAAGGAATCGAGATCGGACGACGGCTTTGCCGGGACTTCGGCGAGCGGGGCCTCGAACCTCGGCGCCGACGGCTCTACCGGCGGGGCCGGGGCGTCGAGCACGGCCACCGCGGCGCCGCCGACATCGCCCTGAACTGCGTCGACGGAACGGAATCGCGCGAGGTAAGCGGCCAGATCGACTGCCGGCGTGGCACCGGACGACGGCCACGCGGGAACGTCGGGAAACCACAGCGAGTGCGGACGCGGCAGCACCATGAGACCCCTCCCCCCCGGATGGTGATCGTCGTCGTCAGTTGTGCACGCGACGACACGACACCAAAAAGGAAGATCCCCCCGGGCGCCGGCACTGCCGTCGCTGATCTCGGGTCACCCTACAACAGCTCTCAGCAACATCTCAGACGAGTTCCACAGGCATCGCACGCACCGCTACCCGGACTGTCTGCGCAGCCACGGCGCCCTCGCTACGGTCGAAGGTGTGCTTCTCACAGCAGCTGTAGCGCGCGGGATCGCCGACGGTTCGGTCGACCTCGCCTTCCGACGTTGGGGGCATCCACGCATCCGGCCCGGGTCGAGCTTCATCGCACTGACGCACGTCATCGAGGTGACGTCGATGGAGCGTATGGATCCTGCACAGATCACCCCGAAGGAGGCGCGACGGGCCGGCTACGAGAGCGTCGACGAGCTACGGGCCACCCTGTGCGTGAACACCCACAACCCCACGTACCGGATCGGACTCCGATGCATCGGGGAAGACCCGCGGATCGCACTGCGCGCCGATGACGATCTCTCCGACGACGACGTCGCGGACATCCGCTTGCGGCTCGACCGGATGGACGCCCGCTCCAAGAACGGCCCCTGGACGCGCGCCACCCTCGAGATCATCGGCCGCCGACCCGGCGTCGTGTCCACCGACCTCGCGGCCGAACTCGGCAGAGACCGAGCCGGTTTCAAGAACGACGTCACCAAATTGAAGAAACTCGGACTGACCGAGAGCCTCGAAGTCGGCTACGCACTCTCACCGCGCGGCGTCGAGTTCTGCCGTCGCGTCGACGATCATGGGTGACAATTCTCGTGTGAACCGACTTCGACCACGACTCGCCGCCGCCGCGGCCGCGCTGGCCGCTGCGTGCCTACTGCTCGCCCCGGGCGCCGCGCAGGCCGCACCCTTCCCAGTCACCACGGATGCCAACCAGGCGATCGCCGAGCACTACCTGAGTCCGGCCACCGAGTCGCCGGCCGGCAGCAACCGGTTCGACTGCCGGGATCGGGAAGGCCGCGACCCAGTCGTCCTGCTGCACGCCACCGCGATGAACCAGAGCGCCAACTGGGCGTACCTCGCTCCCACCCTCGCCAACGCCGGCTACTGCGTCTTCAGCCTCACCTACGGCCAGGCGTCGTGGAGCGGCAACACCGGCGGTCTCGGTAACAAGGAACGGGCCGCGGCGCAGCAGGTCGCGCCATTCATCGACAGAGTGCTCACCGCAACCGGCGCCGCCAAGGTCGACCTCATCGGCCACAGCCAGGGCGGGGCGATCGCCCAACTGGTGACACAGCTCCCCGGTCGTGCCGCACAGGTGGACACCCTCATCTCCTTGTCGGCGTCGCACCAGGGAGTCTCGCGCGTCGGGTCGATCACCGACCGCCTGCCGGCACGAGCCCCGGGCCAGAGCTATTGGGGTCCACGGCACCCGTCTATCGACTACGTCAACTTCGCGACCCGCAACGACGAGATCTCGACGCCCTACACGAACACCCTCATGACGCCCGGCCCGAACGTCGTCAACACGCTGATCCAGGACGTGTGCCCGGCGTCGAAGATCGGTCACGTCGGCATGGCCTACTCCCCGACCGTCGCCGCGCTCGTCCGCAACGCGCTCGACCCTGCCCATCGCGTGCCGGTGGCGTGCGGCTCCGACTACCCGTTCTGAGCCCACAGCCCTCGCCTGAACCGCCAGCTCAGCCCAGGCTCACGAGCCGCAGACAGTGCACCTGGGCGCTAGTGGTGATTCTGCGCGAGAGCACGTCCAGGCTCGCGAGCGGAGCCGGTTTTTGTTGCGGGCGATGGACTCGCTAGACTCGTCTCCGCTGCCTCGCGTAGCACGCCGCCCTAGCTCAGTCGGTAGAGCAATTCACTCGTAATGAATAGGTCAGGGGTTCGATTCCCCTGGGCGGCTCCACAGCTTGACCAGGCTCTTTGACTTGTCTCCCGCTCGGGCACCGACACGGTTGTGTCGGTGTTGTGTCGGTACGCTACCCGCTCGTACCCACGTCACCCACCGCTCCGAGGCGTTCGATTGCGGTGTTCATTCGACTAGTTGAATCGCCCCGGGTTTGTCGGAGGCTCTCGAATCTGTGAAGGATGGAGAGCATGGCAGCACCACGGAAGTACAGCGTTGAGCTCAAGGAGCGGGCGACGCGGATGGCGGTGGAAGCCCGCCGGGACCCGGCTACGCGGCCGGGAGCGCTCAAACGGATCGGCGATCAACTCGGTGTGCACCCGGAGGCGCTTCGCACCTGGGTCAAGCAGGCCGAGATCGATGGTGGGCTGCGACCGGGCACCACGACCGACGAGGCTGAGCGGATCGCGCAGCTGGAACGGGAGAACCGGGAGTTGCGGCGGGCGAACACCATCTTGAAGCAGGCATCAGCTTTCTTTGCGGCGGAGATCGACCGCCCACAGCGTTGATCGTGGAGTTCGTCGCCGCTTTCCGCGACGAACACGGAGTCGATCCGATCTGCGCGGCCCTGCGCGACACGGCCGCCCAGATCGCTCCGTCCACAGTCCGAGCCCATCTGAGCTCTCGACGAGTCGAGGCGCCACGGGTGGTCCGTGACCGCGAGATCCTCGGTGAAATCCGCACCGGTCTCTTATACACATCTCCGAGCCCACGAGACTAGCGCTCA
>NZ_JAJQJP010000031.1:0-136358 GCF_021245825.1 Gordonia metallireducens | reverse complement strand
GAACAGTTCGGCACCGAGATCCCGTTGCTCCACGGCGGACTCGGCCGCACGGAACGCGATCGCATGGTCGCCGGCTTCCAGTCCGACGACGGCCCCCCGGTGATGCTGGCGACCCTCAAGGCGGGCGGTACCGGCCTCAACCTCACCGCGGCCAACCATGTCATCCACGTGGACCGTTGGTGGAATCCCGCCGTCGAGGACCAGGCCACCGACCGCGCCTACCGCATCGGCCAGAACCAGAAGGTGTCCGTGCACCGGTTCGTCTGCGTCGGCACCATCGAGGAACGGATCGACGACATGATCGCCAAGAAGCGCGAACTGTCGCGGCTCACCGTCGCCGCCGGCGAGAACTGGGTGTCTGACCTCGCCGACGACGAACTCTTCGAACTGTTCCGGCTCCGCGAGGAGGCGGTGAGCGAATGACCGTCCGCAAGAAGGGCACCCAGCGCAAGGGCGAACGCGGCACCATCGCCGTCCGCGGATACGGCCTCACACCGTGGTCGCGGGCGTTCGTCGACGTGGTCGAGGGTCGCGGCGCCGACGGCGAAGCGGTCGCCGACAGCCGGCATGTCACCAAGGCGCGCAGGTACTTCCGCGACCGGCATGTGCGCGGACTCCGGATCGGTGCGGGCCAGGTGACGGCGTCGGTCGAGGGCACCCAGCTCGAACCGTTCGACGTCATCATCACCACCCGCACCGTCGACACCCCGACGCTGGCCGGGCTGCTCCGCGACCGCGGCGGCGTCGAGGAACTCATGCGGCTCACGCGCGGAGACCAGCCGCCGATCCTCGGTGAACTGCTCGTACCCACCGAATCCGCGGACGTCGCGACCGACTGCACCTGCCCCGACGAGGCCCCACGGTGCGTCCATGCCCTTGTCACCAGCTACGAGATCGCCGCCGAGATCGACCGGTCGCCGCTGACGCTGCTGACGGTGATGGGTACCGATCTGCGTGACCTGCTCGCCGAGATCGACTCGCGGCCTGCGCAATCCCCCGTCGCCGAGGCCGACTCGTCGTCGGGGACGCTGCGCCCCGACGACTTCTACGGCACCGCGTCCACGCTGCCGCCGCTTCCGACGGTTCCGCGGATGAATCCGCTCACCGCGCTCGACGGTTCGGATCTCCGTGCCGCGCTGCGCGCCACGGGTGTCGCGCCGGCCGACATCGCCGAGGCCATCGACGAACTCGGCGATCTCTACGACCGCCTGACCGCCGGCGATTTGTAGAAGTAGTGCGCGCTATGTGCGCACTACTTCTACGAAAACAGCTTCGGCGCCGCAATTTTCAGTTTCCCGCTGGAATGTTCGGTGCAGAGCGCACTGCCTCAGCGACAGGTTCTACAACAGTGTGCCGAGACACCTGAATGATCCAAGAGAGCCCCGACGCCGTACTCAACTTCAGTCGGCCGTAGAGCATCACAGGCAGTTGCCTATTGTTATTGAACCGGCGATCAGGGGTCCCGGTGAGGTTGACGTACCTCCAAGTCGTGTCGACTTGGAGGGCGTCGCTGGGCGGCGAAGGGTTCTCAACGAAGCGCTTCTATCCGTGAACAACAAGTAGGTCGCCGTAGTGAATATGACTGAATCGCTTTGTATCCCGGACCAATACCCGATCCGGAAGGAAATAGAGCCCAGATTCTCCTGCTTCAATCGAGGGCACTTCGATATTCGTCTTCAGCCTCTTCGGACCGACAAAGTGACATTGGCAGGGACGGAACTGACGAGCGTCGATGCACCCGAATCACGCTCGACCTGGTGGACTCCGATTACATCGCCGGTCTCAGTAATCCTCCATAGATTTCTGCAATTCGGAAAGCAAACGTATTTTCGTGATGAGGGTAATTAATGCACGCGAACCGAAAACGACAGTGCCGCACACTCTAGCCAACGCCCATGACAGGTCGTTGGTCAGCACTCGCATGAGACCGCAGGGCCGTTTATCCGGGCGTCAATCGCCGTGGCGGGACGGGTTTTGCAAGATCCTCGCCGGCCGAAGTCGACGAACTCGGCGATCTCTACGATCGCCTGACCGCCACAGATTTATAGCCCGAAACCGCGCTGAGCGCGGCTTCGGGCTATAGATCTGCTGGGGACTAGAAGTCCCAGTCCTCGTCTTCGGTGTTGACGGCCTTGCCGATGACGTACGAGCTGCCCGACCCCGAGAAGAAGTCGTGGTTCTCGTCGGCGTTCGGCGACAGTGCCGACAGGATCGCCGGGTTCACGTCGGTCTCGTCCTTCGGGAACATCGCCTCGTAGCCGAGGTTCATCAGAGCCTTGTTGGCGTTGTAGCGCAGGAACTTCTTGACGTCCTCGGTGAGCCCGACCTCGTCGTAGAGCGCCTCGGTGTAGTCGCTCTCGTTGTCGTACAGCTCGAACAGCAGCTCGAAGGTGTAATCCTTGAGCTCCTGACGACGCTCCGGCGTCTGGGTCTCGAGGCCGCGCTGGTACTTGTAGCCGATGTAGTAGCCGTGGACGGCCTCGTCGCGGATGATGAGGCGGATCAGGTCGGCGGTGTTGGTGAGCTTGGCGCGGCTCGACCAGTACATCGGCAGGTAGAAGCCCGAGTAGAACAGGAACGACTCGAGCAGCGTCGAGGCGACCTTGCGCTTGAGCGGGTCGTCGCCACGGTAGTAGTCCATGACGATGCGCGCCTTGCGCTGCAGGTTCTCGTTCTCCTCCGACCAGCGGAAGGCCTCGTCGATCTCCTTGGTGGAGCACAGGGTCGAGAAGATCGAGCTGTAGGACTTGGCGTGCACCGACTCCATGAACGCGATGTTGGTGAGCACCGCCTCCTCGTGCGGAGTGGTGGCGTCCGGGATCAGCGACACCGCACCGACCGTGCCCTGGATGGTGTCGAGCAGCGTCAGGCCGGTGAAGACCCGCATGGTGAGCTGCTTCTCGTACGCGGTCAGCGTGCCCCAGGACGGGATGTCGTTGGACACCGGCACCTTCTCCGGCAGCCAGAAGTTGCCGGTGAGGCGATCCCACACCTCGGCGTCCTTCTCGTCGGGGACGCGGTTCCAGTTGATCGCCGAGACCCGGCTGACCAGCTTGATGGGGGCGCCGTCGGCGGGGCTGTGGCTTTCGGTGGAGGTCATGACTGTTCCTCGTCTAACGGGGGGTGTGGGGGCCGGGAGTGCTGATAGGTGCGGTGGCGCAGGGGGTCACAGCATGCATGACACGCAGCCCTCCACCTCGGTCCCCTCGAGCGCGATCTGACGCAGGCGGATGTAGTACAGCGTCTTGATCCCCTTGCGCCATGCGTAGATCTGCGCCTTGTTGACGTCGCGCGTGGTCGCGGTGTCCTTGAAGAACAGCGTCAGGCTCAGGCCCTGGTCGACGTGCTGCGTCGCCGCGGCGTAGGTGTCGATGATCTTCTCGTACCCGATCTCGTACGCATCCTGGTAGTACTCCAGGTTGTCGTTCGTCATGTACGGCGCCGGGTAGTAGACGCGACCGATCTTGCCTTCCTTGCGGATCTCGATCTTGGCCGCGACCGGGTGGATCGAGCTGGTCGAGTGGTTGATGTAGCTGATCGAACCGGTCGGCGGGACGGCCTGCAGGTTCTGGTTGTAGATGCCGTCGCGCTGGACGGCCTCCTTCAGCTCACGCCAGTCGTCCTGCGTCGGGATGTGAATCCCGGCCTGCCCGAAGATGTCCCGCACCTTCTGGGTCTCCGGCTCCCACACCTTGTTGGTGTACTTGTCGAAGAACTCGCCCGAGGCGTACTTCGACTTCTCGAAGCCGGTGAACGCCTGGCCGCGCTCACGGGCGATGCGGTTCGACGCGCGGAGGGCGTGGAAGAGCACCGTGTAGAAGTAGATGTTCGTGAAGTCGATGCCCTCGTCGCTGCCGTAGAAGATGCGCTCGCGGGCCAGGTAGCCGTGCAGGTTCATCTGGCCGAGGCCGATGGCGTGAGAGTTGTTGTTGCCGTGCTCGATCGACGGCACCGAGGTGATCGAGGTCTGGTCGCTCACCGCGGTGAGTCCGCGGATGGCGGTCTCGATGGTCTGGCCGATGTCGGGCGAGTCCATCGTCTTGGCGATGTTCAGCGACCCCAGGTTGCACGAGATGTCCTTGCCCACATGGGAGTAGGACAGGTCGTCGTTGAACGTCGACGCCGTCGAGACCTGCAGGATCTCCGAGCACAGGTTGGAGTGGGTGATCTTGCCGTCGATCGGGTTCGACCGGTTCACCGTGTCCTCGAACATGATGTACGGGTAGCCCGACTCGAACTGCAGCTCGGCGAGGGTCTGGAAGAACTCGCGCGCCTTGATCTTGGTCTTGCGGATACGACGATCCTCGACCATCTCGTGGTAGCGCTCGGTGACGTTGACGTCGGCGAACGGCACTCCGAAGACGCGTTCGACGTCGTACGGACTGAACAGGTACATGTCGTCGTTGTTCTTGGCCAGCTGGAAGGTGATGTCCGGGATGACCACGCCGAGCGACAGCGTCTTGATGCGGATCTTCTCGTCCGCGTTCTCGCGCTTGGTGTCGAGGAAGCGGTAGATGTCGGGGTGGTGGGCGTGCAGGTAGACCGCGCCCGCGCCCTGGCGCGCACCGAGCTGGTTGGCGTAGGAGAAGGAGTCCTCGAGCAGCTTCATGATCGGGATGACACCCGAGCTCTGGTTCTCGATCTTTTTGATCGGGGCGCCGTGCTCGCGAATGTTGGAGAGCAGCAACGCAACTCCGCCACCGCGCTTGGACAGCTGCAGTGCCGAGTTGATGGAGCGGCCGATCGACTCCATGTTGTCCTCGATGCGGAGCAGGAAGCACGAGACCGGCTCGCCGCGCTGCTTCTTGCCCGAGTTGAGGAAGGTCGGGGTGGCCGGCTGGAATCGGCCCGAGATGATCTCGTCGACCAGGTTGCGGGCGAGGGCGGTGTCGCCGTCGGCCAGCGTCAGCGCCACCATGCAGACGCGGTCCTCGAAGCGTTCGAGGTAGCGCTTGCCGTCGAAGGTCTTGAGCGTGTAGCTCGTGTAGTACTTGAACGCGCCGAGGAACGTCGGGAAGCGGAACTTCTTGTCGTAGGCGTGCTTGAACAGGCCCTTGACGAACTCGCGGTCGTACTTGTCGAGGACCTCGGGCTCGTAGTAGTTCTCCTCGACGAGATAGTCGAGCTTCTCGTCGAGGTCGTGGAAGAACACGGTGTTCTGGTTGACGTGCTGGAGGAAGTACTGACGCGCGGCCTCGCGATCCTTGTCGAACTGGATCTTGCCGTCCGCGTCGTACAGGTTGAGCATCGCGTTGAGCGCATGGAAGTCGAGCTCGCCGGGTTCATGACCCGACGGGCCGGCATGCACGCCCGACTTGCTTGCTGAAGAGGTGTCCGAGACGGCGGCGGCGGTGGGCGACACGACAGATGACTCCTGCGGTTAGTGGGGGCTTACCAAGTGCCTCGTGGGCAGAGTATGGGCGGGGTGTGACAGTCCGGTGGCGACGCGCTGGGCGGGGCGTCAGGCCGGTGTGGCGTGCAGCGACACACCACCTGCGAACGCCGGGCTCTGGGCGAAGTCGGCCAGTCCCGCGCGGACGCGGTCGACGTCGTCGGTGGTGCCCATCAGTTCGAATCGGTACAGGTAGGGCACGCGACATTTACGCGAGATGATGTCGCCGGCGTAGCAGAACTCCTCACCGAAGTTCGTGTTGCCCGCCGCGATCACCCCCCTGATCAGGGATCGGTTGTGTTCGTCGTTGAGAAAGCGGATGACCTGCTTGGGGACGAAGCCGCCGGGTTGCCCCGTCGCCTTGCCTCCCCCGTAGGTCGGGCAGACCAGCACGTACGGCTCGTCGACACCGAATTCACCGGCTGCGCCGGTCAGCGGGATGCGCACGGAACGCATGTCCAGCTTCTCGACGAACCGGTGGGTGTTCTCGGAGACCGAGGAGAAGTAGACGATCAGCGGCGAGGTGGCCGACATATCTCCCTCCAACCCTGCTGAGATGACCGATTGTGATGACGATTGTTCGTTGCGTCCGCGATCGGGACGTCTGGTGGTTCCAACACCGGAACCGTCGTGACCATTTCCCTCATCGGGGCCGACGGCCACATTCATCTCGGCTGTCACATCCCGACGCGGCGGATCCGGCTTCCCCTTCGGATCACACCCGCGTCGGGGTCGATGGTGACGGCAGACTGCGGGCGATCAGGCAGCAGCGGTGGCGAGCGCCTTGATGCGGTCGGGACGGAAGCCCGACCAGTGCTCGTCGCCGGCGACGACGACCGGAGCCTGCAGGTAGCCGAGCGCCATGACGTAGTCACGGGCTTCCGGGTCCTGGCTGATGTCGACGATCTCGTAGGACAGACCCTGCTTGTCGAGGGCCTTGTAGGTGGCGTTGCACTGGACACATGCCGGCTTCGTGTAGACGGTGATGGAAGACATCGAGTGGTTCTCCTCGGGTCGTTGGAACGCCAGTGACGTGCAGTTTCCCAGCGTGAAGATGGTGATCTGGGTCACCGTCTTCCTGGCGTTTCCGGAGGAGTACATCCGCTTCCTCTTGTCCGCCTGACTGGTAGTGCAAACACTACACCTAGTGGCTGACATTTCTGGGCACCACAAGGGGTTGTGAATAACATTGGTGGAAGACGTGCAGGTCGGGCGGGTGCAGGATCATAAATTCCGGCGTGTCACGCTTGCCTCCGGCGTGTCGCTCACAGGTTGTCCAGGGGTCCTCCACAAGGTGTGCACCGGCAGTCCACAAGGCCCTGGTGGCCATACCTCTATATGGACGTCCGAAAAGACGACGCCGCACCGGGTATGTACCCGGCGCGGCGTCGAAGAAACGGAGGAGACGGATCAGGCGCTGACGGCGACCTCGTCGACGATGCGGGCGACGGAGGCGACGACCTTCTCCACGATCGCGGGATCGGCCAGTCCGCCCTCGGGGAGCGCCGGGATCTGCAGACCGAGGTCGGCCTCCTCGATCGCGCGACCACCGGCGATGCCGACCGACTTACGAGTGTCCTCGCGGGTCCACAGACCGCCGTACTGGCCGAGCGCGGCGGACAGGACGGCGACGGGCTTGCCGTTGAGGGCGCCGTTGCCATAGGGGCGCGAGAGCCAGTCGATGGCGTTCTTCAGCGCGGCGGGGATGGTGCCGTTGTACTCGGGGGTGGCGATCAGCACGCCGTCCGCCTTGGCGACGGCCTCGCGCAGGGCGATCACACCGGCGTCGAGGGTGCCCTCGACATCGACGTCCTCGCTGTAGAACGGCAGCGAACCGAGATGGTCGACGACGGTGACGTGGACTCCGTCGGGGGCGTTGTCGGCAGCGACCTGGGCCAGCTGACGGTTCACGGAGGCAGCACGCAGGCTTCCGACGAGGGCTACCAGTTCGACGACTCGATCCGACATGTCATTCCTTTCGACGAGGGCACCGGCCCGGCGAGGGCGGTGGATACGAAGCCAGCAACCGGACCCGGGTCCGATTGATTCCCGATCCGGGGAAAGAGTTACCCTCATCACGTGCCGAACGGGCCAGACCACTCCCCGCTCCATATCTCCTTCAACACCTCGGGGACCGAACGTGCCGACGCCGCACGCAATCGGCGTCTGTTGCTGGCTGCCGCCAAGAACCTGATCGATCACCACGGCGCCGCCGCGGTGACCATGGAGGCGGTCGCCCGCGAGGCCGGCGTCGGCAAGGGCACGGTGTTCCGCCGCTTCGGCAACCGGACCGGGCTCATGCTCGCGCTTCTCGACCACTCCGAATCGGAGATGCAGCAGGCCTACCTGTCCGGGCCCGAACCGCTGGGTCCCGGCGCGCCGCCGCTCGACCGGTTGCTGGCCTACGGCCGGGCCCGCCTCAAACTCACCTGCGACCACCTCGACATCCTCCTCGAGGCCGGGGCGGCCGGTGACGACTTCATGACCCACCCGGTGGGCCGCGCGTCGACGCAGCACGTTCAGATCCTGCTGCGGCAGTTGGGGTTCGCCGATGAGCTCGACTTCATGTCGCTGGCCGTGCAGGCTCCGCTGGCCGCCGGATCGGTGCGCTATCTGATGGTCGAGGTCGGTCTCGATCTCGAGACCATCACCACCCAGTGGCAGGAGATGGTCACCGCGCTCGTGACCTCCCGCGGCTCGCACTGACCGCCACCGACCGGCCGTCGTCATCACCGTGACTTCGTCGCGCGCCGCTGTCGGTCGCCCCTTAGCCTGGTGTCGGGCCGACAGCGCCGGCGTCGGCAGGTGATCTCGAGAAAGCGGTGGTGAGTGTGAAGGCAGTGATCGTCGGCGCGGGTATGGGCGGCATGTCGGCGGCCATCGCCCTCGAGCAGCTCGGCGTCGACGTCGAGGTCTACGAGCAGGTGACCGAGAACAAGCCGGTGGGTGCGGCGATCTCGGTGTGGTCCAACGGCGTCAAGTGTCTCAACCACCTCGGCCTGGAGAAGGAGACCGCCGAACTCGGCGGCATCGTCGACTCGATGAGTTACATCGACGGCTTCACCGGTGACACCATGTGCCGCTTCAGCATGCAGCCGCTCATCGACGAGGTGGGCCAGCGCCCCTACCCGATCGCGCGGGCCGAGCTGCAGCTGATGTTGATGAACGCCTATGGATACGACGACATCCACTTCGGCAAGAAGATGGTGGCCGTCCACGACGGCGCCGATCGCGCGACCGTCGAATTCGCCGACGGCACCACCGCTTCCGCCGACATCGTGATCGGCGCCGACGGAGCGAAGTCGCTGACCCGCGAGTACGTGCTCGGCGGCCCGGTCCAGCGCCGCTACGCCGGATACGTCAACTTCAACGGACTCGTCGAGGTGGATGAGAACATCGGTCCGGCCACCGAATGGACCACCTACGTCGGTGATTCGCGCCGTGTGTCGGTGATGCCGGTGGCGGGCAACCGTTTCTACTTCTTCTTCGACGTCCCCATGCCCGAGGGCGTCCCGTTCGAACGGGGCACCGCACGCGAGGTGCTCGCCGAGGAATTCGCCGACTGGGCGCCGGGAGTCCACACCCTCATCGGCAAGCTCGACCCCGCGACCACCAATCGGGTCGAGATCCTCGACCTCGACCCGTTCGACACCTGGGTCAAGGGACGCGTCGCCGTGCTCGGCGACGCCGCACACAACACCACCCCCGACATCGGGCAGGGCGGCTGCTCGGCGATGGAGGACGCGATAGCCCTGCAGTTCGCGTTCCGCGACCACCCCGACGACCCGTTCGCAGCCCTGGCCGCCTATCAAGCCGCTCGCACCGAGCGGGCCGGCGACCTCGTACTGCGCGCCCGCAAGCGCTGCGACGTGACCCACGGCAAGGATCCGGAGAAGACCGCCGCCTGGTACGACGAACTGCGCGGCGAGGACGGCACCAACATCATCCGCGGGATCGTCGGGAACATCGTCGGCGGGCCGCTCACGTCCTGAGACGCCGGCCCGTCCGGATCATTCGCCGGCGGGGTCGATGCCGACCGTCTTCAGACCGTCGTGGGCGACCAGCGCCGCTTCCGCGGAGAGCGTCGGCCCCGGCGCGAGCAACGACACCACCGACCACGGTGCACGCGAAGGCGAGTCACCGAGTCCCAGGGTCCCACCCGTCTCGAGGTCCGGGATGCCGAAGCGCACACCCGAATCATTCACGTAGAACAGCGATTCGGTGCGGGCACTGTCGGCCTCATTGCCTGTCACCTGGAGGTACTCCCCTGACCCCGGCGGCAGATAGACCTCGTCGAGACCGGGCCCGGCACCGTCGGCCGACGTCAGGCGTACCGGCCGGGCGTCGGACTTCAGCGGAAGTGCGCGGCCGGCCAACAGCGCGGTCTCGGCCCGCGGTTCGTCGGTGCCGCGAGACCAGCTGCGACACAGGGTCGGATCGGCGGACAGGCCGAGCATCGACGGGTTGACCTGGGGGAAGTCACCGATCGGCAACTCCTCCACCACCTTCAGGGTGGCGAGCTCGCCGGGCGCCACCGTCTTGACGGGTGCGGCGCCGTCGCGATCGGCGAGACGCAGGATCTCGGCGGCCGGGGCGCCGATCTCCTGCACACCGCCGCGGAGCACGACGTGATAGGTCGTCTCGTCGTCGACGTCGACCGACTTCACGACGGAACCGACAGTCGTCGAGTCGACCGCGCCCGGTTGCCCGGCACTCGGAACGGTGGGCACCTCCAGCGGTTCGACGAGCGGGAAGCTGTTGAGGAGGCCAGGGGTCATCCGGCGCGGTGTGACGCCGTCGAGACCGAGGGCACGCATGACCGGCGCACTGTCGGTGTCGACCGCCGCCCGGACCGGACTCCAGGCCCCGTCGCGGAACAGCTGATAGATCAGGAAGGTCTCGTCGCCGGTGCGGACGAGCACCGCGTCTTCCGGACGAGCGGTCTCCACGGTCGACGACCCCAACACGGGTTTGTCGGCGATGACCGTCTGTCGGAGCGACTCGCTCGCGGAGTCCGACGAGACCGTCGACGAGTCGCACACCGTCCACATCGAGGTGCTCTTGTGCGCCGAACCCGGCAGCGAGGCAGGCGCACCCGGGATGCCCAGCAGCGGGCCGCGCGGGTAGGGCTCGAGTTTGGAGTCGGCCACCGACGCCGGCTTCTCGGAGCTCCCCGTGATCAGGCGGGCCGAGGCGAGATTGAGCACCGGATGCAGGGTGTCCTCGATGAGGACGTAGGTGCTGCCGCTGTTCTTGCTGACGATGATGGTGGCGTCCCCGACCGATCCCTGCGGACGGACGAGGCCGTACACACCGCAACCGCCGAGGACGAGCAGGCCGAGGACGGTTCCGACCACCAGTGCCTGCAGCTGGGACCGCATCGGGTCGTGCAGCATCCGCACATCGCGGCGCACGAGCGCGTGCTCGAGCCGCTTGATCAGGAAACGATAGCCGTTGACCTGAGCCTTGGTCGTCAGCTGACGTGCCACGACTCCCCCTGTCCGCACCGATCCCATGCGCCCGCGAACGGGCGTCGGTGTGGACCGGTTGTGATCTCCTGCGGCGTACCCCCAGCCGCGCGGTAGTAGCCTAACCGACATACACGCCCCTCACGTGTGGGGCTCCGCCGCCTGTGGACACACCGACGGGCGAAAGCCGCGTGGGGCGCGGCACCGGGATCGAGGGGGGATCGTGGATCGGAACACGCGTGCGTCGGGGTTGCGCACACTCGTGGTCATCGAGGTGATCCTGGCCCTCGGCCTCGTCGTGTGGGCACTGTCGGGAAGCGTGTGGGGGCTGTCGGCCCTGATCGTGGCGGTCGTGATCGCGGCCGGGCTGGTGAGCGTCGGTGGCCGGCAATCCCTGTTCGGCCGGCTCGCGGCGCGGATGTCGTTCTCCTGGTCCCGGATGCGCCGCAGCGACGCCGACCTCAACCCGGCCCCGTTCGACGTCCCGCTGTCCGGGCCCTCCACCCGGCCGTCGGCACGCCGATCGTCGACACCCACGACCATCGGCGCCCGCTGGGTCGGCGACACCCTGGTCACCGTGGTCCGCGTGGACCCGGGCGGCCCCGCGGTCACCTACCTGACACCGGGCAACAGCACCCTCGGCGACGAGAACGGACAACTGGTCCCCCTCGACGTCCTCGCCGAGTGCATCGACCGGTACGACATCTCTCTCAGCTCGATCGAGGTCATCAGTCACGGTGTGCGCGTGTGGGGTTCGGGTGTCGCACCGGCGACCTACGACCGCACCCTCGGCCCGTTGTCGGCGACGGCCCAGCGTTCGGTGTTCGTCGTGCTGCGGATCGATCCGCTCGAATGTCCCGACGCCGTGGCGCGACGCGGCGGCGGCGCGACCGGCGCCCTGCGCACCGCGACGGTCACAACCCGCCGGGTGGCCAAACGCCTTGCCGAACACGGACTGGCCACCACCATCCTGTCGGCCGCGCAGATCACCTCGGTCACCACCCAACTGACCGAGGGCGCCGGCATCGACTCGCTGGCCGAGGAATGGGAGTCGGTCGGGGTCTCCGGGCTCCGTATCCGCAGCGCCGCAGTGGAACCGGATGCGCTGCCCACCGTTGTCCGCGACATCTGGGTGAACTCGGCGGTCTCCACCACCCTCACCGTCCGGCTCCGGCACGTCACCGCCGACCGGCGCCATCGAAACGGACGGCCCGAGGTCGAGGTCTCCGCGTTCGTGCGGTTCAACGAGTTCCCTGATGCACGGCGGTCGGTGCCCTCGTGGCCGGCCGGTCTGCAACCGCTCGACGGCCGCCAGTTCGATGCCCTTGCCGTCAGCCTCCCCATCGCGACCCCCGCCCGCCTGGACCGGAACCTGCCGACGCTCACCGGCGACGACGCTCAGGCCTTCCTCGGCTCGGTTCGCCTCCCGGCCGGAGGGTGCGGGCAGCTCATCGGCGCCGATCACACGGGTCGCGCCGTCGCCACCCGACTGGTCGGTCCCGGCATCGCGACCGTGTCGGTCGCCGCCGGTATCCACGTCGTCGCGCAGATCGCGCTTCGTGCGGTCGCCGTCGGCGCCTCGGTGCGTGTCCACACCGACCGCCCGCATCGATGGGCACCGCTGGTCAGCGCCGTCGCCGACCCGAGCGCACTGTCCCTCGCCGGCGACCGCACACCGGCCCGGCCGGGCCCTGCACTCGTCATCGTCGACGGCCTCACTCCCCCGTCACCGCAACCGGATACGACGCGGATGATCGTGTCCGCGCCCGGCATCGACGACCCGACCGGCGCCCCCACGGTTGCCCTGACCCAGAATCCGCGTGCGCCACAGGACCTCTCGCTCGACGCGGGTGGTCAACCGGTGCTGGTGACGATGGTCGCGACCCCGGACGAATGGAACCTCATCGGCGGGTACCCCGAGCCCGCCGCGCAGGCACCCGCGGCGCCGGTCAGGCGATAGCGGCGTCTCGGTCGACAGCGTCGGACTTTCGCTCACCCCGTCCGTTCGCGCTCACCCGTTGACGATGAGCGCGAACGGATCTCGTGAGCGACTACAGCGGGTGACCCCGGGGTGTCACTCGGTGGCGGTCACCGCGGCCGGCGCGGACGCCGACACACCCTCGGCCGCCGACACCGCGACCGGCACGAGCGCGCGGTAGAAGACCGCCCGCGCAGAGGCGGCCCGCACGATCACGTCCGGGTCGTCGTCCGTGATCCACAGCGCCTGACCCGATTTCACGGTCAGCGGCGCGCCGTCGGCGGGACGGACCTCGACCGCACCGCTGAGCACCGCAAGGACCTGCGGTCCGGGCATGTCGAAGCAGATCGACGACGAGTGGTGCAATCCGGTTCCGTCCAACTCGATCCGCGACAACCGGAACTCCGGCGCCGGGGTGAGGTAGACACGTTCGGAGCCGATCATGCGCACCGGCGGCGCCATCTGGGCGGCGTCGACCGGAGTGAAGTCGAGGACGCGCAACAGTTCCGGCACGTCGATGTGCTTGGGCGTGAGACCGCCGCGCAAGACGTTGTCGGAGTTGGCCATGATCTCGACACCGGTGCCCCGCAGATACGCGTGGAGGTTGCCGGCCGGCAGGTACAGACCCTCCCCCGGCTCGAGATGAACGTGGTTGAGCAGCAGCGAGGCGAGTACACCGGGATCGTTCGGGTAGTCCTCACCGAGCTCGCAGACCGTGCGCAGTTCGGCGGCGAACTCCGTGCTTCCCGAGCTCAGCACCTCGATCGCGCCGTGCAGGACCGCGGGCACGAGTTGCCGGATCGACGCCTCCGGCAGCGTCAGCCAGGTGGTGAACACAGCCCGCAGACCCTCGGAATCGGGTTGTCCGGCAAGCATTCCCAAGTAGTGGTCGAGTTCGCTGACCTGCAGTTCGCGCAGTAGTGCGACAGTCCTGTGCGGATCACGGAAACCGGCCAGGGCGTCGAAGGGCGTCGTGGCGACGATCAGCTCCGGCTTGTGCCACGGGTCGCGATAGTTGCGGTCTCGGGCCTCGAGGGCGAGGCCGCGGGCGTTCTCCCGCTCGAACCCCTCACGCGCCTGGTCCGCGGACGGGTGCGCCTGCAGCGACAGTGCCTCCTCGGCGGCGAGGATCTTGAGCAGGAACGGCAGCCGGTTGCCGAACTCGGCCGCACTCGCCGCCCCGAGCGTCGCCACCGGATCGGCGTCGATCACCTCGACGAGATCCTGCTCCGGACCTGAGGGGTCGACGCACCGCGCCGAGCCCGCCGGATGCGAGCCGAACCACAACTCGGCTTCCGGATGCGCCGACGGGACAGGCCTCCCCTGAATCGACGCGATGGCTGTTCGTGAACCCCATGCGTAGGGGCGCACCACTCCGTCGAGAATCCTCATTGCACCGTGTTCCCAATCAGGCGGAGATACACCGCCGCCATCTCGACCCGCAGAGCGACGACCAGGAAATCGAGCAGGTCGCCCGGGCCGTCGGCCACCGGGTCCTCACCCGGCACCGGCCGTCGATCGTCCCACGGTTGCCCGCCGTTCTGCGGCAACGCGTCTCCCTCGTCGGCACCGACCACCAGGTCGACGTCGCCGAGCCCCGTCACCCGCTGCCGGGTGTACCACTCACGACGCGCGGTCGACACGACCATGATGCGCGGAGCGGGCTCCTGCGCCGGGCCGTCGAACTCCGGGTCGTAGAAGATCGAATCGACAGCAGGCGCGGTGCCGGTTCGCGAATCCAAGAGCCGGGCCATCCGCGCCACGTCACCGAGTTCGGCGACGGCGCCGACGATCCCGGCGAATGCGAGAAGGCTCGTCACGGCATGCACGGCCAGTACCGAACCCGCCGGTGAATCCGACGTCCAGACGGAGGGACGGCCCTGCACGCGGACGGCCAACGACTTGGCCCGGTTGTGGAAGGTCTCCCGCGACGGGTGCGAGCCCGAGGCCTCGGCATCGAGCGCATCGGCCAGGTCGTCGAGTGCGGGCACCGGGCCGGTCACCCGGACCTGGGTGAGACCACCGAACACCGCGAGGAGCGCGGCGACGAAACCGACGAACCGGAAACGCGGCTCGACGTCGAACCTCGGCGAGAGGTCGATCCCGTTGCCACCCAGCGCGTCTCGGAGGGGACCCGCGTTGGGCGCGGCCACGACCACCTCGGCCCGACGACGCAGCGCCCGCGCGGCCGCATCGGCCAGGGCCATGTCGCCCGCATCCTCGCCGGCCACGACCACCACGTCGAGCGGACCGACCCACCCCGGCAGGACGGGACCCGTCACGAGCGGGACGTCGACACGTGCGGCGAGGGCGGCGACCCCCAGCTCGGCCGCGCGGTGCGAGACCTCGCTGGAGCCGTGGACGATCACGACGCTGCGGGGTCGCAGGTCGGCGAGCGGGGCCAGTACGCCCTCGCGGACGGCCTCGGCGGTGGCACGAACCTGCGCGCCGGCGAGCGCGACTGCCCGCAACAGACCGTCGACGTCCGCGGAGATCAACTCCTCGGCATCATCGAGGTCGGGTGTACCGGTACGCATGGAACCAGCGTAGCCAGCCGCGGGGACACACGCCCGGGTACGCGACACAGTCACTCGTTCGGTCCCCGCATCGGGGTGGGGCGCACGGCCGGCCCCGAACACGGAGTCCGACGATTCGCGTCCCCCGACGGCGACAACGGGTTCCACGCCCCCTGCGTGGTGGTCTCCGGTCAGTCGACCGGATCCGGGAGGACCCGCAGATGACCGCGGCGACCCGGCCGGGGTCGCGTCTGGTGGCGGGGCACACCCGGGGTGGCCGACGGCTGTGACGGCGAGTCGACAGGGCCTGCGCGATGGCGGCCGCTGCGGCGGTCGGCGAGGGCGGCTTCGTACGCGGCGTCGGCCGCACGCGCCTCCTCGAGAGCTCGCGAGTCGAAGGCATCGAGAGAGTCGGCCGGCGTCCGGTCGGAGTTACGGCCGCGGGGCCCGCTGTCGACGAAACCCGGGCGTCCACCACCGGCGACGGCGCCGGCCTCGCGGACGGCCTCGGCGAGGGCGGTCAGCTCGTGATCCTCGGCGGGCACCGAGAATCCCCGCTCGCTGCGCAGCATCTCCCAGCCCCGCGGGACGGTGATCCGTCGGGCGTGGTCGTCGCACAGATCCCAGGAATGCGGCTCCTGCGAGGTCGCCAGCGGACCGATCACCGCAGTCGATTCGGCGTAGACGAAGGTCAGGGTAGCCACCGCGGATCGGGCGCAGCCGGGTCGGCAGCACAGACGGGGAAGCTTCACGTGACGAGATTAGCCCCCACTGTCCGCAACCACAGAGTCGACACGCTCAGAAGGGGGGGCAGGCGGGGCGACACGGGTCGCCGCGACCTCATAGACTCGCGGCATGCGCATCCACCCGAAGCCGACGCCGCGCGGCTCGATCGGCCAGCCGGGAATCCGTCGTGGCCGACGCCGGGTCGGACGGTACCGAGATCGGCGTGGCCGCGGTCTGCGTTCCCCGCTGCTGCCGCAGAACGTGCCCGCCTACAACACCCGCTCCGACGAGTTCGACGCCGTCGCGCTCGAGGCCTTCGCCGAGATCGACGCCCAGTGGCACGACCAGCTGGCCGGACTCGACATCGCCGTCGACGAGATCCCGCGACTGCTCCCCCGCGATCCCGAGACCGTCGAGTGGCCCGACGAGGTGACCGCCGACGGCGCCGTGCCGCTCGCCCGGTTGATCCCCGCGGGAATGGACGTCCACGGGGTGCCGACGCGGGCCCAGATCATCCTGTTCCGCCGGCCGCTGGAGTCACGGGCCAAGAAGGGCACGGATCTCCTCGAGCTCGTGCACGAGGTCCTCGTCCAGCAGGTCGCGACCCACCTGGGCGTCGACGAAGACACGATCGACCGCGGACCTGAGTGATCCGCGGTCGATGATCGCGTTCGACACCTGAGCGCCGAGCGTCCAGCTCTCGCTGGGTAATTCGATTGTTCGGATGACGCCGTTCCGGCGACCCGTCAGATGATGCCGCGCTTCAGGCGACGGCGCTCGCGCTCGGACAGACCGCCCCAGATCCCGAAGCGTTCGTCGTTGTGGAGCGCGTACTCCAAGCACTCTGCTTTGACCTCGCAGCCCTGGCAGATTCGCTTGGCCTCACGCGTCGATCCGCCCTTTTCCGGGAAGAACGCCTCCGGATCGGTCTGCGCGCACAGAGCGCGATCCTGCCACTGCTCCTCGACGGCGTCGAACAGGTCGTCGAAGTCGTTGGGCACCAGGGCCAGATGACGGCGGCCGGCGGCATCGTCTGCGTCGGAATCGACGAGATCGGTTGCATCGGCGGCGGATTCGAGCGCGGCCGCACGCGCGGTGCCACCGATCATCGAATCGTCAACGGGCCCAAGGGTGCGAAACTCTGCGGTGTCGATTTCCGGGGCGGATGTCATCACGTGCGACTCTGCGATGAATTGCGGGCGAATATGTGGTTCAAGCGGATTGCCGATCGGATTGTCCAAAGCCATCGTCGGCGCCTCCTAGCTCGGGATGTTGGTCGTTGACTGTCCTTTGCGAACACGACGTGCTGCCGTACCCACCACTGCTGCCACACCACTTGTACTCGGGGTGCAGTGACTCCCTGCATCCGTTGTACACAGCGCCCGAGCGACGGCCCCTTACTGCCGGCACCGACCCTCTCACCGAGTTCGAACATATGATCGAATCCCTTGGAGGCCAGTGGTTCTCGACCTCGAATGTTCTCGATCTCAAACTCGGAATGACACTGATGTGATTAGACACGCCGGGGGCGGTCCCGGTCAAGTTGAATCGAAGAATTCCCTTTACCATCGCGTGCCGTCAAATCTGTGACTCGACACGACGACGGCCCGAAGGCGAAGTGAAGATCACACTCCCGAGCCCTCCTCCCCGCCCGCCGGACGGGCGCGACAGCGGCGTACGGGCCCTCGCGGCCGACCACTAGAGTGGCGGTGTGAAGGAGTACCTGCTGTGAAGGTGACCGTACTCGTCGGCGGCGTGGGGGGCGCGCGTTTCCTCCTCGGACTGCGCGAGCTGCTCGGCACCACCCCGTTCCCGCCGCATCCCGACGACCCCACGCTCGGCGTCGGCGAACATCAGATCACCGCGATCGTGAACGTCGGCGACGACGCGTGGATGCACGGTGTGCGCATCTGCCCCGACCTCGACACGTGCATGTACACCCTCGGCGGCGGCATCGACCCCGACCGCGGGTGGGGCCGGCGCGGTGAAACCTGGCATGCGAAAGAAGAACTCGCCGCCTACGGCGCCGACCCGGACTGGTTCGGCCTCGGCGACCGAGATCTCGCCACCCATCTGATCCGTACCCAGATGCTCGACGCCGGGTACAGGTTGTCCGATGTGACCGCTGCCCTGTCCCGCCGGTGGAATCCGGGCGTGCGTCTGCTGCCGGTGACCGACGACCGACACGAGACGCATGTGGTGATCTCCAAGCCGGACGGCGACGAGGGCGAGCGCGTGGCCATCCACTTCCAGGAATGGTGGGTTCGCCACCGCGCCCAGGTCCCGACCTTCGGCTTCGCACAGGTGGGCTCGGACGACACCACCCCCGCACCGGGGGTCCTCGACGCGATCAGCGACGCCGACGTCATCCTGCTCGCACCGTCGAACCCCGTGGTGAGCATCGGCGCGATCGTCAGCGTTCCCGGGATGCGCAGCGCCCTGCGCACCACCAAGGCCCCGGTGGTCGGCGTCTCGCCGATCATCGACAACCGGCCGCTGCGCGGCATGGCCGACGAGTGCCTGTCGGTGATCGGCGTCGAGTCGTCCGCCGAGGCGGTCGCCGCCCACTACGGCGCCCGAAGCGGCAACGGCATCCTCGACGGCTGGCTGATCGCCGAGGGCGACCGCGCACAGGTCGACGGCATCGCCGTCGGCTCCGCACCGTTGTTGATGACCGACCCGCAGGCCACCGCGCAGATGATCCGCGCCGCCTGCGCACTCGTCGACGTGGCCATGCCGGAACAGAACGTGGGCACCGAGTGAGCGAGCTCGCCGATCACCGCGCCCCGAACGGCCTGGAGATCCGACCGGTCACCGGCCTCCCCGAGTTCACTGCCGAATCCGACGTCGCCGCCGAGATCCTCGCCGCCGCACCGTGGTTGGCGTCCGGTGATGTACTGGTCGTGACCAGCAAGATCATCTCGAAGGCCGAGGGTCGCATGGTCGACGCGCCGGCCGATCCCGATGAGCGTGATGCGCTGCGTCGCAAACTCGTCGAGGCCGAGTCGGTGCGGGTCCTCGCCCGCAAGAACCGCACGCTGATCACCGAGAACCGTCTGGGCCTGGTCCAGGCCGCGGCCGGGATCGACGGCTCCAACGTGCGATCCGACCAGCTGGCGCTGCTCCCCGAGGATCCCGACGGCAGCGCGAGACGACTGCGGGCCGCCATCGCCGAGCGTGCCGGTCACGAGGTCGCCGTGATCATCACCGACACGATGGGGCGTGCCTGGCGCACCGGACAGACCGATGTCGCGATCGGATCGGCGGGCATCGCCGTCACCCACCCCTACGACGGTGGCACCGACGACTACGGGAACCCGTTGGTGGTGACCGACATCGCGGTCGCCGACGAACTGTCCGCGGCCGCCGACCTGGTCAAGGGCAAGCTCGCCGCCGTTCCGGTGGCCGTCGTGCGCGGGTTCGCGCCCGTCGACGACGGTTCGACCGCCGCCGATCTGATCCGGCCCGCCGAGGAGGACCTGTTCCGGCTGGGCACCGAGGAGGCGATCGCGCTGGGTCGTCGCGAGGCCATCCGCACCCGTCGCTCCGTACGCGCCTTCGACGACCGGCCGGTCGACCCGGAACTGATGCGCGCCGCTCTGGGCGAGGCCCTCACCGCACCCGCGCCGCATCACACCCATCCGGTGCGGTTCGTGTGGGTGCGCTCGGCTGAGCGGCGTAGTGCGCTGCTCGACGCGATGACCGCCGACTGGCGCGCCGACCTCGAATCCGATTCCAAGACACCCGAATCGATCGAGAAGCGACTCCGTCGGGGCCAGATCCTGTACGACGCACCGGAACTGGTGATCCCGTTCCTGGTGCCCGACGGCGTACACGAGTACCCCGACGAGCGCCGGAATGCGGCTGAGCACACCATGTTCACGGTAGCCGCCGGCGGTGCCGTGGCGAGCCTGTTGATCGCGTTGTCTGTCCGCGAGATCGGCAGCTGCTGGGTGGGCTCCACGATCTTCGCCGCGCCGACGGTGCGCCGTGTCCTCGAATTGGACGCGTCGTGGGAACCGCTCGGCGCAGTCGCCATCGGGCATCCCCTCGAAACCGCCCCGCTGCGCGATGCGGCGCCGACCGACGAATGGGTGATCGAACTGTGAGCGCGGAATCCCTGCACGCCTCTGCCGTCGAGGCATTGACCGCCTGGCAGGCGCCCGAGTCGGGACAGGACAGTCTCCGGCACGCCTATCTCGCGTTCCTCGCCGCCTCCCCCGACGCCTGCCTGCGGGCCTGTGCGGCAGGCCATCTCACCGGGTCGGCCATCGTCTTCGACGCCCATCGCAGCCACGTCCTGCTGACCCTGCATCCCCGCGTAGGCAAATGGATTCAGCTCGGCGGACACTGCGAACCGACCGACGAGACCCTCGCCGACGCCGCACTGCGCGAGGCCCGCGAGGAGTCCGGCATCCCGGGGCTCGACCTCGACCAGGTCGGCGCCGGCGGCGGCATCGTCCACCTGCACACCCACCCGATCACCTGCTCGCTCGGCGTGCCGACCCGGCATCTCGACGTGCGCTACCGGGTGGTCGCCGCCCCGACCGCCGACGGCGGTCTGCCGCAGTTCGAACGCAGCGAGGAATCGGTGGACCTGCAGTGGTGGCCCATCGACGCCCTCCCCCCGGACACCGACGCCGACATCCCGGAACTCATCCGCGCAGCGTTGGCGGGCTGACCTCGATACGCGGCGCCCTCGCTACGCTCGGTCGGCGCTACTCGGCCGGCGGATGAACGGTGTGTCACTACTCCGCTCGGTCGGCGCTACTCGGCCGGCTGCGGGGGCGCAGTCACCCCTTGCTGTCTGAGGCGCGAGGAGCGTCGACGCCCCTGATGTCTGAGGTGCGAGGAGCGTAAGCCGCCGGGCTGAGTGGCGACGAAGGAGCGTATCGAAGTCGACGAGCCACGAAGACCTGGTGAGATGACGTCACCGGCCCTTCGTGGCTCGCTCCGCTCGCACCTCAGGGAGCGGACGTGGGCTCCGCTCGCACCTCAGGGAACGGACATGGGCTCCGACCGCACCTCAGGGAATGGGCTCCGCTCGCACCTCAGGGAGCGGACGTGGGCTCCGAAAATCTCGTCCCCCTGAAGTACCTCCGAGGGCACATTGCCCTCGGACGCCCCTGAGCGGGACGCGTTTTCGCGCTGTTCGTACGGCAGAACGGGCGATCGTCGAGACCAGCCGGCAATAGTTTCGCCTGGCGAAAACCTATTGCTGGTCGCAGCGGGAGAGCCCTCGATACGAGGCGTACTCGCTTCGCTTGGTCGGCGCTACTCGGCCGGCAGGGGGATGCGTCAGACCCGAATCCCCTTGCCGACCGTCACGACGCCACCGGCGCTGACGGAGAAGCGTTCGCGGTCGGCGTCGGGGTCGACGCCGAGTTGCTCGCCGTCGCCGACGACGACGTTCTTGTCGAGGATCGCCTTGCGGACTACCGCCCCCTTGCCGATGCGTACGCCCGGCATGAGAACGGCGCCGTCGATGACCGCGCCGTCCTCGACGATGACGTTCGAGGACAGCACCGAATTGCGAACGGTCCCACCCGAGATGATGCAGCCCGAGCCGACGACCGAGTCCTCGGCCACGCCACCCTGGACGAACTTGGCCGGCGGGAGGTTGTGTGTCTCGCCGCGGATCGGCCAGCGACCGTTGTAGAGGTTGAAGATCGGGTGCACGGACACGAGATCCATGTGCGCCTCGTAGAAGGCGTCGAGGGTTCCGACGTCGCGCCAGTAGCCCTTGTCGCGCTCGGTGGCGCCGGGCACCTCGTTGTCCTTGAAGTCGTAGACGTAGGCGGTGTCGCGGGCGACGAACGCCGGGATGATGTCGCCGCCCATGTCGTGGTCGGAGTCGGAGTCGGCGGCGTCCTCGCGCAGTGCCTCGACGAGCGCTTCGGTGGTGAACACGTAGTTACCCATCGAGGCGAAGGTCGAGTTCGGGTCGTCCGGGGTGCCGGGCGGGTCGGCGGGCTTCTCCAGGAATCGGGTGATCTTGCCGGAGGCGTCGGAGTCGATGCACCCGAAGGCGACCGCCTCGGCGCGCGGAACGCGGATGCCGGCGACGGTGACGTCGGCACCGGAGGCGATGTGCGCCTCGACCATCTGCGACGGGTCCATGCGGTACACGTGATCGGCGCCGAAGACCACGATGTACTCGGGTTGTTCGTCGGTGATCAGGTTCATCGACTGAAAGATCGCGTCGGCACTGCCGGTGTACCAGCGAGGTCCGAGGCGCTGCTGTGCGGGAACGGGCGTGATGTATTCGCCGTGGAAACCCGACGTCCACCAGGTCTGCGAGATGTGCCGGTCCAGCGAATGCGACTTGTATTGCGTCAGCACGCAAATGCGCTCGTATCCGGCGTTGACCAGGTTCGACAGCACGAAGTCGATCAGCCGGTAGGCACCGCCGAAGGGCACCGCAGGCTTGGCCCGGTCCATCGTCAGCGGGTAAAGGCGTTTGCCTTCGCCGCCTGCGAGGACGATGCCGAGGACGTGCGGCTGTGATCTCACTCCCCCAACTTAACCGCGATCGACAGCCTCGGCCAGATGACAGCACCGACGGATTCACAGTCGTGTTCGCACAGCGATGGCGAACTGCCCGCGATGCCACTAGCGTCGTCATCATGAGGGTGGCGATGATGACACGGGAGTATCCACCCGAGGTGTACGGCGGTGCCGGCGTACACGTGACCGAATTGGTCCGTCACCTACGCGATCTCGCGACCGTCGACGTGCACTGCATGGGTGCCGAACGCGACACCGCAGCGGTTTACTCACCCGATCCTGGCCTGGCCGGTGCGAATGCGGCGATCACGACACTCTCCGCCGACCTGCGCATGGCAGTCGGGGCCGAAGGCGCCGACGTCGTGCACTCCCACACCTGGTACACCGGCCTCGCCGGACACGTCGCCGCGCAACTGTACGGGGTACCGCACATCCTCACGGCGCATTCGCTCGAACCGTCACGCCCGTGGAAGGCCGAGCAACTCGGCGGTGGCTACCGGGTGTCGAGCTGGGTCGAACGCAACGCGGTCGAATACGCCGATGCGGTGATCGCGGTCAGCTCGGGCATGCGCAACGACGTCTGCAACACCTATCCACGGCTCGACCCCGAGCGGGTCCACGTGGTGCGCAACGGCATCGACACCACCCAGTGGTATCCCGTCGACGACCCCTTCGGACCGGAGTCGACGCTGACCGCGCTCGGCGTCGATCCCCAGCGTCCGATCGTCGCCTTCGTCGGACGCATCACCCGTCAGAAGGGCGTCGCACATCTCGTCGCGGCCGCCCACGACTTCCACCCCGACGTCCAGCTGGTGCTCTGCGCCGGTGCGCCCGACACCCCGGAGATCGGCGCGGAGATCGAGGCGGCGGTCGGCAAGCTGTCCGCGTCCCGACCCGGTGTGCACTGGGTCCGGGAGATGCTGCCGCTCCCCCGTATCCGCGAGATCCTCACCGCGGCATCGGTCTTCGTGTGCCCCTCGGTGTACGAACCGTTGGGCATCGTGAACCTGGAGGCCATGGCGTGCGGAACCGCGGTCGTGGCCTCGGAGGTCGGCGGGATCCCCGAGGTGGTGCGCGATCACGTCACCGGTCGTCTGGTGCCCTATGACCCCGTCGATCCGCAGACCTTCGAACACGATCTGGCTCTGACGGTGAATGCCGTCGTGGCCGATCCGGTGATGGCGACGGCAATGGGGGCGGCCGGTCGCGAGCGCGCCGAGGCCGAGTTCTCCTGGGCGACGATCGCCGAACAGACGCTCGGGGTGTACCGCTCCGTCCTGCGCTGACGCACCACCTGCGCAGCAGGTGGTCAGTTCCCGGCGACCGGCCGGCAGGTCGTGACGACGACCGACAGCGTCACCTCGACCCTGCCGTCGCCGACGAATTCCGCGGCACGTGAGCGGATGTCGGCGTCCTCGGCGTGGAAGGCCGACGGGCCCATCGCGACGAGGTCACCGACGGTCTGTGCGTCGAGTTGGAGAACGGAACGGACCGGCGACGAGTCGACGACCTCGAAACCGTCGGCGAAAGTGGCCTGCAGCCGTTCGGATTTGCCGGAGTCGACGCTCAGCATCTGCATCGGCTCGATGATCTCGGCGAGATGGTCTGCGGCCGGGCTGACGACCACGAGGCCTCCGCCGGGCTGCAGTATCCGCGCGAACTCTGCGGCATTGCGCGGCGCGAACACCGAGAGCGCAACGGTGGCAGCGTCATCGGCGATCGGTAGGCCGCGCCAGATGTCGGCGACGACCGCCGCGTGGCTCGGAGTGCCGCGCGAGATCGCCCGCGCACAGAACTTGGAGAGGTCGATACCGATGCCGCGTGCCTCGATCGAGGGCGATGCGTCGGCGAGGGCACTCACCGCGGCGCGAAGGTAGTGGCCCCCACCGGCTCCCGCGTCCAGGACGACGGGTTTGTCGACACCGGCACCGAATTCGCGTGTCCGTTCGGCCACCGCGTCCAGAACCGGGATGAAGAAGCCGGCTTCGTGGACACGTGCGCGGGCCGCGACCATGGCCGCGGTGTCGGCACGCAGCGAGCCCGAACGTCCGTCGAGCAGTGAGACATAACCCTGTTTGGCGATGTCGAAGGAATGACCGTCACCGCAGCGGAGTGATCCTCCACGCGGCGACGGCCTGGACCCGGCTGCTGCCGGGGAAGTCTCGTCGTGCCCGGTCCCGGGCGGCGCGGTCTCGAAAGGCCCGGCACACACCGGGCATCGAAGCAGCTCGACGACGTCGGCGAGATCTCCGTTCAGCCGGTGACCCCGCGGAGTTCCTCACCCAGTGCGGCGGCTTCGTCGGCGGTCAACTCGACGACGAGGCGACCTCCGCCCTCGATCGGAATCCGGACAACGATTCCACGCCCTTCCTTGGCCGCTTCGAGGGGGCCGTCCCCAGTACGTGGCTTCATTGCCGCCATTCTCAAGCTCCCTTCACAGTGTCCCTGCTTTGAACATGATACGTGTCGTCGTCTCAATCGAATGCGAGTGCGCGACACAAGCACTGTTCCGACGTGTTCCGATCACCTGTCGAAGGTGATTGACGGACCTGCTTCGCGCGTGGCGGGTTTGGGGTCCGGATCGTCGTAAACCGCCTGATCCCGGGCGTTCTCGGGGTTGTCGGCATCCCCTGCGGCAGCGTCGGGAACGCCTGTCGTGGCGGGGGTCACATGTGTCCCGGACTCGCGCTCACGGAGGCGCGCGATGACCGTTCGGAGGTCGTCGACCTCGCGCGCGAGACGCGCCAGCGCCCAGTCGACCTCGGACTGCTTGTAGCCCCGGAACGTCTGCATGAAGCGCAGCGCCCGGACGTCGTCGCCGCTGATCCCGACCGTCGGCAGACGGGTGAGTGTGGTGTCGGGTTCGACCGGGGGCAGTTCCTCCCCGCGCCCGAAGACGAACCAGACGATGGCGAACACTGCCCCGGCGACGAGCGCCATGATCAGCAGGTACAGCAGCAGGGTCTGCATACGTCCCATCCTGACAGACCGGCGTCGGGCGGCCGCCGCGGCACCTGGCCGCCCCGTCGGGCGATTCGACCGCACACGACACCGGCGACACTGCGCCACGCCAAGGGCGTGTCACGGTGTCGCCGGAGTCGAGAAGTGGTCGGTTGCTCACGCAGCCGTTATGAGGCCATCACCTTGGCGTCGACGGAGCGAAGGCTGTTCATCGGCGGACGGTCCTCGAGGTAGACCTCGGTGGTGTGCGGGGTGAACGAGCCGTCGGACTCGGCGGTGAACTGGGTGAGTCCGACACCGGAGTCCTCGATGCCGCATCGCCGCATGAGCGTGCCGACGATCTGCCGGCTCATGACGCCGAGTTCGATGAGCGGACGGTTGCGGTGGGTGCGCACGCCGAGATTGACCTGGCCGATACCGGCGAGACCGTACCGGTCGTAGGTGTCGATGAGGAGACCGATCTCCACGCCGTAGCCGGGCGCGAACGGCACCGACGACAGCATCTCGCGGGTGCCGGCGTACTCACCGCCGAGCGGCTGCAGGACCGCGGTGAGGTCGGGCTTCTGAGAGGCCAGCAACGGGCGGGCGACGAGTTCGGTGACGCGACCGCCGCCGTTGGCGTCCTGGGTGCCGCCGGTCCGCAGCGGGCGGCGGTAGTAGCCCTTCACCAGATGGATCTCCGGGTTCACCAGGAGCGGGCCGAGCATCTTCGGCACGAACATCGGGTCGGGGTCGATGAGGTCGGAGTCGACGAAGGCGATGATGTCGCCGGTGGTCGCGGCGATCGAACGCCACAGCACCTCACCCTTGCCCTTGACGGGTTCGAGTTCGGGTACCGCCTCTTCGCGGCTGATGACCTGCGCGCCGGCGGCGAGTGCACGCTCGGCGGTGGCATCGGTGGAGCCCGAGTCCAGGACGATCAGTTCGTCGACGAGCGTGCCGTACAGCGGCATGATCGAGGCGATCACGTCGGCGACGGTCTCCTCCTCGTTCAGCGCTGGGAGCACCACCGAGACGGTGCGGCCGTCCTTGGCGGCGACGAGTTCGTCGATGGTCCAATCCGGCTGTTCCCAGGTGTGCGTCGCCGACCACTGCCGCTTGGTACCGAGCGCCTCGGCCGGCGTCGGCCACACGGCGGCCTTGTCGCGACTGATGGGGTTACGTCGCTTCTGCTTGGTCATGCAAGTCCCCTGACTGTTCGGGCGGGCGGTCTCGTTCCCGCAATGGCAGCGACCATGTCGACCACACGACGGGTGGCGGCGACCTCGTGTACGCGAAAGATCCGGGCGCCTTGGGCGGCGGCCAGAGCGGTCGCGGCGAGAGTTCCCTCCAACCGTTGCTCCAGGTCTGTACCCAGAGTCTCCCCCACAAAATCTTTGTTGCTGAGCGCCATCAGCACCGGCCAGCCTGTATTAACAAGATCTTTCACACGGCGTAACAGAGCGAGCCCGTGGTGAGTGTTCTTGCCGAAATCGTGCGTCGGGTCGATAACGATCGCGTCTCGATGTACGCCTGCTGCCAGGGCCCGTTCCGCTGCCCGGGTCACCTCGGCGAGCACATCGGCCACCACCGCGTCGACCGAATCGCCGTAGGAGACCCGGTGCGGGCGGGTCCGGACGACGGCGCCGCCGGTGTGCGAACACACGATCCCCGCGCCGCGTTCGGCCGCCACTGCGACCACCTCGGGGTCGAATCCGGCCCATGTGTCGTTGATGAGATCGGCGCCCGCCGCGCACGCCTGGTCGGCGACCTCGCTGCGCCAGGTGTCGACGCTGATCAGCACATCCGGGTGGCGGTCGCGGATCCACGAGATCATCGGCACCACGCGAGCCGCCTCCGTGGTCGCGTCGACCTCTTCGCCGGGCCCTGCCTTCACCCCGCCGACATCGATGATGTCGGCACCTTCGGCGACCACCTGGTCGACGCGACGCTGTGCGGCGGTGTCGTCGAAGCTGGCGCCACGGTCGTAGAAGGAATCAGGAGTGCGGTTGACGATCGCCATGACCAGCGCGCGGTCGGTAGCCACCGGACGACCACACAGGGTCGGCGAAACGGTCATCCCTTGGGGACCTTGGCTGCCGCCACGTCGTCGGGGTAATCCTCGTAGAACTCCACGTAGCCCTTCTCCTTGCCGACCAGAACGTAGACCGAATCGGCCTCGACGTCGGCATAACCTTCCTTACGGAGTTCGACTTTACGGTTCTTGAACGTCGAGGTCTGCTCGAAGTCGTCCACGATCCGCACGAACAGCGGCACCGCGTAGGACGGCAGCGCCTTGTTGAGGTGTTCGGCGAGCCGCTTCGGCTCGAGGTCGGCACCGTCGCGCAGCTTGATCGCCACCATCCCGGCGCGGCCGTCGGTGCCGGGCACCTCGACGCCGTAGGCCACCGACTGGGCCACCGCGTCGTAGGAATCGACCGCACCCTCGACCTCGGTGGTGGCCACGTTCTCGCCCTTCCAGCGGAAGGTGTCGCCGAGACGGTCGACGAAGGAGATGTGCGCGAAGCCCTGATCGCGGACGAGGTCACCCGAGTTGAAGTACGCGTCGCCCTTCTTGAAGGCATCGCGGACGATCTTCTTCTCGGTCTCCTCCTCGTCGGTGTAGCCGTCGACCGGCACCCGATTGGAGATCTGCGCGAGCAACAGACCCGTGCCGCCCTTGCCGACCTCGGTCAGCCGGCCCTCGGAGTTGCGCTTCGGGTTGCCCTCCTCGTCGTACTCGACGATCTTGTACGGCAGCGGGCAGAAGCCAGCCGTCTTGTCGACGGTGAAGGCGTTGACGAAGGCGAGGTTGAGCTCGCTGGCGCCGTAGAACTCGACGACGCGGTCCACGCCGAACCGCTCGCGGAATTCGTCCCAGATGTCGGGGCGCATCCCGTTACCCACGACGGTGTGGACCGAATGCTGCCGGTCGGTGGGCTTCTCCGGCTGCGCCAGCAGGTAGCGGCACAGTTCGCCGATGTAGCAGAAGGCCGTGGCGCGGTTGAGGATCACGTCGTCCCAGAACTTCGACGCCGAGAACGACTTGCCGATCGCGAAACATGCGCCCGACGCCAGCACCGACGACAGCGAGACCGACAGTGCGTTGTTGTGGTAGAGCGGCAGCGGCACGTACATGGTGTCGCTGTGGCGCAGGCGGACCGCGAGACCGCCGATTCCGGAATAGCTGGCCAGCCACCGGTTGTGGCTCATCACGCTGGCCTTGGGCATGCCGGTGGTACCCGAGGTGAAGATGTAGAAGGCCTTCGTCGAGGCCGGCAGCTGCGCGGTGATCTCCGGATCGGTGTCCGGCTTGTCCTCGGCGGCGGCGTCGAACTCGGCGAAGTCATAGACGTGCTGGGGCAACGCCGATTCCGGGATCGACTCGAAGGCCTCGGCACAGTCCGGATCGTGGACGAGGACCTCGGCCCCGAGCAGCTTCACCGAGTGCTCGAGGACGTCCCCGCGCTGGTTGTAGTTCAGCATCCCGGCGATCGCGCCGAGCTTCACCGTCGCCAGCATCAGCAGCAGATCGGTGGTGTTGTTCTTGGAGAGCAGGGCGACGACGTCACCCTTGCCGACGCCGGCCTCGGAAAGGACTGCGGCATAACGGTTCACACGGCGATTGGCCTCACCGTAGGTGGTCGTGCGGCCCTCGAACCGGACAAACGGACGGTCCGGATGAGCGTGTGCCAGCTTCTGGAAGACCGAGCCGATCGTCTTCTTCGCCTCCGGCGGGCGGCGGATGAGTCCAGGCGCGTGCTTGATCATCCCGGTCGCGTGTGGCGCCATCTTCACCACGCCGCGCAAAAGATCCCCCACTCCGACCGTCTTCACCGTGTCCTGGTTCGAACCGTTCGTCGTCGAGTCCGACTGGACGTCCTTGGGCTGGGTCTCTGGGGACATGTGGCCTCCGCTCTCCGCTGGGCGTCGTTGAGTGCCCCGCGCACTCACCGCGCTACCTTACCGGCCGGTAGGAAGTTCCCACCGCTGTGTCGCCAACTCGATCGCCTCGTCGACGGAGGCCGTGACCAGCAGTCGATCCAACGATCGCTGGGAGACGAATCCGCTCGTCGACAACTCTCGCAGCCAGCCGAGGAGCGGCGCGTAGAAATCGAACGGATCGAGCATGACCACCGGCTTCTCGTGCATGCCCAGGTACCCGCCCGTCCAGGTCTCGAACAACTCCTCCAGGGTTCCGATACCCCCGGGGAGCGTGATGAAACCGTCGGCGCGCTCGTCCATGAGGCGCTTGCGTTCACGCATGGTCTCGGTGATGACCAGTTCGTCGGACCCGAGGTCGGCGACCTCGCGCTCGATCAGCGACTTCGGGATGATGCCGATGGTGTGGCCGCCCGCCGCGCGCGCCGACGTGACCAGCGCACCCATCATCGAGACGTTGCCACCGCCGGAGACGACGGTGTGGCCCGCGCCTGCGAGCGCCGCCCCCACCTCGGTGGCGAGATCGAGGAAGCGTTGTTCGACGGGACCGGACGCACAGTAGACACAGACGGCACTCACCGGGCAATCGTGCCATCGACTCCAGGCGGGTTCACGCCGGGCTGCGTCGGGGCGGCCGCCTCGATCGCTGCGACGACGTCGTCGGGGTCGTCGACGACGGTCAGCAGGTCGAGGTCATCGGGCGAGATCATGCCGCGCGCGGCGAGCACGTCGCGCATCCAGTCGAGAAGTCCGCCCCAGAAGTCGCTGCCCACCAGCACGATCGGGAATCGCACCACCTTCTTGGTCTGCACCAGGGTGAGCGCCTCGAACAGCTCGTCGAGCGTGCCCATACCGCCGGGCAGGCAGACGAAGGCCTGCGCGTACTTCACGAACATCGTCTTGCGGACGAAGAAGTAGCGGAAGTTCATGCCGAGGTCGACCCACGGGTTGAGGCCCTGCTCGAAGGGCAGCTCGATGTTCAGGCCGATCGACTGGGCGCCGGCCTCGTGCGCGCCCTGGTTCGCCGCCTGCATCGCGCCGGGTCCGCCGCCGGTGATGACCGCATAGCCGGCCTCACCGAGCGCTCGACCCACCCTCACCCCGAGGGCATATTCCGGCGAGTCCGGCTTCAGACGCGCGGACCCGAACACGGTCACCGCCTCGGCGACGCCGCTCATGGCGTCGAACCCGGCGACGAACTCCGACTGGATGCGCAGCACGCGCCACGAGTCGCGCATGGTGCGTTCGGCACGGCTCTCCGGGTCACGCGGGTCGACCCACTCGAGCAGACGCCGGTCGGTCGTCTTGCCCCGCTGTTCCGGCCGGATTCGGACCGGCCCGACGTAGTAGACGTCGTCTGCGGCGGGATCGTGCGCAGGAGGTTCCGGATTCGTCGACATGCAGGTCACGCTAGCAGCGTGTGACGCCCCTCCCCGACCGCGCTGAACCGACTCAGGACAGGGTCGGACCGACTCAGGACAGGTAGGCGCGCAGCAGTTCGGTGACCGTGCGGATCTGCTCGACCGGGACCCGCTCGTCGCGGCGATGCGCGAGATTGGGGTCGCCGGGGCCGAGGTTCACCGCCGGGATGCCGAGGGCCGAGAACCGCGAGACGTCGGTCCACCCGTATTTCGCGCGGAAGCGTCCCTGCGCGGCCTCGACGAGAGCGGCTGCCGCCGGATGTGCCAGGCCGGGCAGCGCGCCGGCCGCGGCGTCGGTGACCTCGAGGGTGACCGTGCCGTCGGCGAGGTCGGCCGCGAAGACCTCGCGGACATGATCGAGGGCCTGCTCGACGGACCGGTCCGGGGCGAATCGAAAGTTCACGTCGACGTGCGCGGCGTCGGGGATGACGTTGCCCGCGACACCTCCGGCGAGCCCGACCGCCGAGAGTCCCTCGCGGTACTCGCACCCGTCGATGTCGACGCGGCGCGCCTCGTAGGCGGCCAGGGTGGTCAGCACTCCCCCGAGCTTGTGGATCGCGTTGTCGCCCATCCACGAGCGGGCCGAGTGCGATCGCGTTCCCGACGTCGCGAGCCTAACCCGCAGCGTCCCTTGACAACCCGCCTCGATGAGACCGGCGGTGGGTTCGCCGAGGATCGCGACGTCACCGGCGAGCCACTCCGGCAGTTCCCGCTCGATGTCGTTGAGGCCGTTGAACTCGGCGGCGATCTCCTCGCAGTCGTAGAAGATCAGCGTCAGGTCGTGGGCCGGATCCTCGAGTGTCGCGGCAAGATGCAGGAACACCGCGTCGCCCGATTTCATGTCGACGGCGCCGCAGCCGTGCAGGACGTCGCCCTCCTCGGGATGCGTCTCGCGTCGCGAGGGCAGGTTGCCGGCGACGGGCACGGTGTCGAGGTGTCCTGCCAGGATGACGCGCTGCTCCTTCCCCCGGTTGGTACGGGCGAGCACCCGATTGCCGTGCCGGAGGATCTCGAAGCCCGTCGTCTGCTCCCGCAGTGCAGCTTCCACCGCGTCGGCGATGGCCGACTCGTTGCGCGACTCGCTCTCGATGTCGACGAGGGCGGCGGTCAGTTCGACGGGATCGGCGGCGAGGTCAAGTGCGGTGCTCACGCGATCAACCGTAGCGGGGTCAGTCGGTGGGCGGTGCGATCAGTTCCGCTGCGCCGAACGAGACGCTGAACTTCACGCACCACAGGAACACCGCGGGATAGGCGGCGAGGTCGACGTCGGCGGGGATCTCGTAGACCTGGTTGCCCTTGTTGCCTTTGATCATCCCGAGGTCGACGTGGGGCGGACCGGCGGCGGTGCGCCAGCCGCTGAAGCCCTCGACCACCTCGGCCTGCGACAGCCACACGTGGACGTCGGGCCCGGTGGTGGTGTCGAGGTTCTCGATCGCGAGAACCCTTGACCCATCCGGCTTCTCGATGATCGTCACGGTCCCCGAGGTCGGATGTTCGTGACTGATCATCCGCCCCTCGGACAGCACGGCGGGCGCGGCCGGCGGTCGACCGTCCCGGGACGTCGACGGCGTCACCGCGACCGGGATCTCGTCGTCGACCTCGGTGTCGACGAAGATCAGCCACGGCTGGAAGATCACCGCGGCGACCGCGACAGCGACCACGACCAGCAGGCCCACGCCGCCGAGCACCCAGGGCAGGCGCCGCCGACGCCGCGGGGCGGAGGTCGAAGGTCGGTCGTGGCCGGTCATGGCTGCGACGATACGAGTGCCGAACACGCTCCCACCAGGACTTTGCGCCGTTCGGATGACGGACGGGCACCCGTCGGCCCCGGAGCGTGACCGGCGGAGGGCGGCAGGAGGCACGGCGTCGTACACCGCGGTCGATCACCTAGACTCGGGTCTCGTGACAACTACTGGCGCACACGCAACTGGCATCGCAACCGTGATCGACGGGGGGTCGACTCCGGGAGTCGTGCTCGACGTCTGGTTCCCCGCACCCGAGCTCGACGGTGTCGAGACCGCCGAGACCGTCGTCCTCGACGAGGAGTCGACGCCGGCGGAACTGCGCGAACTGGTCGGTGTCGACGAGGCCCGCGGCGTCAAGACCATCGCGGTCCGCACCGGCATCGCCGACCTGTCGGTCGCCCCGGTCGACGCCTACGACGTCTATCTCCGACTCCACCTGCTCTCCCACCGCCTCATCGAGCCGCACGGCGCGAACCTCGAGGGCATGTTCGGGCTGCTCGCCAACGTCGCCTGGACCAACCACGGCCCGTGCGCGATCGAGAACTTCGAATCGGTGCGCGCCAAGCTGCGCGCCCGCGGCCCGGTGACCGTGTACTCGATCGACAAGTTCCCCCGCATGGTCGACTACGTCGTCCCCGGCGGCGTCCGCATCGGTGACGCCGACCGGATCCGTCTCGGCGCCCACCTGGCCGCCGGCACCACCGTGATGCACGAGGGCTTCGTGAACTTCAACGCCGGCACCCTCGGGGCGTCGATGGTCGAGGGTCGCATCTCGGCGGGCGTCGTCGTCGGCGACGGTTCCGACATCGGCGGCGGCGCGTCGACCATGGGCACGCTCTCCGGCGGTGGCAAGGAGATCATCTCCCTCGGCAAGCGTTGCCTGCTGGGCGCGAACGCCGGCTGCGGCATCCCGCTCGGCGACGACTGCGTCATCGAGGCCGGCCTGTACGTCACCGCCGGCACCAAGGTGACCGGCCCGGACGGCACCCAGGTCAAGGCACGCGACCTGGCGGGCCAGTCGAACCTGCTGTTCCGTCGCAACAGCCTGACCGGTGCGGTCGAGGTCGTGCCGTGGAAGGGCGACGGCATCGCACTCAACGAGGCGCTGCACAAGCACAACTGAGGTCGACTGCAGACCCACCCCTTTTGGCCGAACCCAGCACCGACAAGGTGCTGGGTTCGGCCATTTGTGGAGGGTTTCCGCCGCGGGTCACGCGCGGGCAGGTGGCCGGATCACCGGATGACTCGTACTGTGGAGCCATGAGTACATCGAACAGCAGTTCGACGCCGGGCGGCGAAGACGTCCTCGGCGCCGGGGCCGGCAACAGCACCGAGAAGGATCCCGACGACTGGGTGACCGGCGACGAGCCGATGACCGGCGCACAGCGCAGTTATCTCGACACCTTGGCCCGCGAGGCGGGCGAGACCATCTCCGCCGACCTCACCAAGGCCCAGGCGTCGGAAGAGATCGAGCGGTTGCAGAGCAAGAGCGGGCGGGGCTGACCGCCGAGACGCCTAGCCGGCCAGGCGCGCGGCCACGGCGGCGATGCGTTCGTCGGTGGCGGTGAGCGCCATGCGGACGTGCTTCTCCCCGGCCGGACCATAGAAATCGCCGGGGGCGCAGAGGATTCCGCGCTCGGCGAGCCAGGCGACGGTGTCGCGACACGGCTCGTCGCGGGTGGCCCAGAGGTACAGGCCGGCCTCGGAGTGGTCGACGCGGAAACCGGCCGCCTCGATCGCGGCGAGCAATGTCCGACGCCGGGCTGCGTAGCGCTCCCGCTGCTCGTCGACGTGGGCGTCGTCGCGGAGTGCGGCGGTCATCGCCCCCTGGATCGGGAAGGGCAGCATGAAGCCGGCATGCTTGCGGACCGCGAGCAGTTCGGCGATGAGTTCGGCGTCGCCGGCGAAGAAACCGGCCCGGTACGACGCGAGGTTGGAGATCTTCGACAGCGAGTGCACCGCGAGCAGACCGGTGTGGTCACCGTCGCAGACGCGGGGGTCGAGGATCGAGAGCGGCTCGCCCTCCCAGCTCAGCCCGAGGTAGCACTCGTCGGACACCACGACGGTCCCGCGTTCGCGCGCCCAGCCCACCACCTTGCGCAGGTGGTCGACGCCGAGGACCTTGCCGGTCGGGTTCGACGGAGAGTTGATGAACATCAGCGCCGGGTTCATCGGGCCGAGAGCGACGGTCGAGTCGGCCCGGATCGCGCGAGCACCGGCCAGCAGTGCACTGACCTCATAGGTCGGGTAGGCGACCTCGGGGATCACCACGTCGTCGCCCGGGCCGAGGCCGAAGGTCGACGCGAGGCCGGCGATCGCCTCCTTGGTGCCGATGACCGGCAGGATGCCCGACTGATCGAGGTTCGTCACGCCGTGGCGCCGGGTGAGCGACTCGGCAGCGGCCTCACGCAGTTCGGTGGTGCCGATGGTCGTCGGGTACCCCGGGAATCCGGACGCGTCGGCCAGCGCGTTCCGGATGAGCTCCGGCACCGGGTCGACCGGCGTGCCGACCGACAGGTCGACGATGCCGTCGGGATGGGACTGCGCCGTGGCCTTGGCACCCGCGAGGGTGTCCCACGGGAAATCGGGCAGCCGACCGCTCACGCGCGTCGCCGACACACGCAGCGGCGCTGCTGCGCGAGAGGTGGGGATGCTCACTGCGGGGCCAGTCCTATCCGTCCGGGGGCTTCTTCGAAGAACGGGGAGCCGTCGGGCGTCAGTCGTCTTCGTTCATGGGCGGCAGGCCCTTGATGAAGGCCGGGTCTGCGTCGGTCTTGCCGACCTTGCTCGCGCCGCCGGGCGAGCCGAGATCGTCGAAGAAGTCGGCGTTGGCGCTGACGTAGGGTTCCCACTCATCCGGGACATCGTCCTCGTAGAAGATCGCCTCGACCGGGCACACCGGCTCGCACGCACCACAGTCGACGCACTCATCCGGCTGGATGTAGAGCATGCGTCCACCCTCGTAGATGCAGTCGACGGGGCATTCCTCCACGCAAGCCTTGTCCAGGACATCGACGCAAGGCTCCGCGATGATGTAGGTCACCACTCACTCCTTCGCTAGGGAAGATCGTTGTCGGCGCGAGGCGGATGAGCAGTTCGGCGTCGAACGACTCTCCGGCGTCGGCGCCGGTTGCGGTCCGAGGGCTGGTCGAACCGCAACCCAGAGTATCCGCCCCGGTGGTACCCACGACGAAATCACCCCCGGCTACAGAGCACGCAGAATGCCCTGTTGTGCCGAGAATCACATCAACGGCGGCCTGGACCCCTAGCAGGCGCCGGCCATACCGACAGAGATACGACGATGTGAAGCCCGACTTTCGCTCAGCGTGCCGTCAATTCTCGACAAACGGTGAGTGACGAGGCATCCTCGGCGGCATGTTCGTCGTGAATCCGGTCGCTGTGGGCCGCCCTCGCACCAGCCTGTGGGCTGTGTCGGGGCTCGAGCCGGCGTCGCGGGTCATGTGTATGTGCTGTCGCTGATCACCGGCTCCCGACCCGCACATTCACTCCCCTTCAAGGATTCCGTCATGACCTCGACCCTTGCCCGCACCACGTCGGCCTCTCTCCGCTCGCAGAACGTCACTCCCCTGACCCGGACCCGGGCGGTCGCCGACACACCGCGCCCGCGGACCCACCTGCCGACGCATCTGCGTCCCGCCGACCTGCTGCGCATCACCGACCAGGGTGTCGCCGATGTCCTCGACGGCCGGCACGACGCCCTGCTCCCCACCGAATGGGACACCTCGCGCCGTTGGTCGACGCGCCTCTACGCCGACGACGACCTCGACGTCTGGCTCATAAGCTGGACGGCCGGCGAGGCCACCGAACTACATGACCACGCCGGCTCGCTCGGCGCGCTGACCGTCCTCTCGGGCTCCTTGCGGGAGTACCACTGGACGGGGGACGATCTGGCCGTGCGTGTCCTCGACGCCGGCGACCAGGCCGCCTTCCCTCTCGGGTGGGTCCACGACGTCGTGAAGAACCCGACGATCCAGGTGGCCGGGCCGACGCTCAGCGTCCACGCCTACTCCCCGCCGCTCACCGCGATGTCCTACTACGAGGTGGCCGACGCCGGCCACCTGCGTCGTACCCGCACGGTCCTGACCGACGAACCCGAATGAGCGACAAGCCGACTCCGCGCACCATCGACGACGTGCTCGCCGAGGCACGCTCACGACTGCAGCGCGTCGACGCCGCGTCGGTCCCCGCCGAACTCGAGGCCGGGGCGATCCTCGTCGACATCCGACCGGCCGCCCAGCGCGCGCAAGAGGGCGAGACGGACCTGGCGCTCGTCATCGAGCGCAACGTCCTCGAGTGGCGATGCGATCCCGCCAGCGACGCCCGGATTCCCGAGGCCGTCGACCACGACGTGCGCTGGATCATCCTGTGCCAGCAGGGCTACACGTCGAGTCTCGCCGCGGCGGCATTGCAGGACCTCGGACTCCATCGCGCGACCGATGTGATCGGCGGGTACGAGGCGCTCGCGGCTGTGTTGCGCTGATTTCGATACGGCTCCTCGCTGCGCTCGTCACCTACTCAACCAGCAGGACAAACGGCACACCTCGCCCCGCTCGTCACCTACTCAACCAGCAGGACAAACGGCACACCTCGCCCCGCTCGTCACCTACTCAACCAGCAGGACAAACGGCCCCCCTCGCCCCGCTCAACCAGCAGCAGGGCGCGGCGCCACTCTCCTGCCGGCCGAGTGACCCGAGGCGATAGCCGAGGGACGTATCGAGGTCAGGCGACGGCCGGCCAGGGCCGCGGCGCGGGGCGGGTGTCGACGGCGAGTCCGGTCTCCGGGTCGGCCAGCGCGGCGACGTGGTGCGTGAGGGCCGGGTCGATCCAGTCCTCGGCGTCGAGCACGTACGTCGGCTGGGCCGTGATGCGTTCGGTGAGAACGAAATCCGACTCGGCGGTCCGGGCGGCGAGTGCATCCAGGTTGGGCCAGGGGCGTTCGGGGTTCACGTGGTCGGGGGTCAGCGGCGACACCCCGCCCCAGTCGTCGATGCCGGACGCGATCAGTGCGGCGCATTCGGCCGGCGACACCAGGTTCGGCGGTGCCTGGACGCGCATGTGGGGTCCGAGCACGATCCGCGCGACGGCGACCGCCGCCAGGAACTCGCTCATCTCCGCGTCGGGGGTGGATCGCATCGCGGTGTCGGGCTTGGCCCGGAAGTTCTGCACGATCACCTCCTGGATGTGACCGCCGGCGGCCTGCACCTCCGCTATGGCGAGCAGGGATTCGGCTCGCTCGTACAGCGATTCGCCGATCCCGACGAGGATGCCGGTCGTGAACGGGACGCGCGCGGCACCGGCGTCGCGCAGAACCTGCATCCGGACCAGGGGGTCCTTGTCCGGGCTGCCGTAGTGCGGTTGCCCCTTCTCGGTGAAGAGCCGACGCGACGTGGTCTCGAGCATCATGCCCATCGACGGGGCCACCGGCCGCAGGTGCAGCAGCTCCTCGAGGCTCATCACCCCGGGATTCAGGTGCGGCAGCAGGCCGGTCTCGGTCAGCACGGCCACGGCGGCCGCACGGACGTAGTCGAGGGTCGACGAATAGCCACGCGCGGCCAGCCATTCGCGGGCCTCCGGCCACCGGTCCTCGGGGCGGTCGCCGAGCGTGAACAAGGCCTCCTTGCAACCGAGTTCGGCTCCGCGGCGGGCGAGGTCGACGACCTCGTCCAGTTCGAGGTACAACCCTTCGCCGGCGCGGGCGAGTTTGCCGGGCACGGTCACGAAGGTGCAGTAGTGGCACCGATCGCGGCACAGGCGGGTCAGCGGGATGAACACCTTGCGCGAGTAGGTGACCTGCCGGGAGCGACCGACCGCGGCCAATCCCTCGTCGCGGATCTCGCCGGCGATGGACTGCAGACGCACGAGATCGTCACCCGCACAGGAGAGCAACGTGACGGCCTGGTCGATGTCGATCGGCTCACGGGCCTCGGCGGCGGCCAGGGCGGCATCGATCGCCTCACGCGAAGGACGTTCCGCGGCGGAGTCTTCCGCCTGGCCGGTGCGCACGGTGGGGATGCTGAGGTCGGTCATCGTTCCCCCTCCGGAGAATCGGTGATGGTCAGATAGGGCGCGGGATCGAAGGTGCCGTTGCGTTCTCGGAACGACGCCGCCGTCCCCGGCCACAGCAGCGTCAGCCGGCCGCTCTCCGGGTCGACATACCAACTGTCGCAACCGGTCAGCCACACCGTCGACGCACTGCGTTCGTCGATCTCGCGGGTGTAGGCGGCCTCGGCCTCCGCGGAGACCTCCAGCGCCCGGATCTCGGTGTCGCCCATGAACTCCAGCGCACCGAGCACGTAGTCGAGTTGCGTCTCGATCATGTAGATCGCCGAATTGTGGCCGAGCGCGGCGTTCGGCCCGTCGAGGACGAACATGTTGGGGAAGCCGCTGACGACGGTCGACGCGTACGAGGTCATGCCCGACGACCAGTGCTCCGACAGACGCAGTCCTGCACGGCCGACGACCCGGCTCGCGGCCGGCGGACGGGCGGACTCGAATCCTGTTGCCATGACGAGCACGTCGAGATCGAAGGTGCGTCCGCTGCGCGCGGTGGCCTTCGACTCGGTGATCGACTCCAGCGCGCTCGGCTCGAACACCACGTTCGTCCGCTGCAGTGCCGGATAGAAATCGTCGCTGAGAAGGATTCTCTTGCAGCCGATCTCGTAATCCGGGGTCAGGAGGTCACGCAGCTCCGGATCGTCGACCTGTTCGTGGAGATGGTTGCGGGCACGAGCCCGGATCTCGTCGATGTCGGGATGGAGGCCGAGCCGCTGGCGGAACGCCCCGTCGGCCTCGGTGAGAAGCCGGTGGCGAACCTCGCCGGCGACCTCGGGATCGAGCAGCGCGGCGCGTTCGTCGGCCGTGTACCGGCGGTCCTCGCGCGGCACCACATAGGGCGCGGTCCGACAGAACACGACGAGCTCCTCGGCGGCGTCGGCCAGGTGCGGGATGAGCTGCACGGCCGAGGCGCCGGTTCCCACGACACCGATCCGGGCACCGGCGACGGCCACGTCGTCGTGCCAGGCGGCCGTGTGGACGACCTGACCGGGGAATTCGCCGAGACCCTCGATGTCGGGGATCTTCGCCTCCGACAGCCGGCCGACGGCGAGGACGAGACTGCGCGCGCGGAACGTCCGGCCGGCCCCGTCCGCGGTCCCGGCGGTGATCGTCCAGCGGGCCGCGGCTTCATCCCAGGCGGCCTGCCGCAGTTCACAATTCAGCAGGATGTGCTCGGCGAGACCCTCGTCGGCGACGGTCTGCTCGAGGTAGTCGCGGATCTCGTGGCCGCTCGGGTACCTCGACGCCCAGTCGGCCGGCGGGCGGAACGAGAACGAGTACAGGTGCGCGGGGATGTCGCAGGCGATGCCGGGGTAGACGTTGTCGCGCCAGGTGCCGCCGACCGCGTCGGCACGTTCGAGGACGACGAAGGATTCGCGGCCGCGACGGGCGAGCTGCGTGGCCATCCCGAGGCCGGCGAAGCCGGCACCGATGATGGCGACATCGACGTCGGGCACCGTGTCGATGTCCACCCGCTCACCCCCCTGCGTCGTCGTCACCGTCACGAACGTACCTGCGGGATCGGGATCAGCCGATCGGCTTCGGGCTCGGCGTAGCGGGTGGTGCGCTGACGCGGTGCGCGACCGGCGCGTTCGGCGATGGCGACGAGGGTGTCGACGTCGAGGACGCGGCCCACCTCCGGACCGGCATCCGGCATGAGCCGGCCGTCGAGCAGCAGGCCGCCGATGTCGTCGGCGCCGCCGCGCAACAGCAGATCCACGGTGTCGGGGTCCAGCTTGGTCCAGGCCACCTGGACGTGGTCGATGAGACCGACGGACATCAGCCGGGCGACGGCGTGCAGCGCGCGGGTCTCCCGCTGCGAGGCGGTCGACGTCGCGGCGGCGGTCAGGTGTGGCGGCGTGTTGGTGGCGACCATCGGCATGAGGATCAGCTCGGTGAATCCGCCCGTGCGGCGCTGGATCCCGAGCAGCGTGCGCAGATGCGCGACCTGCTGCTGCGGGGTCTCGACATGCCCGTAGACGATGGTGGCCGTCGAGAAGAGGCCGGCGCCGTGCGCGGCCTCGATGACCTCGATCCAGTCGCGGGCGGGTGCCGAGCCCGTCGGCGACAGGTATCCGCGGACGGTGTCGTCGAGGATCTGGGCGGCGGTTCCGGGGATCGAACCGAGGCCCGCGGCGCGCAGGCGACCGAGATGTTCGGCGATCGGCACCCCGGTCCGGCTCGCGCCGTCGGCGATCTCCGCGGCGCGATACGCGTGGAGGTGCAGACCGTCTGCCGCACCGGTGATCTCTTCGACGAGACGGACGTAGTCGGTGGCCGGCCGGTCGGCGGGCAACGGCCCCTGCATGCAGATCTCGGTGGCGCCGAGTTCCACGGCCTCCCCGACCAGATCGGCGAGCGCGGGTTCGCCGGCACGACGTGCATCCGAGATGAGGCGGGCGGCGACCCCGGTGTCCAGATTGCGGTTGACGACGAAGGTCAGGGTGCCGGGGTCGGTGACCCGGGCCCGGACGGTGTCGGCGAGTTCGCACAGTTCTTCCAGGCCGGTACCGGAGGCGCCCAGCAGCGCGACCCAGCCCTCGTCGTCGAGGGCATCGGGGCCGAGGGCTGTCGGGTCGTCACGGAGACGGCTCAGGGCCGCTGTGACGCGCTCGATCGGGGCCGTGATGTCTTCGGCCCACGCGCGCAGAACCATGACCACACTCTAACGCTCGTTCGGTATCGCCCTTCGTCCCGAGGGAACGGCGGCAGGGAAAGTCAGTCGTCGGCCTCGGGGAGCCGGTGGGTCCAGCCGAGCAAGGCCGCCGGGCCGACGCCCAACGCGAGGAGGAGAAGGGTCTGGACCAGGTAGTTTCCCGACGTGCTCAGGATGACGTCGCCACCCGGTCCCGGGAACCCGCCGGCGATGACGACGACGAGCCCCCAGGCGCCGAGCGGCGCATAGCGCAGCGGCGACGAGGTGTACCCGGCCGCCAGCCACAGCAGCACCGCATTGAGAAGACCGCCGATCAGGGCCGCGACGGGCAACGCCACCCCGCCGAACCGCTGGTAGGCGAACGCCACGCTGAGCAGGCCCACCACGAAACCGTCGAGGGTCAGCAGCGCCAGGAGGAGTCGGTCACGGACGTGCGGATCGAGCGCGGGCATCGCGCTATCCGATCCCGGTGAAGAGGTCCGTCTCCCGGTTGCCGTCGAGAGCCGGACGCGGATCGTGATCGGTGAGGATGAAGTGCTCGTGGTCGACGATCGGCTGCAGGATGTTGTTCGACAGCGCGTACTCGGTCCCCGAGGGCGCGACGGTCACCTGCGTGGCGTGCGCGGCGAGTCCGGCGACCTTGTTCGGGTAGTACTCCCGCACGTCGATCTCGGTGGTGATCTGATCGTCGGGGTAGCTCGGGAGTTCGCCCGGATGCGGCATGCGCCACCCGTCGGGCACGGCCCGTGCGGCCGCCAGCCCGTTCTCCAGGGCGCTGCGCTCGGTGACCGACTCGTACAGCTTCGCCGGTCCCGCCCCGGCCTCCCGGGCACGCGCAACCGCGGCTGCGGTGACCTCATGGACGAGTTTGTGGTCGGGGTGGCCGTACGTGCCCGACGCGTCGTAGCTGACGACGACCTGCGGGGCGAAGTCGCGGAGCAGATCGAGCAGCACGCCGACCGGCTCGTCGAACGGTGCCTGCACGAGAGCGCGCGGGTGATTCGCCGACGGTGCGCCGGCCATCCCGGAATCGCGCCAGCGGCCGGCCCCACCGAGAAAGCGCGGCGTCAGGGTCGGCCCGTCCGCCGGGCTCAGTGCCGCGAGGGCTCGGGTCAGCTCGGCGATGCGGTACCCGCCGAGTTGGTCGGCGCCGCCGTCGGCGACGAGCTGTGCGTACTCGTCACCGATGACCTCGCCCTCCTCACCGAGGGTGAAGGTCACGACGCGCACGTCGACGCCTTCGGCGAGGTAGCGGGCGATGGTCCCGCCGGTCATGATCGTCTCGTCGTCGGGATGGGCGTGGACGAGCAGCAGCCGCCGGTCTGCGGTGGAAGAAGCGTCGGTCACGAGAGTTCCCAATTGACCGCGGTCCCGAAGATCGACTCCTGGATCGGACCGGTGAGCGGCACGTCGCGCACCTCGGGCGTGACACCGACGACCATCGAATCCTGGTACAGCGGCATGTAGATAGCCTGCGCGGCCAGCAGCGGCTCCGCCTCGTTGAGCGTCGAGATCGGGTCCTCCTCGGACATCGCGTCGCGCGCGAGTTCGATCAGTGTGGGATCGCAGAGACCGGAGATGTTGCTGGCGTAGCTGTCGCCGACATCCCCACCGCTCGGCGCGATGCTGGTCGGCGTCGGCGGCGTGGCGGGCGACGGCTCGGTGCTCGGCTTGGGCTGGTTGCAGTCGACCTGCGACGCCAGCGACGCGGCGGGCGGCACACCGAGTCCGGTCCAGCCGACCACGAGGTCGACGCGCTTCTGGGTCAGCGCCGAGCCGTACAGCTCGCTGTTCGGCATCGTCACCACCTGCGCACGGATTCCGGCGCCGCGGAGCTGGTCGACGACACTCGACGCGGCCGACGTGGAGCGCGGGTCACCGGCGACGGCGCCCACGCGCACGAGAAGATCCTGGCCCTCCTTCTGGAACGGCAGGACACCCTCGGGCAGCTTCGCGACCTCCACCGCACCGGGGGTCGGCGTCGCCGCCGGGGTCGACGGCGTGGACGAGCCCGACGCAGAGGGCGTTCCCGAGGCCGGTGCGCCCGTGGACGGTTCGGGGACCGGAGAGGTCTCTCCGGCCGTCTCCGGGTCCGCCCGGCGGTATCCGGCGTCGGCGAGGAGTGCGTCGACCGCGGCACGATCGGGACGCGGCCGCGAGACGGGCGTGTAGCCGGGGTCGGACGGCGCGAAGACGGTGTTCGCGTACGGCTCGACGATCCAGTCCCCCGCACCGGCGAACGTGGTCAGCCGCGGGTCGACGAGACCGAGGATCGCGCGACGCACCTCGACCGAGCTCATCGCGTCGGTGCGGGCGTTGACGCTGATCCCCAACGACCGCGAGGTGAGGCTGCGTTCGGTCTCCAAGCCGGGCAGGGCCGCCAGTTCGGCGGCGGTTGCCGGTGAGGCGCCGAGGGCGACGATCTCGGAGTCGCCGGAGCGGACCGAGTCGAGCATCTGGGCGTTGCTGCCTGCGCGGCGGAGCACGACCTGGTCCAGTCGCGGCGGCGTCACCCAGTAGCGGTCGTTGCGGGCCAGCCGCACCTCGTCACGGGTCTTGTCGATCCCGACGATCGCGTACGGGCCGGCCGACACCGGTTTGCCCGTGTCCATGCCGGTCTGGAAGCCGGCCGGGGCGCCCTTGAGGACGTGACTCGGCAGCAGACCGGTGAACAGCTCACGCCAGGCCGGATACGGCCGCTCGAACCGCACCTCGACCAGCTTGCCGCCTTCGCGGGACTGCACGGAGTCGATGAGGCGGTAGCCGGCCGGGGCCACCACGTTGGGCTGACGTGACATCTGCTGCCACAGGTAGCTGAAGTCGTCGCCGGTGACCGGAAGACCGTCGGACCACTGGGCGTCGGTGTGGATCCGGTAGGTGACCGTGAACGGCTGCCGCGATGTGACCTCGGCGGAGGTGACGAAGTGACGCTGGAGCTCCCAGACGGGTCCGGCGGGTGTCTGCACGGGCGAGAAGGCGCTCGGCAGCGTCATCGCGGCGACCGCGGTGGTGACCGGGTTCTGATCGGCCGCGATGTGCGGGTTGAACCCGTTGCCGACCGAGTCGGTGGCCACGAAGACCGTCTTCTCGACGGGGTACTCGGTCGGTGTCGGCGGCGGACCGGTGTCCCGGACGGGCGGTGGCGGATCCGCCGTGCACGCCGTCAGGGCGATGAGCAGGGCGGCGCCGCACGAGAGCAACCCGAGCACACGGCTCCGGGCCCGGTTCGTGGCGTCGCGACCCTGTGGCCTCGCGCGTTTCACCTCGGATACCCCCATGACGATGCTTCTCGGTCGATCAGACGAGTGCCGGTCCCCCGCTCGCGCGGGAGACCGGCTCGGCGGTCAGCTGACCGCAGCGTCCCGGGACTTGGCCCGCGAGCGCTCACGGGCACGCGTCGACGAATCGAGGTGAACCTTACGCACTCGGACGACCTCGGGGGTGACCTCGACACACTCGTCGGCGGCACAGAACTCCATGGCGCCCTCGAGATCGAGCTGCATCGGCTTGGCCAGCGTCTCCATCACGTCGGCCGAGGACTGACGCATGTTGGTCAGCTTCTTCTCGCGGGTGACGTTGATGTCGAGGTCCTCCTGGCGCGGGTTGATGCCCACGACATGGCCCTCGTAGCTGTCGTCGCCCGGGTTGACGAAGAAGGTTCCGCGGTCGGCGAGCTGGATCATCGCGAACGGGGTGACGGTGCCGGAACGGTCGCTCACGAGCGAGCCGGTGTGGCGGGCGCGGATCTCGCCGGCCCAGCCGTCGTAACCCTGGAAGACGGCGTTGGCGATGCCGGTACCGCGGGTCTCGGTGAGGAAGTCGGTACGGAAACCGATCAGACCGCGCGAGGGCACGATGAACTCCATACGAACCCAGCCGGTGCCGTGGTTGTTCATCTGCTCCATGCGGCCCTTGCGGGCGGCCAGCAGCTGGGTGACCGCACCGAGGTACTCCTCGGGGACGTCGATGGTGAGGTGCTCGTAGGGCTCCTGCACCTTGCCGTCGACCTTGCGGGTGACCACCTGCGGCTTGCCGACGGTCAGCTCGAAGCCCTCACGGCGCATCTGCTCGACGAGGATGGCCAGGGCCAGCTCGCCACGTCCCTGGACCTCCCAGGCGTCCGGACGGCCGATGTCGAGCACGCGCAGCGACACGTTGCCGATCAGTTCGGTGTCCAGGCGCTGCTTGACCATGCGGGCGGTCAACTTGTGACCGGACACGCGACCGGCCAGCGGCGAGGAGTTGGTGCCGATGGTGACCGAGATCGCCGGCTCGTCGACGGTGATACGCGGCAGCGGCTGCGGGTTCTCGAGGTCGGCGAGGGTGTCGCCGATCATGATCTCCGGCATACCGGCGACAGCCACGATGTCACCGGCCGATGCGGACTCGGCCGGGGCGCGGTCGACGCCGACGGTGGCGAGCAGCTCGGTGATCTTGGCGCGCTCGACGACGGGCTCACCGTCGACCTCGCGGCACCAGGACACCTGCTGCCCCTTGCGGAGGGTGCCGTTGTGGATACGCACGAGCGCCAGTCGACCGAGGAAGGCCGAGGCGTCGAGGTTGGTGACGTGGGCCTGCAGCGGGGCCTCCGGATCGCCCTTGGGCGCCGGGACGTGCTCGAGCAGGACGTCGAAGAAGGCGTCGAGGTTCTCGGCGTCCGGGACCTGACCGTCGGCGGGCTGCTCGGTGGAGCACACGCCGGCGCGGCCGGATGCGTAGAGCACCGGGAGTTCGAGGACGAGCTCGGCAGCCTTGGCGGCCTCCTCGTCCAGGTCCGACGCGAGGTCGAGCAGGAGGTCCTGCGTCTCGTCGACGACTTCCTGGATGCGGGCGTCGGGACGGTCGGTCTTGTTGACGACCACGATCACCGGCAGCTCGGCGGCGAGCGCCTTGCGCAGCACGAAGCGGGTCTGCGGCAGGGGGCCCTCGGAGGCGTCCACGAGCAGGACGACGCCGTCGACCATCGACAGGCCGCGCTCGACCTCACCACCGAAGTCGGCGTGGCCGGGGGTGTCGATGACGTTGATGACCACCTCGGTGCCGTCCGGCTGACGCCGGTGCACCGCGGTGTTCTTGGCGAGAATGGTGATGCCCTTCTCACGTTCGAGGTCTCCGGAGTCCATCACCCGGTCGACGACCTCGGCGCGCTCTGCGAAGACGCCGGACTGGCGCAACATGGCGTCGACGAGGGTGGTCTTTCCGTGATCGACGTGCGCGACGATCGCGACGTTACGGAAGGTGGGGGCAGCGCTCACAGGCTCTCTTTCGTGTTGATGGGGACCGCCTCGGCGGCCGGCACTCGGCGCGAGCCGAACATCTCCGACGCTCGCGGCCGAACAGCTCTGACCGGCGACAAGTGCGGATCACCTAGGGATTCAACGCTACAGAGTATCTGTTTATGCGGTGAGACTGCGATCACAGGCGCCCGAACACCCGTTATTAGGGTCTGCTAACCTCGCCGCATGGGCAAGGTCGACGCAGCCAAGGTGGGCTCTCTGAAGCCCAAGAAGAAGTGCTGCAAGAGCACCAAACGGTGCGTGCGGTGTCCCGTGGTGATCCACCGGATGCGCAAACTCGACACCTCGGACATGAGCAAGAAAGAACTCAACAAGGCGCTGAAGAAGGCGCGCGCCGCCTGAGCGTTCAGCTCGGCGGGATCTCGTCCTCATCGACCGACCGCACCGCCACCGCCAGCGCGACCGCCGCGATCCCGACGGCCTCCAGCGGCCGGGGAACCTGCCCGAGCACGATCAGCCCGATCACCGCGGCCGTCACCGGGAGCAGCGCGAGCAGGATCGCGAACCGCGCGCGGCCGACGCGGCGCAGCACGACCTGATCGAGGGCGTACGGGATCGCGGTCGACGCCACGCCCAGCACCAGCCCCTGGCCGATCAGTGCGGCCGGCGAGACCCCCTCGCGTACCGCTGCGGCCACCCACCACGCCAGCGGCGAGGTGACGAGGGCGGCGATGACGAAACCCGTGGCGAGGTCCTCGACTCCCGCACCGCGCGCCGCGACCCGCTTTCCCAGCACGATGTAGCCGGCCCAGCACGTGGCGGCGGCCAGCGCGAGCAGCACCCCCACACCGGTGCCCGACCACCGGACGTCGGCGATGAGGACGACGCCGAGCCCGGCGAGGACGAGTGCCGCGATGTCGCGCCGGGTGCGGGAACCCAAGGCCGCCACCGTGATCGGGCCGAGGAACTCCAGCGCCACCGTCGTACCCATCGGCAGATGTGCCAGTGCCTCGTAGAAGCTGATGTTCATCCCCGCGGTGATCAGGCCGAAGCATCCGGCCAACCGCAGGCGCGACCACTGCCACGCCGACCGCGGTGGCCGCACCCAGATCAGCAGCACCAGTGCGGCTCCGGCGATGCGCAACCACGCCACCGCCGACGGGGCGACGTCGTCGAAGAGGCCAACGGCGACCGCCGCACCGAGATACATCGACGTCGCGCCGAGCACCATCAGCCCCGGCGGGAGCAGGACGTCTTCTCGCGCGGTGCCCGTCATCGGGCGGCCGTCGTCATCCGATGACCGCGACCCGCTCGGGAACCAACAGGATGCGTACCCGGTCGCCGATGGCGACGGATTCATCTGCCACGGCGTCGATCTCGCCGACCGCGGTCTCGATCCGGACGCGTGGGCCGGCCGGGAGTTCGGCGACGAGCACGACCGTCGCGGTACCCGTGCCCGTATCGTCTGCCCCTGCCGGACCCATGACCTCCACCGACTCCGGGCGGAGGCCGAGCCGACGCGAACCGTCGGGCAGGTCGAGGACGATCTCGCCGAGCACGGTGTCGGCGATCCCGGCGCGCAACTGCGCGTCGACGACGGTGGTGACGCCGAGGAACTGCGCCGTCCACTCGTCCACCGGGCGCCGCCACAGGTGGGAGGGCGTGGCGACCTGCACCATCGCGCCGTCGCGCATCACCGCGATCTCGTCGGCCATGGTCGCGGCCTCGGCGTGATCGTGGGTGACGACGACGGTCGGCACGCCCGCCGCGCGCACGATCTCCGAGATCTCCACCGCCAGTTCGTCTCTCAGACGCCGGTCGAGTGCGGCCAGGGGTTCGTCGAGCAGGAGCAGCCGCGGATGCGGAGCGAGGGCACGCGCCAGTGCGACTCGTTGCGCCTGCCCTCCGGAAAGGGTGTCGACGGAACGCTTCTCGAAGCCGGGGAGACCGACGACGTCGAGCAGCTCGGTCACGCGATCGGCGATCCGGCGACGCGACCAGCGCCGCATCCGCAGTCCGTAGCCGATGTTCGACGCCACGCTGCGTCCGCCGAAAAGCTGTCCGTCCTGGAAGACCACCCCGAAGTCGCGTCGGTGTACCTCCACCCCGGCGAGGTCCTGACCGTCGAAGCGCACGACCCCGCGGGTCGGCTGCTCCAGCCCGGCGACGGCGCGGAGCAGCGTCGACTTTCCGCACCCTGACGGCCCGAGGACGGCGGTCACCAGCGACCCCGATCCCCCGACCTGCCAGGACAATCCGTCGATCACGGTGTGCCCGCCGTAGGCGACGGCGAGGTCGGAGATCTCGAGGAGGGCATGGGACCTCGTCGCGGGGCCTTCTCCGTTCACAGCAGCGGCACCTCCGATCGGGGACGGAACGCCTCGACCACCAGCACGGCGAGGGTCGTCGCGGCGACCAGCACCACGGACGCGGCCATCGCGGTCGCGAGGTTGGCGGCGCCCGGCCGGTTGAGCGCAGAACCGATCAGCACCGGCAGGGTCGTCGTGTCGGCACGGGCCAGGAAGCTACTGGCCCCGAACTCGCCGAGCGCCATCACGAAGGCGAAACCGGCGGCCGCACCCATCGAACGGCCGACGATCGGCAGGTCGACGGTCGCGAACACGCGGGCGGGCCGGGCGCCCAGCGTCGCGGCGGCCTGCCGCAGCCGGACCGGTACCGATTCCAGCGCGGGGAGCATGATGCGGATGACCATCGGGATGGCGATCAGCGCCTGCACGCACGGGATGATCGCCGGCGACGCCGCGATGGCATAGGGCATCGACGCCAGCACGATCAGGTATCCGAATCCCAATGTGACAGCACTGATCCCGAGCGGAACCAGGGAGATGGCCGAGGCGATCGCGCCGACCACCCCGCGGGAGCGATGGAGCGCGACGGCGGCGAGCACGCCCACCACCAGCGCGATGACGGTCGCGAACGCCGCCGACACCAGCGAGTACTCGAGACTCTCCAGCGGCGTGACCCCGTTGACCGGTTCGGCCAGGGCGCGATACCCGGCGAGCGTCCATTCCCCGCCGACCGTCGGCCGCACCGACCGCGCGATCAGAACAACGACCGGCCCGACGAGCAGCACCACCGTCCACACGCTCACCAGCCACATCGCCGGGCGCACGAACCGCCCGTGCACGAATGCCGCATCACGCCGACGCCGTTCGACACCGCCACGGGCCGAACCCGTCCCGGCGGGGTCGGCGAACACGCGGGTGAGCATCAGCGCCGCGAACACGACGACGATCTGCACCATCGACAGCACCACCGCCTCGGGGATACGGAAGTAGCCGATTGCCTGGGTGTATATCTCGGTCTCGAGGGTGCGCAACTCCCCCGCACCGAGGATGATCACGACGCCGAAGCTGGTGGAACAGAACAAGAAGATCAGTGCGGCGGCACCGGCGATGGCGGGCAGCAGTCGAGGGATCACCACCGTCAGCGTCGCACGCAGCCGCCCGGCGCCCAGGGTGCGCGCCGCCTCGAGCAACCGGGGGTCGAGGTTCCGCCATGCCGCGCCGACCACGCGGACGACGACGGCGACGTTGATGAACACGTGCGCGGCCAGCACCGCACCGAGACCGGATTGGATGTGCAGGAAGGACAGTGGGCCGGTCAGCAGCGACCGGAAGGCGACGCCGACGACCACCGTCGGTAACACGAACGGCACCGTCACCACGACGGCGAGGAGGACCGAGGCCCGTCCGCCGACATGGGCGTACAGCCAGGCGATCGGCGCGGCCACGAGGAGCGCCAGCAGGGTCGACGCCGCCGCCTGCCCGAGGGTGACCCCCAGGAGCGTGAGTGCGTCCGTCCGGGTGAGGAGTTCACCGAGTCGCTCCCCCGACGCCGCGGCCAGGTTCACCCCGCGGCGGACGAGCGCGAGCACCGGCCACGCGAAGAGAACAGCGATGAACAGAGCCGGGATCAGACGCAGCGCCACCCGACCGGCGACCGTCGCCGTCCGTCCCGCGGGCCGCGCCCCGGCCCGGCTCACCGGACGGTCACCTGCCGACAGCGTCACGCCACTGGTCGAGCCAGCTCTCGCGGTTCTCCGCGATCGTGGCCGGCGGCAGCGCGGACATCCACGCCGGCACCTCCGCGCGGGCCGGCCACCCCTCGGGCAGTTCGACGTCGCGCTGCACCGGGTACACGTACATCGACTCCGGCAGAGCGGACTGCACCTCCGGGCTCAACATGTAGTCGACAAGCTTGCGTGCACCGGTCGAGTTGCGGGTGCCCTTGAGGACGCCGATGTACTCGACCTGCGGGAAACAGCTGTCGAGGAGGGCGCTGGTGTCGGGGGTCGCGGCGGGTGAGGACGCGTACGACAGCACGATCGGCTTGTCACCCTTCCCTTCTCCGGCGCTGAACAACTGGTTGTAGGCGACCTCCCAGCCGGACACGATGGTCGCGCCACCGCCGACGACCTGCTTCCAGTAGTCCTGCCAGCCGTCGCCGAGGGCGCCGACCGTCGTCAGCACGAAGGCCGTACCCGGTGAGGAGGTCGCGGGGTCGGTCAGCACGGTCTGCGACGCGTACTCCGGCTTCGCCAGGTCGCGGAAGCTCGCCGGCGGGGTCAGCGAGCGCGATTCGTACCAGGCGTCGTCGATGTTGAGGCAGACGTCGCCGCGGTCGACTGCGGTCAGCTTGTCGGCCGCACCGGGGACCGCGTACTCGTCGGCCCCGTCGGCGGCGAGCGGAGACTCATAGGACTCCAGGGCTCCCGCTTCGATCGGCCGGGACGCGAAGGTGTTGTCGATGCCGTAGACCGCATCGCCCTTGGGCGCGCCGGGGGTCAGCGACACGGTCGACGCCAGCTGACCGGCATCGCCGGAGCGCACGATCTTGAGGGTGAGCCCGGTCTGCCGGCGGAACCCGTCGATGACCGACTCGGGCAGCTCGAAGGACTCATGGGTCAACAGGGTGACCTGGCCGCCCGTCGTCGACTCGTCGGCACAGGCCACCGCGGTCGTGAAAACCATCCCCAGGCCGACAGTGAGCGCGACGGCCCGGGAGACGATTCCCGACCATCCTCGACGACGCCCGGCACTCTCGGCCTGCAGTTCGTCCACGCCCGGCAGGTGGCTCACATCCGACTCCTCGCGACTGGCTGTCTGTTCACCCCATATCCAACCAGGTGGCGACGAGACGCACGATTCAGTGCCCACGAGAATCACTCGTGTAACAATTGCATCAATAACCACATACGTCACAGCTGCAACCGGCCGGACTGCCTGGACACAGAAGACATCGAGGGGCTTAGAATGACCCGCGACGTCCGGGGTGGGAAGATCGACGAACGCCCTCAAGCCCCGGGCGATTCACACGACCAGGATCCACACGACCACGAGGCGCACGAGGCTTGCTCTTCCAGCCGACGCAGCGCCACGACCGATAGGACACCACCAGTGCGTTTCACACGGCCGTCGAGGTTGCGTTCGACCACCTCTCGCCCGCACCGGACCCGGCGCAACCGCCTGTTCCTCAGCGCCTCGGCCCTCGTCGCCGCAGCCGGCCTCGCACTTCCGGCCGTCGCCGGCGCCGCGCCCGCTCCCAAGGTCGACCAGCGCGTGCTGGACTCGCTCGGTGCGTTTGCCCCGGCGATCATCGGCTCGGTGGCCACCCCCGGCCCCGACGGCAAGGTCAACGCCCAGCTCCTCCAGCAGGCCGAGGCGTTCGCCAACACGCCGGGAATGCCTGCCGAGGTCTCCAAGGTCTGGCGGTCGGTCGCCGACTTCCTCGGCGAGCCCGGACGCAAGGCCGCGGCCCGCCAGCTGGCCGCCGAGGCCAAGCCCGGCGATCCGGAGATCCCGAAGGGCCCGAAGGCGCCGAAGATCCAGGAATTCCTGTACCCGACCTTCGGTCTCGGCTGCATCCCCGGCGGCGGTTCGCTCGGCCGCGCCCTGGTCACCGCAGGCCCGCAGGAAGCACCGGCGCCCGGCCCCAAGCGCGGCGAGGGCGGCTATGTCTACACCGCACTGGGCACCGGCCCCGCCATCGACAACAAGGCCAATCCGCTGATCGTGAGCTGGCTCAACGTCGACACCGGACGCACCGGAACCACCACGCTGAAGCGGAACCCGAAGATCAACGTCAAGGACGGTCCCGGCACCTTCACCGGCATCGCCCGGACCGGCAAGGGCCGCGTCATCTCCGCGATCCACGGAAACGTGACCACCAAGACCAAGGAGCAGGTCGTGTCCTGCACGATCGTCCCGGTGATCGGCCTCGCCGTCATCTGACCTTTCGACTCCGTCCCACGACACCCCGGCACGTCGCCGGGGTGTCGTTGTTTTCATGCCGATCCCCATGGTCACGACACTTGACGACGCGCAACCCGGCGAAGCGGCTGTGGCGCCCGTCTCAGATCACGCGGGAGCAAAACACCAGGTCGTCGGGGATGTCGGTATCTTGCCGATCGCGCGCATGTCACAGGTCGGACTCGCGACTTGCCGCACTCGTCTCACACATGGTCTCTTTTAACTCAAGTCCCATCTGTCACACCCGCCACACGTGGCGGGGTGTTCGGCTGTTTGAAGGAGTGCCATGTCCATCACGTCTCGGTTCACACGTCCCCTGATCGGTCGGCGCGGAATCCGGCGCTGCGGCGTGGGCCTGGTGGGCGTGGCGATGGCCGCAGCAGCGGTCACCTCCACCGCCCCGGCCTCGGCCGCGCCCTCGCTCCCCCTTCTCCCGCCGAACATGCTGAGCGCATATTCGATCCCGTTCGACGCCGAATTGGCCGGCGCGGTCCGTCTGCTGAAGTCCGCGGGCGTCGACCAGATGGCCCTCAAGGCCGCTCAGGCGGTCATGGGCAGCTCCGGGCAGCTGTCGGTGCAGGACGTCGTCGGACGCGCCGGTGCGCTGCCCTTCGACGCGTCGCAGCCCCAGCCGGCCGCCGCTCCCGCTGCGGCCACGCCTCAGCCGGTGGCCTCCACCGATCCGCTGGCGCTGCTGAAGAGCCTGGGCATCCAGACGCTGACCCCGTCCGTCGCCCCCTTCTGCACGACCCCCACCCCGGACAACCCGCTCGGTCTGGTCACCGCGGGCGCCGGAGCGGTCGCGGGCCCGTGGCCGCTGAAGACCGATCCGATCGCCGAGCTCAAGCCGCTCCTCGACATGCTGCCGATCGCCGGCATCCCCGACAAGATGAACGTGGTGGAGAACGGCGAGACCGCCTACGCGTTCGTGCCGGCCTCCACGAACGCCGGCAAGGGCGGCAAAATGCAGGTCGCGTGGTTCAACACCAGCACGCTGCAGGGCGGCTTCGCCGACCTCGAGCCGCTCAAGAACGGCGCCACCCTCACCGCCCTGCCCCTGCTCTCGGGCGTGCGTCTCGCCCCGGTGAAGACCGGCAAGGGCACCATCCTGTCCGCCGTCTTCGGCACCGCGCAGAACGGCTCCCAGAACTGCTGGTTCCTCCCGGCCGTCGGCATCGTCGACGCCTGATCCCCGGCCAACGGCGAGACCTCCTCTCGCCGTTGACCTTCCCACCCCCGTCACACCGAACGAATAGACGACACATGAATACGCACGGCATCTCTTCAACCCGTCGGAGTGCCTCCATCGCCCGCACGGTCGCGGTCGCCGCAGCCCTCACCATGGGCCTGACCTCGTTCGGCCTCGCGGCCGAGGCCGCCGCGGAACCGACCACGACCACCCCGTCGACCAGCACCCCCTCGCCCGGCGCCACCACCGACGCCACTGATGAGGACACGGGGGCACCCGCCGACGACAACGCGGGCACGATCGACGCCCGTGGCCCCGGCCAGGCGCCGGGTGCCGTCTACGCCAACCGTGACCTGCCCCGAGGCCGCATGGTGGCCGGGTCCGCCTCCGGCAACGACTTCACCTACTGGAGCACCGGCGCCGACGGCAAGGCACATCTGTCGTCGGGCGTGCTGATGGTCCCGTCCGGCCGGGCACCCGCCGGCGGCTGGCCGGTCGTCGCCTGGGCGCACGGCTCGCGCGGCATCGCCGACAAGTGCGCTCCGTCGGAGCGTCCGACCAAGGACGACACCACCGAACTGAGCCGGTGGCTCGGCCGCGGTTACGCCGTCGTCTCCACCGACTACGCGGGCGTCGGCACGCCGGGAACCCCGCAGTACTACGACCTCGAGGCCACCGCCCGCAACATCGTCGACGCGGTCAGCGCCGCACGCGACGTCACCGACAACCTGTCCCGTTCGTGGGCGGTCGTCGGCGAGGGTCAGGGTGCCGCGGCGGCGATCACGCTGGCCCGCCTGGCGCCGAAGCTGCAGGCGCGCAACTCGCTGGACTTCAAGGGTGCGGCGGCGACGTCGATCCCGGCCGAGTTCGGCGCGCTCCTCGCCAATCTCGGACCGTCGTCGGCGAGCATCCCGTCCGGTCTCGCCGCCGACGCGCTGTATACGCTCAGCGCGATCCGCAACGTGAACCCGAAGCTCGACGTCGACTCGCTGCTCACCGACACCGGCAAGAAGTGGATGGCCAAGGCCGCCAACGAATGCATCACCGAGTTCCGTAAGAACGTCGACGGCCTCGCCATCGGCTCCCTGTTCGCCAAGCCGGTGTCGGGCAACACGGAGCTGACGAATCTGCTCACCGAGGCCACCGACCTGCCGAGCCGTGGCTTCGTCAAGCCGGTGATCATGACCCAGTCGCTCCAGGACACGTCGGTCGTCGTGCCGCTGTCGCTGAAGTACCTCAACGAGGCGCGTGCCGACCGCAAGGTGCAGGCACGGACCTACCTCACCCTCGACGCTGCGCAGTCGGCGAAGTTGTCCGACAACGACATCCGCGCCTTCATCGCCAAAGTCCTGAAGTGAGTCGGTGATGGGTCGCCGCCTTCCCGAACGTCGCCTGTCCGGGCAACGTGCCTTCGACCTCGCCTACGCGGCGACGACGGCGGCGGCGACCGTCACCGGCGCTCTCGGGCACCGGCGGGCGGCGGGCCTCACCAAGCCGCTGCCGATGCTGCTGCTGGTGGCACAGGCGGTCGCCGGGGCGCCCGAGCGCGACGCCCTCGACAACGCCGGGTTGGCGGGTGCACTGGCGTTCTCGATGGCCGGCGACCGGTTGATGCTGCTCGAGGAGTTCGAGACCGAGCCAGCCGCCAAGGATCGCTATCTGCGTCTCGGTGCGTCGTTGTTCGCCGGTGCCCAGTTGAGCTACATCGCGACGATGTGGCGTGCGGGTGCCCGCCCGTCGGCGAAGCAGCTACTCCCCCGCGTCGGGGTGCTCGCCGAGTCGGCCGCGGTGCTGGCCCGCCACCGGCCGGCGCTGCTGCCCGTCCTGGGCACCTACGGCAACACCCTGGCGACGATGTCGGCGACCGCGAGCGCCATGTCCGATCCGCAGCCGCGGTTGCGGATCGGCGGACTGACGTTCCTGCTGTCGGATCTGGCGATCATCAACCGCCGCCATCTCGTCACCGACCCGCGCATCCGGATGGCGGGCGAGGCGTGGGTGCTCGCCAGCTACTTCGCCGCGCAGTACCTGCTCGTCGGCGGACTCACCGAACGCCTGCGTCGACGCTGATCGTCGCGGTCAGGCAGTCGCCCGCCCGCTGCACGACGAGTACTGCGGGTTGACCATCGGGACGAATGCCAGGGCGCCGAGCTTCTGCTTGATCGTGAAGGCAACCGGCCCACGACCGGGATGGATGTCGACCTGCCACTTGACGGTGAATCCGCGCCCCGGCACGAACACGGTGCCGGTGCGTCCGGTCCGCAGGTTTCGCCACGACACCGTGACGTCGTAGGTGTATTCCAACGCAACGGGTTTCGCACGATCGGTGCCGATGAGCGCGATCGCGGGCCCGGGTAGGCCGTCGGCCGGGAACCGGATGTCGTTGAACACGTCGACGCGGATCTTCACCGGCCCCGCCGGCCACGGGTTCGCCGAGGTGCAGTTCAGGGTCGTCACGTAATTCGGTTCGGTGTAGTCGGGGATCGCGTTCGCACTCCCCGGCCCGACCACGCCGATGAGCGTTGCCACCACCGCCGCGACGACCACTCCGACCCCCGTCCGGAACGCGCCGCGTGATCCTGCTCGCCCCGTCATGCTCTCCCCGCTGATCATGGGGGCAGTCTAGAGCGGCGCGCGCACCGCGTCTGCCAGAATCGATTCCATGCCGAAGATCCAGATCGCCCAGGAACCCGCGGCCGACGAACTGCTCTCGACCGATTCGTTCGCCCTGCTCGTCGGGATGTTGCTGGATCAGCAGTTCCCGATGGAACGTGCCTTCGCCGGACCGGCCAAGATCCGCGACCGCTTCGGCACGATGGACCCGGTCGAGATCGCCGACGCCGACCCCGAGGCCTTCGCCGACCTGTGCTCCACTCCCCCGGCCATCCACCGTTACGGCCGGTCGATGGCCGGGCGCGTGCAAGCGCTCGCGAAGGTCGTCGCCGAGGAGTACGGCGGGGACGCCTCCCGCATCTGGACGGAGGCGAGCAGCGGCGCCGACCTGATGAAGCGTCTTCGCGACCTGCCCGGGTTCGGTGAGCAGAAGGCGAAGATCTTCGTCGCCCTCGTCGCCAAGCAGCTCGACGTGAAGCCGTCCGGCTGGACCAAGGTCGCCGGCGACTACAGCAAACAGGGATACCGCTCGGTCGCCGACGTCGTCGATCCCGACTCGCTGCAGAAGGTCCGCGACTTCAAGAAGGCGGCCAAGGCGGCAGCGAAGGCCGCGAAGGAGTAAGCGTCTCGACGTTGGTCACTTGACCACGAATCACCCGACCTTGACCCACCATCAGAAGCCGGTGGCCTAGTGTCTGGAACCATGGAGTCTCTTCCCGACCGAAGCGCGCCTTCCGGGGCCGACCCGACTCGTGCGCTCGTCCAGATGCCGCTCCGGCTGGGGTTCACCGTGACCGGCGTGGTCCTCGCCGCAGCTGAGTCCGCGGTGACGATCGCCCGCATCACCGCGGGCAGCGTTCAGCACGAGATCACCAGGGCGTTCGGGGTCGAGGACGAGCTCGGCGCGGCGCGTACCCCCCTCGAACTCCTCAACCAACTGTCCGAGTTGCTGGGTCCGGACCGACCGTTCGGACGCATCCTGGCCGCGGGCGGGCCGATGGAACGCCTCCTCAACCCGGGCGGGGTCGTGGACCGGCTGACCGCACCCGACGGTCCGCTGGAGAAGCTCACCGCCAAGGGCGGACTCCTCGACCAGATGGCCGACGAACGCGGGATCCTGATGCGTCTGACCGCCAAGGACGGACCTCTCGACCGCCTCACCCGACCGGGCGGGGTCGTTGATCAGTTCACCGAGAACGAAGGCATCCTCGAACGCCTGACCTCCGAGGGCGGCATCGTCGACAAACTGACCGCACCCGACGGCATGCTGGAGAAGGTCACCGTTCCCGGCGGCATCCTGGACCGCTTCGCCGCGGAAGCCGGCCTCCTCGATCAACTGGTCGGCGAAGGCGGCGCCGTCGAACGCGCCATCGCACCGGGCGGACCGCTGGACCGCATCACCGAGCTGACCGAGGTGATCGGTCAGCTCGCACCGAACCTGATCGCCATGCAGGACACGGTGCACGAGCTCGCCGAGACAGTGGACCTGCTGAACCAGACGGTGGCTCCCCTCGGCGGACTCGCCGAGCGCCTGCCCAAGCGGCTCACCCGCGGCCCCAAGGGTTCCGGCGGCAACGGCAACGGCGACGCCGCCCCGGCGGACACCAACGGGTACCCGAAGGGCTGAGGGCTGAGCCCACCTACCCACTGCTCGTTGAGTAGCCGAGGAGCGTGCGACGAGGCGTATCGAAGCGAGCCTCACCCACCCACTCGCCGGTTGTGTCAGAACGGCGGCGGGTTCTGTCGGTCCCAGTCGTCTTGTCGTTGACGGTGGGTGTCGGTGCGGGCGGCTCGCTCGTCGCCGAGTCGCTTCCGGGCCGGATGGTCCGGTGGCTGGGTTATCAACGACGCGAACAGGTCCCGTCCGGTGTACGGATTCCCCAGGTACACATGGCCGGTGGGCGCTTCGAACCAGATCGACATGTACTCGTCTTGCGAATCCCGCCACGCTCCGAAGGTTTTGATGCGGTGGTGGAAGCGGCACAACGGTTTCAGGTTGCCCTGAAAGGTCTTCCCGCCGCGGGCGGGGTTGGTGTGATCGAACGGGTGCGTGTGGTCGAGGTCGACGGTCCACACCGGCTGGTTGCAGCCGGGAAAGGTGCAGCACAACTCACCGGCGCGGACCAGCGCCTGCAACTTCTTGCTCGGCACGTACGTGCTGGCTGACGCCGCTGCTCGGGCGTCGGCTCCGGAGGGTTCGGAGCGGACGCCTGTCGTGATGAAGGTGTGGATGGCGTCGCCGCACAGTCGGCGCATGGTGCCGGCGTCGATGAGGCCATGGCCGTCGAGCATGCCGGGGTCGTTGTCAAGACCCTGCAGGGTCGTCTGGTTCGCGACGATGTGATAAGTCGGGCGCGGAGCACGGCACGTGGAGCAGTCGCAGGTGCATTCCTCGGCCGGCTCGGTCGCTGCGCCGGTGGTCTCGGATTCGGTTGCAGCAGCGTCAGACACGTCAGGTTCGACGACCGCTGGGCCGCTGCGGGATTCATCGGCGGCCCCGGCCACCGGCATGTCACCGGTGGTGGTGTCGGTTGTCGCGTCGGTGTCGACTGCCGCATCGGTGTCGACTGCCGCATCGGTGTCGACTGCCGCATCGGTGTCGAGGTCATGCGCGAGAGGTTCGGGTGCACAGTCCCGACACCGGCACTCCAGGGCTCGTTTGCCGTGGGCGAGCGCGACCAGCGCATCGGCACGGCGTTGGGCCATCGTGCGCGGGTCACGGGTGTGCACACCGGTGGCCATCGCCGACAGTTGCGCGTTGAGGGCGGCGGCATCGGTGTGCGGCAAGTGCCCGGTGATCCGAGATCGGCCGGACTGATGCCGGTCCGGACGAAGCGTCACCCCACGATCACGCGCGGCATGCTCGTTCCGGCGCTTCACCGCTTCCGGAGCATGTGTGTGGACGACCTTGTCGACGAGCGCGGTGAACCGAGCCGTCGACATCGGGTCACGGGCCAGGATCACCTCGGCCAGCGCCGCGTCCACAGCCGGCATCGTGGCGTCGTCGACGAAATCGGTGCGCTTCTCCGCGATCTGGAACCGGTCGAGGTCGATGCGCCCGCACGCGAGCGCGGTGCCGGTCAACGGCAACCGATACCGCATCGCGTCACCGGCACGGATCGCCGCGCGCGCTTCGGCCGGAGTCATGTTCATCGCAGCACCGAACTCGGCGGCGGCCTGTTCGAACCCGTTGGGACCGAACTCTTCGTACGGGTCACGACCCGCCGCCACCTCGGCGGTCATCGCGATCAGTTCGTCGATCGACCCTGTTTGACCCGAATGAGATTCGCTGCGCCGCAGCAGATAGTCCTCTTCCCGTTGCTCATGCAACAGGCTGGCGGCCATCAGCATGCGGCAGGTGTTGGCCGCGTTCATCGTCGCCGAATACATGGCCGTGCTGATCAACGCCTCGGGAGACAGTCCGGCCAGTGGCCCGAACACATCGAACCCAGCGACGTCGACACCCGCGTCGGGGTGCTCCCCCGCGGGGTCGATGGTGCCGAACTCGAAAGCCATGACAACAACATACGAGTCGCCACCGACAATTCTGTTCGCCACGGGATCGCCAGATACGGCAGTGCGTCAACGACTTTCGGTAGTAGACATTCCCGCGTGACCATTTCCTTCCCGCTTGGCGGCCAGCGCCCGCGGGAAGGAGACCCGCCCGCGGAATGGAGACCCGCCCGCGGGAAGGAAACCGTTACGCGAGAGCCGCCCGCAACAACTGCACATACCGGTCGACGTCGGGCATGATCTCCGGACTGGTCGTCACCGACACCGCGACGCGGTCACCGATGCCGTGCACCCCGTGGGTCAGCCCCTGGACCGGCGACAGAGCGGGAAAGCCCGTGGCGAACAGGACCTCGCCGCCGTCGAGGTCGAAGTCGGCAGCACCGCGGTTCACCGAGGACACGACGGTCACACCGGTGACCGTCTTTGGTCGGGTGTCGAGGTCGAAGGCCCGGATGCCCCACCGCGTGAGAATCGCCGGGGTGACCTCCGATACGCGCCGCTGCGCGACCCGAGCAGGGTCGGCGTCCGCGGCGCGGGCGGCGTCGATCTCGCCACGGATGAGCCGTGCCCGTTCTCCAGGATCGTCGACTTCGAGGTGCAGGTCGACCCCCACATTGCGGAAGTTGTTACGCGCCTGCGACCTCTCCGATCGTCCGACGGTCAGCTCCACACCGAGACGTGTGCAGTCCTCGCCGAGGTATCGCGGTAGCGCCTGCGAGATCGCGGTCAGCACGGCGACGGTGACCGGAGTCCCGGCTGCGGTGAGACGCTCGCGTTCGAGCACGATGACCCGTAGGAGCCTCCGCGATCCGGGATTGTGGTTCAGCGGTGTCAACGAATAGCCCGGCGGGCACGGGTTCGCCTGTCCCCCAACCCGAGCGACCTGCACTCCGCGGCGGATCGTCGAGACGAACTCACCGGGAAATCGCAGCATGCCGAGGGCGAGGGTCCCGACCTCGCGCACCGGCCCTGGCACTCCGGAGGCCCCCAACCGGCGTTCATCGTCATACGGCGCGGTGAACAGATCTCGCGCGATCTGCGATGCGCGTCGTCCGTCGCCGAGCGAGTGCGAGATCTGCAGCACGACAACGACTCCCGTGACCGACTCACCCTTGCCTCTCGGGAGGTCGGTCACCGGACCGAACAGATACAGGCGCCAGGCCGCGCGGGACGGCACCAGCTGATCGACGACGAGTTCACCGACTGCGTCCAGACACGACGACCAGGTCCGCGTCGTGGTGTCGACGCGGACCTGGTCGGGTGTGGGTTCGGCGGAGACCCAGTACGGACGGTCAGCGGTCGCCGGGACGTCGTGGACCCGTAGGCACAGATCGGCGACGTGCCTCGCCCGCGCCATCAGTCGCCGGCCACACTCGTCGATCGAGATCGACGGTGCGGCAAAGCAGTACAGCAGGAACTGGTCGTTCGGGATGCGTTCGGACATCCAGTACGACGCGGCGTCCGCCGCCGCCATCCGCTGCATGCGGCCAGGGTAGCCCCCTACTTCTGGCCGGCACTCCATGCATAGGGCAGATCGGTGCCGTTGAGGACGTGGTCACCGATGGCCTGCAGCTTGAAGATCAGCGGGTTGTGCACCGAGATCACCCGGGCGTTGCGCCAGTGGCGGTCGAGGCGCAACCGCTCGGAGGTGATCGACGCGCCGCCGACCTCGAACAACTGAGTGGTCGCGTCGAGCACCAGCGGGATGACCGTCGCCTGAGCGCGGGCGACGTCGAATTCGACCTTGTCGAGCAGCTTCTCGTCCTGCCAGCCGGTCTCGGCGAGACGGTCGAGCTGATCGGCGATGTCGAGGACGATGGTGCGCGCCGAGTAGGCGGCCGCGGTCAGTCGGCCGATGACCTGCTGCACCAGCGGATCGTGGCGGGGCAGGTCTGCGGTCGAGTGGGTGAAGGTGCGCTTGCGCTCGCGGACCCACTCGGACACGTCGTCGGTGGCGCGCTGCGCGATGCCCGCGAGCACCGAAAGCTGCACGAGCTGGAGGTAGGACGTCGCGTAGGTCCGGCCCGCCGAGCCGTAACCCGCGCCGAGGATGCGGTCACCGGCCACCTGTACGCCGCTGAACTCGGTGGTGCCGCTGGCGGTCAGGCGCTGGCCGAAGCCGTCCCAGTCGTCATGCTGGGTGACGCCCTGGGCGTCGGCGTCGACGAGCACCGAGACGCGCTCACCGTCCTGGTCGGCGGCGACCAGGATGTGGTCGGAGTACAGGCTGCCGGTGCTGTAGTACTTGGTGCCGTCCAGGCGCCACGCGTCTCCGTCTGCCGTGAGGCGGGTCTGGTAGCGGTCGATGGCGCCGACCCCGGGTTCGGTGATGGCGTTGCCGACGAGCGTGCCCTCGGCGACCTTGCGCAGCCAGCGCTCGGCCTCGGGATCGGGCAGCGCGGTGAGCTGATCCTCGACGAACGACCAGTGCACGCGCAGCGCCTGCGGGAGGTTCGACTCGGCGGTGGCCAGGTCGATGAGGAGCCGGAACACCTGGCGCACCGAGGCGCCGTACCCGCCGAGCTCGACCGGGACGCGCAGGGCCCCGAACTTGGCCTCGCGCAGCCACGACACCTCGTCGTGTGCGAGCCGGCGATCGTCTTCGCGAGCCACCGCACCTTCGGCGATTCGGGCGAAGATCGGGGCGAACACCTCGTCGAGCCGTTCGTCGGTGGTGCCGGCGGCCGACGTGCTCGTGGGCACGGTTGCGGTCATCAGATGGTCCTTTCGGTACAGACTGTCGGCCGATAGTGTGGCCGTCGCCCGAGCCGAGGACCACGATTGAAACCGCGTTGAATGCAACGTTCCCAAGCCCCGGCTTCGCCGCCACACTGATGACCGAACCCGCAGGTATGGGCGTATGCGGGACCACTTTGAGACGTCAGCCCCGCCTTTGTGCCATTGTGTGCGTATGCCAATCTCGATCGCTGATCTCGATCCGAACACCCCTGTTGTCGTCGGCGTCGGCCAGGCCTCCGAGCGTCTGACCGATCCCGGATATGAAGCGCTTGGTGAAGCGGACCTCGCGGCGCGGGCCGTCACCGCCGCCTTCGACGACGCCGGGGCCTCTGACCTCGCCTATTCCATCGACACCATCGCCGCGATCCGCTCGTTCGAGATCTCGAGCCCGCTGTCCTCGTCGCCGCTCGGCCGGCCGGACAACATGCCCCGCGCCGTGGGCAAGCGCGTCGGCGCCGACCCTCGCCGCGCCGTGCAGGCCGTGACCGGCGGTCAGACCCCGCAGACGATGCTCACCGAACTCGCCGGTGACATCGCGGCGGGCCACTCCGATGCCGCGATCATCTTCGGCGCCGAGGTCATGTCGACCGTGCGCCATCTCCAGTCCAAGCCGGACACCGAGCGCCCGAGCTTCGCCGAGGAGGTCGGCGGACAGCTCGAGGACCGCGGATTCGGGCTCAAAGGCATCATCACCGTCGCCGAGATGCGTCACGGTCTCGCCTCGGTGATCCCGCAGTACGCACTGCTGGAGAACGCCCGCCGCCACAACACCGGCCTGGGTCGCGAGGCCTACGCCACCGCGATGGGCGAGCTGTTCGCCCCGTTCACGAAGGTCGCGGCGGCCAACCCGCATTCGGCTGCCCCGACCGAGCGCGACGCCGCCGAGCTGGTGACCCCGACCGAGGGGAACCGGATCGTCGCCGATCCGTTCACGCGCTACATCGTCGCCCGCGACCAGGTCAACCAGGCTGCCGCCGTCGTCATCATGTCGGTTCGCGCCGCGCAGGCCGCCGGCATCGATCCGTCGAAGTGGGTCTTCCTGCACGGTCACGCCGAGACCGTCGAACGCACCTCGCTGCTTCGCCCGAACCTCGGTGCCGCGCCTGCCGCCCCGGCCGCGGTGAAGCACGCGCTCGAGGTCGCCGAGATCGGCCTCGACGACGTCTCGGTCATCGACATCTACAGCTGCTTCCCGATCGCGGTGTTCAACATCCTCGACGGGCTCGGCCTGTCCCCCGACGACCCGCGTGGTCTCACCGTCACCGGCGGCCTGCCGTTCTTCGGCGGTCCGGGCAACAACTACACGCTGCACGCCATCGCCGAGGTGGTCTCGCGCGTCCGGCAGTCCCCTGGCGACTTCGGTCTCGTCATCGCCAACGGCGGTGTGCTCAGCAAACACGCCGCCGGCGTCTATTCGACGACCCCGGCACCGTGGCGCGCCGACCACAGCGCCAAGGTCCAGGCCCAGCTCGACGCGGCGCCCACCGTTCCCACGGTCGGCGACGCCGACGGCCCGGCGATCCTCGAGACCTACACGGTCATCCCGTCGAAGAGCGGCAAGCGGACCGGCGTCGTGGTCGGTCGGCTCGTCGACGACGCCGCTCCGGATCGCCTCGGCGCCCGGTTCGTCGCCAACCTCGACTCCGACGACGACGAGTTCTTCGACCTGCTGCTGAACTCCGACGACCCCACGGGCACCGAGATCGTGGTCCGGTCCTTCGACAAGGGCAACCGCGTGAAGCTGACCGAGGCGGCGATGGACGCCAAGTACCCCGCGGTCGCACCGGCTTTCCGCGACAGCTACGAGCACGTCGAGATCCGTCGCGACGGCCATCTGCTCGAGGTGACGATCAACCGGCCCGACGCGCGCAACGCGCTGAACCCGGCCGCCAACGCCGAGCTGGACTCGATCTTCGACGCCTACTTCGCCGACGACAACCTGTGGGTCGCGATCCTGACGGGCAAGGGCGACAAGGCCTTCTCCTCGGGCAACGACCTCGCTGCAACGGCCAGCCCGGCAGCACTGTCGGTGCCCAAGAACGGATTCGCCGGTCTCACCGCCCGCGAAAGCCTGCCCAAGCCGGTCATCGCCGCGGTCAACGGCTTCGCCCTCGGCGGCGGTTGTGAGATCGCCATGGCCTGTCACATCATCGTCGCCGACGAGGAGGCCTCGTTCGGTCTGCCCGAGGTGAAGGTCGGATTGGCCGCTGCCGCAGGCGGTCTGGTCCGTCTGCCGCGGCTGGTGCCGCCGGCACTGGCCCGCGACATGATCCTGACCGGTCGTCGGATCTCGGCCTCCGAGGCTGCCGCAGCCGGACTCGTCAGCCGGATCGCCCCCGCCGGAAAGGTTCTCGAGACCGCCCGCGAGGTGGCCGAGGAGATCCTCGCCGCGTCGCCGACCTCGGTCCGTGCGTCGATCGCGACCATGGAGCAGTCCGACGCGATCACCGACACCGTCGAGGCCGTCCGCGCGAGCGCCAACGTCCTGGACTCGCTGATCGTCAGCGGCGACACCCTCGAGGGCATCATGGCGTTCGTGATGAAGCGGACGCCTGAGTGGAAGGGTCGCTGACCCCGTAAACAGGTCGAGGTCGGGCATCGCCTCAAGCGCACGAAAGCGCCACGGAACCCCCTGAAGTGCTGAAGACTTGTCACCGGCTCACGCCGGAGCGAGCCGCCGCACTCAGGGGGTCCCGGTAGAAAGGCGCTGTCATGCCCGATCACGACCAGCCCGCGCACGACGAGCCTGACCGCGACGAGCCGGCCGGCAGCGGTCCCGGCCGTGGCGATGCCGGCCCCGTTCGAAAGGCGTCCACCCACACCCGGGAGCGTGGTCCTCGGGACAAGCATGGACGGGACACCCTCACCCCCACCTACCGCCCCGACCCACCCGCGTGGACGCTGCCGCGCGGCACGATCGTCCTGCTCACGATCGCCGGGCTTGTGGTCGCGGTCGCCGGCATCAAGGCGGTGGCGTCGTTCGCCGCGCCGACGTTCCTGGCACTGATGCTGACCGTCGCGGTGCAACCGGTGCCGAGATGGTTGCGCACCAAGGGTTTTCCCGGCTGGGCGGCGTTCCTGACGACAGTCCTGCTCGTCTACGGCATCCTGATCGGGCTCTTCGCATCGCTGGTGTTCTCCGTCGCCCGACTCGCGTCGATCCTTCCGGACTACGACGACAAGTTCGACGCCATCATCACGAACTTCCAGGACTTCCTGACCAGCCATGGCGTCAGCCAGGACAAGGTCCACGACATGATCTCCCATGTCGACACCAGCAAGGTCGTCAACGTGGTCACCGAGTTGCTGTCCAGCACCCTCAGCGTCGCGTCGGCCCTCGTTCTCGTACTCGCCCTGCTGCTGTTCATGGCCGCCGACTCGGTGGGATTCGACGACCGGATGAACCATCTGCGAGGTATACGGCCCGACATCGCCTCGGCCTTCGGCTCCTTCGCGCAGGGCACACGGAGCTACCTGTGGGTGTCGACGGTGTTCGGCCTCATCGTCGCCGTCTTCGACAGCATCGCTCTCGCCTTGCTGTCGGTCCCGCTGCCGATCCTGTGGGGTCTGCTGTCGTTCATCACCAACTACATCCCGAACATCGGGTTCGTCATCGGCCTCGTCCCGCCCGCGCTCCTCGCGCTGCTCGACGGCGGCGTCACGACGATGCTCATCGTCATCGCGGTCTACAGCGTCATCAACGTGGTCATCCAGTCGGTGATCCAACCGAAGTTCGTCGGCGACGCGGTCGGTCTGTCGACCACACTGACGTTCCTGTCGCTGATCTTCTGGGCCTGGGCCATCGGGCCGCTGGGCGCGATCCTCGCGGTTCCGCTGACGTTGCTCGCCAAGGCGCTCCTCATCGACATCGACCCCGCCACCCGCTGGGCCGACGTCCTGTTGTCCTCGTCGGGCGCCGGGCCGGAACCCGAGAACCCACCCGCCGCGACAACGCCGGAACCGCCCGCGGACGACGCATCGCGCGTCACACCGCGGCCCGATTCGTGAGCTGGACTACGCTCCGGAGCGAACATTCGGTAGATTGCCATTCGACCCCGATCTGACCACAGCCGTTTACAGATAGGTTGCGCACCGCTCATGGACATGAACTGGTCTCCGGCCGACGCCGCGTTCCGCGACGAGGTACGGGCGTTCCTCGACGAGAAGCTGACCGACGACCTGCGCGCGGCGGGCACGCTGCGCACGTCGGTCTACTCCGACCACGAGGCCTCGATGAAATGGCAGGCCATCCTGCACGAGCGCGGTTGGGCCGCGCCGGCGTGGCCGGTGGAGTACGGCGGTTGCGACTGGTCGCAGTCCCAGCACTACATCTTCAGCCGCGAGTCGATCCTGGCCGGCGCACCGGCGCTGTCGCCGATGGGCATCCGCATGGTCTCGCACGCGATCATGGCGTTCGGCACCGAGGAGCAGAAGAACTTCTTCCTCCCCGGAATCCTCGACGGCAGCGTCTTCTTCTGTCAGGGCTACTCCGAACCCGAGGCCGGCTCCGACCTCGCCTCGCTGTCGATGGCCGCGGTCGACGACGGCGACGACCTGGTGGTCACCGGTTCCAAGATCTGGACCACCCACGCCTCCGAGGCCAACTGGATCTTCTGCCTGGTGCGCACCTCGCGCCAGGAGCGCAAGCAGCAGGGCATCACCTTCCTACTCATCGACATGAACTCCCCCGGCATCGAGGTCCAGAACCTCGTCTTCGCCTCCGGCGAGCAGGTCCAGGCGCAGGTGTTCTTCGACGGCGTGCGCGTCCCCAAGAAGAACGTGCTCGGCAAGATCGACGACGGTTGGACCGTCGCCAAGTACCTCCTCGTGTTCGAGCGGGGCGGCGGTGCGGCCGCTCCGGCGCTGCAGGTCATGGCCGAGCAGCTCGGTCGGGACGCCGCCACGGTGACCGCCCCCAACGGCGGTCCGCTGTCGGAAGACCCGGCCTTCGCCGCGAAGCTCACCGACATCCAGGTGCGCGCGAAGATCCTCGAGGTCCTCGAATACCGCGCGCTCGCCGCGATGAGCTCGGGGAAGGATCCCGGTTCGATCGCCTCGATGCTGAAGATCCTGGGAACCGAACTGAGCCAAGAGATCACAACGCTGTCCCTCGAGGCCGCGGGCCCGCACGGCCGCGTCTTCCAACCGCACGCGACCCGCCCCGGCGGCCCGATCTTCCAGTACACGCCGCCTACCGACGGTTACGTCAGCGGTGAGCCGTGGCAGGCCGTCGCACCGCTGCACTACTTCAACGACCGCGCCGGCTCGATCTACGCAGGCAGCAACGAAATTCAACGGAACATCCTCGCCAAAGCGGCTCTGGGTCTCTGACGGGTCACAGGAGAAAACTGATGGACTTCACACTCACCCCCGAACAGCAGCTGCTGTCCGACGGACTCAACAAGTTCCTCGACGCACGCTACGACCTGCAGGTCAGTCGCGACGCCGCGAAAGTCGGCGAGGGTTGGCAGCCCAACATCTGGAAGGCCTTCGTCGAGGACCTCGGTGTCGTCGGCGCCTGCCTGCCCGAGGAGATCGGCGGATTCGGCGGCGGTGCCGAGGAATTGATGGTCGTCACCGAGGCACTCGGACACGCCCTCGTCGTCGAACCGTTCGTCGACTCGGTGGTTCTCGGTGCCGGACTGCTGCACTCCACCGGAAACGCCACCGCCCTCGAGGCAGCACAGCGCATCGCCGCGGGCGAGGCCCTCAGCGCGCTCGCCGCACTCGAGGACGGCTCGGGCGGGGTCCTGTCGCGGATCGAGACCAGCGCCGACCGCGACGGTGAAGGATGGAAACTCAACGGCAGCAAGGCGGTTGTCACCACCGCTCCGCTGGCCGACTACCTCATCGTCAGCGCCCGCACCTCGGGTGAGCCGCACGATCCCGCGGGGGTCTCGCTGTTCCTGATCGACCTCGCCGACGGTGCACCCGAGGGCCTCGAGCTCCACAAGCTGCGCACCATCGACGACCGTCAGGCCGCCGACATCACTTTCGACGACGTCCGGTTGCCCGGCGACGCGCTCATCGCCGGCGACGGTGCGATCGACCTGCTCGAGAAAGCCTGGGACACCGCCACCGCAGCCGTGATCTCCGAGGCCGTCGGGTTGATGCGCAAGGTCTTCACCGACACCGTCGAATACGCCAAGCAGCGGGAGCAGTTCGGCGTCCCGATCGGCAGCTTCCAGGTGCTGCAGCACCGCATGGTCGACATGCACCTGCAGCTCGAACAGTCGGTGGCCGCGCAGTATTACGCGATCCTGTCGCTCGACGCCGAACCCGCCGAGCGGGCCGCGGCCGTCTCGGCCGCCAAGGCGACGATCAGCCGGGCCGCACGGTTCATCGGGCAGAACTCGGTGCAGCTGCACGGCGGTATGGGCATGACCGAGGAACTGGCCATCGGCCACTACTTCAAGCGTCTCACCGCGATCGAGTACGAATTCGGCACCGCCGACGCCCATCTCGCGCGATTCGCCAAGGCGACCGCGGAGACATCGCCCCGAGTCGACGCCTGACCCGTCCGCAAACCCACCACACGTCGCCAGGTCCACCACCCTGCGGGGTGGTGGACCTGGCCAATTGTGGTGGGTTTCGCGGCTATTCGGTCCAGACCGGTTCGCGCTTCTCCAGGAATGCCGACATCCCCTCCTGCGCATCGCAGGTCATCGCGTTGGTCGCCATCGTCTCCGACATCTCCACGTACGCCGACGCCTCGTCGAGCTCGATCTGCTTGTAGAAGGCCTGCTTGCCGATGGACACCGTCCGGGCACTCGACCCGGCGATGTGCAGCGCCAGATCCCGGACCGTCGTGGCGAGTTCGGCATCGTCGACGACGCCGCTGAGCAACCCCCAGTCGGCGGCCGTCTCGGCATCGATCGCCTCCCCGGTCAGCAGCATGTGCATGGCGCGTTTGCGGCCGACAGCCCGTGTCAGCGCGACCATCGGCGTCGAGCAGAACAGGCCGATCCGGACGCCCGGGGTCGAGAACTTCGCGCTGCGCCCCGCGACCGCGAGATCGCACGTCGCGACCAGTTGGCACCCGGCGGCGAAGGCCATGCCGGCGACCTCTGCGATGACCGGCTGACGCACCTCGTGGACGGTTCGCATCAGCTCGGCGCAGGTGTCGAAGACGGCGCGTTCGTCTTCGAGCGTGCGGTCGACGAGTTCGCCGAGGTCGTGGCCGGCGGAGAAGGCCGGACCTTCCGCCCGGATCACGATCACGCGCACACCGGAGTCCTCGTCGAACCCGCGGAGTCCAGCCGTGACCGCCTTCATCGTGATGGTGGACAACGGGTTTCGACGCCGCGCGGCGCGCAGGGTGATCACCCCGAGCGGCGCGTCGACCTCCACCGACACCGCGTCTGTCGTCTCGCTCATCGTCGGGTTCCTTCCTCGGGTGTCAGTCGCCGGGGATCGCGTACCGCGACCCGACGCTGATGTACAGGGTGTAACCGACCACGGCCACCAGATAGATCGCAACCGGGATGGCCAGGGTCCACGATGCGCTGTCACTGCTCCCGATGATGGCCGAGGCCGCGAGCAGCCAGGCCATCATCAACAACGTCGCGCCGCCCATCAAGGACAGGTCATCGCCCATCCGGCGATTGAACTCGTCGCGGTTCGACGGTTCCATCCAGTACGCCTTGCGGCGGCGGCTCGGGAAGTTGACCGCACTTGCGGGGAGGCGGGACAGAAGTCGTTCGGCGCCACCGAAGATGACCACGAGCACCAACCCGACGACTCCCAGCCAACCCAGGAACACCCACTTGGAGTCCCAGCGCGTGACCTCACCGTCCAGGCCGATGTGCCCGGCCATCTCGTCGGAACCGAGGACCGCGACCCCGATCCACACCGCGGCGAACACGGTCACCGACAGCGGAAAGAACATGCGGCGCGCTTCTCGCGGGGTCTGCGTCATGGGTCTCAACCTACCGCCCGGGGAATAGCGTGCCGCCGTATCGGTTGACCCTATTCGTGACCAGTACAGCGCTCTTCGAACCGATCACGCTCCGCGACGTCGAGATCCCCAACCGGATCTGGCTCGCGCCGATGTGCCAGTACAGTTCCTTCGCCGGCGACGGCATCCCGACCGATTGGCATCTCGCCCATCTCGGCGCCCGCGCCGCCGGCGGCTTCGGGCTGATCCTCACCGAGGCCGCGGCCGTGGTCCCCGAGGGCCGGATCAGCCCGGAAGACGCCGGTCTGTGGAACGACGACCAGACTCAGGCGTGGAAGCGGATCGTCGACTTCGTGCACTCCCAGGGCGCGACCATCGGCACCCAGATCGCCCACGCCGGCCGTAAGGCCTCGACGTACTCGCCGTTCGCCGACGGCTCCGGCAGCATCCCCGTCGAAGACGGGGGCTGGACGACCGTCGGCCCGTCCGACGTGCCGTTCGAGGGTTACGCAGATCCGGTCGCCCTCTCCACCGAGCAGATCGCCGAGGTCGTCGACGCCTTCGCCCAGGCGGCGCGTCGCGCCGACGAAGCAGGGTTCGACGTGGTCGAGATCCACGCAGCGCACGGGTATCTGCTGCACCAGTTCCTGTCGCCGTTCTCCAACACCCGCAGCGACGCCTACGGCGGCGACTTCGAAGGCCGCACCCGCATCGTGCTCGAGGTCGTCGAGGCCGTGCGCGCGGTGTGGCCGGAGTCGAAGCCGCTGTTCATCAGGCTCTCCGGTACGGAGTGGCGCGACGGCGGCTGGGATGTCGCCGAATCCGCCCGTCTCGCCGAGATCCTCGCCGCCCGCGGCGTCGACCTGATCGACGTCTCGTCCGGTGGCAACGTGCTCGCCGACATCCCTGTCGGCCCCGGCTACCAGGTGGACCTGGCCCGCTCCATCCACCGGGACTCCGGTGTCCCGACCGCGGCGGTCGGGCTCATCGTCGAGCCCGATCAGGCCGAGAAGATCGCCGGCGACGACGACATCACCGCCGTCCTCTTCGGACGCGTCGCCCTGCGCGAGCCGTCGTGGCCGCAACGGGCTGCCCACGAGCTGGGCCTCTCCCGCGACGAGGCGCCCTACCCGCCGCAGTATCTGCGGGGCGCCTGGCGCTGATCTGCGCTAACGGCCGCCGGCCAGGATCAGGGCGAGGCACGCCGCTGTAGCGGGTTCGACGATCTCAGACAGCGGCGCGCCCGTCTCCATGGCCTCGGCGGTCAGTTCACGCACCCCGCCCCACAGGAACATCGCCCGCTGCCGACTGATCGGCGGCACTCCCGCGGCGATCAGGGCCGGGTTGGAGGTCAGCCGCACGAACAGATCGACCCACTCCTCGAGCGCCTCGTTCTTCACGACGTCGGCGGGCCGCCCGAGCGCCGGTAGTTCCCGGATCCAGCTCAGCACCAACCCCGGGTAGCGATCACTGGCCGCCACGTACGCCGAAACAGCCTGCCGCACCTGGTCTTCCGGATCGGCCTGCGGATCGACGCTGCGCGCGATCTCGTCGATGGTCAACCGGGTGGTCCGGCGGACCAGCGCGAAGAAACAGTCCTGCTTGTCGGTGAACTCCTGATAGAAGGAGCGACGCGAGGTCTGCGCGACGCGGACGACGTCGGCCACGGTGGTCTCGCGGTATCCCGACGCGGCGACACAGTCGAGCATCGCCGCCAGCAGACGCTCCCGCGTCGACGAGGCGCCTTCCGGCCACAGCTCCGAGTTCACGCTGCGAGCATATGCCTCTTGCCCTCCCCGGTACCCCCGCGTACCGTCACTGGTACGCCGACGTACCAGACCTGGGGAGGCCTCGAGCCGATGAGTACATCCGTCCTGCGCAGTGACTCGCATCTACCGCCCGCCACGCGGCTCCCCTCGGCGGTGCAGGGACTTGCCGCGATCGCCTCGCGACGACATTTCTTCGGCCATCTCCACGACCGGCACGGGTCCGCCTTCACCGTGCACCTCCCGGTCTTCGGGCAGGCGGTGGTGATCTCCGACGCCACGCTCGCACGCGAGCTGTTCACCGCCGGGGACAAGGTCGTCAACGTCCAGCCCAATCTGGGCCGCATCCTCGGTGCCGGCTCGATCTTCTCCCTCGAGGGCCGGGAGCACCGGGCGCGCCGCAAGCTGCTGACCCCGCCGCTGCACGGCAAGCGGATGAAGACCTACGAGCAGATCGTGGAGGAAGAGGTCCGGGCCGAGACCTCGACGTGGCCCGTCGAGACCGAGTTCGCCTCGATGGAGCCGATGATGCGGATCACCCTCAACGTGATCCTGCGCGCGGTGTTCGGCGCAGTCGGCGAGGATCTGGAGAACCTGCGGCGCATCATCCCGCCGATGGTCACCGTCGGTTCCCGCGCGGCAACCGTTCCCAACCTCCCTCGCGTACTGCGCGCGGTCGACCCCAACCGTCGGTACGAGCGCATGCGCGTGGAGGGCAAGGCCCTCCTCGGCGATCTGATCACCAGATCTCGCAACGACCCCCGACTCGAGGAGCGCGACGACATCCTCGCCCTCATGCTGCGCAGCCGCTACGACGACGGCACCCCGATGAACGACGACGAGATCGGCGACGAGCTGATGACCATGCTCGCCGCCGGGCACGAGACGACCGGAACGACCCTCGCCTGGGCGTTCGAGCGCCTGCGTCGTCACCCCGAAGTCATGCATCGCCTTGTCGCCGAAGTCGACGAAGGCGGGACCGAGTACCGGCACGCGACCATCCTCGAGACCCAGCGCAGCCGCCCGGTCATCGACTTCGCCGCCCGCCACGTCGTCGCCGACCAGCTCGAACTCGGCCCCTGGCGCATACCGCGCGGATACAACGTGATGGTCTCCATCGCGCTGCTCCACGACGACAGCCGCGAGTTCACCGACCCCGAGCGGTTCGATCCGACCCGCTTCCTGGGCACCGCGCCGTCGCCGGCGTGGCTACCGTTCGGTGGCGGCACACGACGCTGCATCGGCGCCGCCTTCGCGACGATGGAGATGGACGTGGCGCTGCGGACGATCCTGAGCGACTTCGAGCTGATCCCCACCGACGCACGCGCCGAGCGCTGGTTCTCCCGGGGCGTCGCCTACGCACCCGCACGCGGCGGACGCATCGCCGTACGACGGCGCCACTAGCCTCCCGAGACCCCGCGAGCAAGTGTTCCACACCACTCCGAAGGTGTGACCTTCGTCATCGAACACGCCCGAACACGCGCTTTCGCATCCACTCGCGGAATGCCGCGATGCGCTGGGCTTTTACCCCAAAGCTAACAGCGTTATCCATGCGTTACCGAGATTCTGCAGGTCACGACCCTGACGTGACCTGACCGTTATCAAGCCGTATGGTCGGCCAAGTCCGAAATCAACCACCTTGCCAACCCCGGGTGGTGATCAGGAGGAAGACCATGCGTATGACCAAGAACCACATGACCAAGCTCGTCACCCGTGCCGCATTCGTCGGTGCCCTCACCGCTGCCCCGTTCGGCATGATGGCGGCCACCGCCTCGGCCGACTCGGGCAACTGGGACGCTGTCGCCCAGTGCGAGAGCGGTGGTGACTGGAGCATCAACACCGGCAACGGCTACTACGGCGGCCTCCAGTTCTCGCAGAGCACCTGGGAGGCCAACGGCGGCTCCGGTAACCCGGCGAACGCCTCGCGCGAAGAGCAGATCCGCGTTGCGGAGAACGTCCTCGCGACTCAGGGCCCCGGTGCGTGGCCGGTCTGCGGCGCGAACCTCTGATAGCGGCATCGGCGTCCGAGGCGCTGTGACTGCATCACCGGAGCACCGATGAGTGCTTCGCACGGCATGAGGCCGGTGAGTCCCTTCGGACTCACCGGCCTCATCCGTCTGTCGAAGAAGCCGTTCAGTCGGACTTCTCGTCCTCGCCGGGCTCCCCGTCGAGCGCTTCGTCCAGTGCGCTGACGGCGATGCCGTACGGCAGGAACCGCACCTTTCGCCGCGGGTCGGTGTTGTTCTTGTTGGCGCGGAGCGCGTCGAGTTCGGTGGCGTAGACCTGTTCGACGCGGGCCCCACCGTCCTCGTCGACGACGAACACGGCCCAGACTCCCGATCCGGTCTCCCCGGCCGTCTCCGGCCGCGGCTGCGTCCGCGTGCGACCCCGGGCCGCCTCGTCGAAGAACATGGAGAACGCACCCGGCGCCGCCTGGCCCTCGAAGAGCTTGCCGAACACGTCGCGCAGCCCCTCGCCTGCCTCGCGTGCGAAACGGTCGAAGTCCTCGGGGCCGAAGTTGAACGGTCCGCCGCCGAATCCGCTGTTGTCGGTCATGGTGTTCCCTATCTGTGGTTCGGCTTGCCCGGCCGGCCACCAGGGCCGACCTTGCCCACCAGTGTCCTCAGGATCGTTCGTCTCCGCCACCAGCGGTATCGGCCTCCGCCAGACGCTGGTGTAGTCGCTCGCGGACGTCGTCGGCCGAATAGGCCTTGCGCTGACGCTGGTCCCGCGCGATCAGCACACCGCCGGTCGTCACGCCGACGGCACCGGCGAGTCCCAACCACTTCCACAGATTCCTCATTGGGGCAGGATAGGTCGCCCCGCGGCCGATGGCCGTCTTCGAGCGCACGCTCTAGTCTTCGGGGATGCCCACCAGGAGAAGACCGCGGCGCGCCGATCTCGCCGGGGAGTCCGGCGGTGTCTCGTTGACCACCGCGCTCGAGGCCACCCGCACCGGCGATGTCTGGCTGTTCCGCGGACATTCCGGGCCCGACCGCGCCATCCGCACACTCACGAATGCGCCGGTGAACCATGTGGCGATGGCGGTGTGCATCGACGATCTCCCGCCTCTGCTGTGGCATGCCGAACTCGGCGACAAACTGACCGACGTCTGGACCGGGTCGAATCACCGCGGGGTCCAGCTCCACGATGCGCGTGAGGCCGTCGAGCAGTGGATGGTCCGGTATGAGCAGGCGTGCTGGATTCGTCAGCTCGGTCCGGAGGTCAGCCGGACGCAGGAGGACGAACTACTCAAGGTGATCGCGCGCCTCGACGGCACCCCGTTCCCGACCACCGCACGCCTGGCCGGTCGATGGTTCCGTGGTCGCGTACCCAACTCGGCCGACCTGGTTCGCGGTCTCCCTTATCTCGACCGCAAGGTCCGGGAACGCCGTGAGCAACGGCAGCACAAGGTCTCGTCGCCGGAACCGGTGAGCCTCGAAGCGGCCTACTGCGCCGAGGTCGTCGCGATCACCTACCGCGACATGGGAATTCTCGACACCACCAAGGACTCCAACTGGTTCGACCCGGGCCGGTTCTGGAGCGGCGACCGCCTCCCCCTCCACGCACCGCACGCCCTGGGACCGGAGATCGCGGTCCACCTTCGCTGAGGGAGCAGACATGCCCGAGATGATCGCACCGAAGGTACTCAACTTCGCCTCGATCCTCGACGACACGACCCGGAGACAGGCGGCCGAGATCTCGTCGCTGCCGTTCATCCATCCGCACGTGGCGCTGATGCCCGACGCCCACGCGGGCAAGGGGTCTGCGGTCGGGACGGTCATCCCGACCGTCGACGCCGTGATCCCGGCCGCGGTCGGCGTCGACATCGGCTGCGGGATGATCGGCGTCGCTACCTCGATCGGCAGGAACGACCTGGACGGTTTCGACCTAGCCGACCTGCGGCGACGCGTGGAGTCGACGATCCCGCTGTCCCCGGGCAACTACAACGAGACCGTCCGGTTCCCGCACACCCAGGCCAGGATCGCCGAGCTGGAGGAGTCCGCCTCGGACAACGACGTCGACCTGTCCCACTCACCGAAGTGGCGTGAGCAGCTGGGTTCGTTGGGCGGCGGCAACCATTTCATCGAGTTGTGCGAACAGGTCGGGAGCGGAGACACCGGTACCATCTGGCTGTTCCTGCACTCCGGTAGCCGCGGCGTCGGAAACAAGATCGCGCAGAAGCACATCCGGGTCGCTCAGGACCGGTGCCGTCGTGAGCACATCGGCCTCCCCCATCCCGACCTCGCCTACCTCGACTCCGGCACCGCGGAGTTCGACGACTACATCCGAGAGTTGCGGTGGGCGCAGCGGTTCGCCTTCGAGAACCGGGCCGAGATGATGGACCGATTCATCAGCGTGTTCGACGTATGGCTGGGCGACAACGGTTTCCGGACCCCGGAGTCGATCGAGGTACGCCGGATCAACTGCCACCACAACTACACCGAGAACGTGGAGATCGCCGACAAGGCGGTGTGGCTCACCCGTAAGGGTGCGATCGACGCCAGTGCCGGGACGTACGGCCTGATCCCGGGGTCGATGGGCACGAGGTCGTATGTGGTGCGCGGACGTGGAAACGAGCCGGGGTTGTTCTCCGCCCCGCACGGTGCAGGCCGGCGGTTCTCACGCACCAAGGCGAAGAAGCTGTTCACGCTCGATGACCTCGCCGAGGCGATGAAAGGCATCGAATACCGTCACGGCCGAGAATGGATCGACGAGATCCCCGCCGCCTACAAGCCGATCGACCAGATCATGGACGACGCCCGCGATCTGGTCGAGGTCGAGGCGGTCCTGACCCAGCTGCTCAACGTGAAGGGCACCTGACCGCGAGACCTTCGGCGGGGCCCGCGCTCAGATGGTCATCGCCTCACGGACGGTGGCCTCGGCAGCCGTCCCGCCCTCGCCCGACGATGTGACCCGGCCGCTCTCGAGCACGTAATACTGTTGTGCCGCTTCGAGAGCGAAGCCGATGTGTTGTTCGACGAGCAGCACCCCGAGTCCGCCCCGCTGGGTGAGGGTGGTGATGGTCTGTTCGATCTCGGCGACCACCGACGGCTGGATGCCCTCGGTCGGTTCGTCGAGGATCAGCATCCGCGGTTCGGTGATGAGGGCTCGGGCTATCGCGAGCTGTTGGCGTTGCCCGCCCGACAGCAGGCCCGCACGCCGGCCCAGCAGTTCCTTCAGCGCCGGGAACATGTCCAACATCTCGGCGATGAGCTCCTTGCCGCGCTTGCGTCCGTCGGCCACCACCTGGAGGTTCTCTGCGGTGGTGAGGTGGCCGAAGCTCTGCTGGCCCTGCGGGACATAGGCGATGCCGTGCTTGACCCGCGCGCTCGGGCGGGCCTTGGTGATGTCGACACCGTCGAAGGTGATGGACCCCTTGGTGGTCTTCACCAGACCGACGGCGGCCCGGAGCAGCGTCGTCTTGCCGGCGCCGTTGTGCCCCATCACCGCGACCACACCGTCGGACGGGACCTCGATGTCGACGCCGTGGATGACCTCGGTGCGGCCGTACCCGGCGTGCACCCCGGAGAGTTTCAGCATCGGGCTCAGCCCTTCTTCTCGGTCGTGACAACAGAAGCGTCGTCGGAGTCGGCGGCGATCTCCTCGAGTTCCTCACCGCCGGCGGCGGTTCCGAGGTACACCTCCTGGACCTTCGGATTGGCCTGCACCTCGGCGACGCTGCCCTCGGCCAACACCCGACCGCGGGCGAGGACCGTCACCGACGTCGCGAACGCCCGCATGAAGTCCATGTCGTGTTCGACGACGACCACGGTCCGCTCACCGCCGATCCGGCGCAACAGGTTTCCGGTCTCCTCACGTTCCTCGTGGCTCATACCGGCAACCGGTTCGTCGAGCAGCAACACCGAGGCGTTCTGCACCAGCAGCATGCCGATCTCCAGCCACTGCTTCTGACCGTGCGCGAGGACGCCGGCCGGGGTGTCGCGCAGATCCTGCAGGCCGATGGTCTCGAGGGCCTCAGCGATCCCCTCGGGGATCTCGGTGGGCCGACGTCGGAGCATGGTCCACACCGACCGGCCCGCGCCGGCGGCGATGTCGAGGTTCTGCAGCACGCTCAGTTCCTCGAAGACGCTGGCAGTCTGGAACGTTCGGCCGACGCCGAGGCGCGCGATCTGGTGCACCTTCTTGCCGACGAGTTCCACACCCGACTTCTGGATCGACCCGGTGGCCTTCACCAGACCGGTGATCGCGTCGATGATGGTCGTCTTACCGGCGCCGTTGGGTCCGATGAGGAACCGCAGATCACCCTGCAGCAACGTGAGATCCACGTCGGTGACGGCCTTGAAACCGTCGAACTCGACGGACAGACCGCGCACCTGGAGGTAGTCGCTGTCCATCCCCGCGTTGCCACCGGCGACCGGTTCGACCGTGCCCACCGTCTCGGATCCGCTCATGACGAGGCTCCTACCTTGCTGTCGGCATGTTCGTCGATGTCACCCGTGGGCGACGGATCGACCGATCTCTTCCGGCGCCACTTGAGCGCGGCGCCGATCCCGGCCAGGCCGGCCGGGAAGAAGCCGACCACGACGATGAACAGGATGCCCTGCGCATAGGTCCATCCGGAGGGGAAGTTCTCCGACAGACTGGTCTGCGCCCAGGCGACCGCGATGGCGCCGAGTACCGGTCCGAGAAGTGTTGTGCGACCGCCGATCGCGACACCGATCAGGAACGCGATGGACGGCACGATGCCGACGTCGGCGGGCGAGATGATGCCGACGATGGGCACGAACAGGGCGCCGGCGATGCTCGCGAACAGGGCGGCGATCGCGTAGGCGACGACCTTGACGTTGGCGGGGTCGTAGCCCAGGAAGCGAACACGCTCCTCCTGATCGCGCACGGCGACGAGCAGCTCACCGTAGCGGCTGTACATCAGCTGCCGGGTGATCGCGACGACGACGAGCAGGGTGGCGGAGGCGATGTAGAAAAGCAGGTGGCGGTTCACGGGGTCGTTCAGGGCGAGACCGAAGAAGCTGCGGAAACGGTTGAGGCCGTTGCTGCCGCCGGTGCTCTGCTGGCCGATGAGCAGGATCGCGAAGGCGGCGGCGAGCGCCTGCGACAGGATCGCGAAGTAGGCGCCCTTGACCTTCCGCTTGAACACACCCAGGCCCAGCAGGACCGCGATCAGGGTGGGCACGAACAGGATTCCGAGGATCGTCACCAGCGGCGAGGCGAACGGTTTCCAGTACCCGGGGAGTTCGCGGATACCGGCGATCTGCATGAAGTCCGGCACGTCGTCGCCGCGGATCTCGGCGTCGGCGATCTTCAGGTGCATCGCCATGATGTAGGCGCCGAGGCCGAAGTACACACCCTGACCGAGGGTCAGCATGCCGCCGCGGCCCCAGGCCAGGCCGATACCGACCGCGACGATGCCGAAGCACAGGAACTTGCCGAGCAGGTTGAGCCGGAAGTCGGAGAGCACGGCGGGTGCAACGCCGAACAGCAGCACCGCCGCGACGGCGAACCCCGCGTAGGTCTTCCAGTGACCGCTGAAATAGTCCTTCACACGAGACTCCTCGACTGGACCGTGAACAGGCCCTGGGGGCGGATCTGCAGGAAGATCACGATGATCACGAACACGGCGACCTTGGCCACCGATGCGGTCGTGTTGTATTCGATGAACGAGTTCAGGATGCCGAGGGCGATGGCCGCGATGACCGCGCCCTTGATCTGTCCCAGGCCGCCGATGACGACGACCAGGAAGGCGTCGATCAGATAGGTCATACCGGTGTTCGAGCTGGTGGAACCGATGAGGGTCAGCGCCACACCGGCGACACCGGCGAGTCCGGAGCCGATGAAGAAGGTGGTGATGTCGGTTGTCCGGCTGGAGATCCCGCTGGTCTCGGCCAGGTCGCGGTGCTGGACGACCGCGCGGATCCGACGCCCCATCGGGGTGTACTTCATCGTCACGGCGATCGCCACCACCGCGATGACGGCCAGCAGCATGATGAACAGGCGGGTCTTGGGAACCACCGCACCGAGGATGTCGACGCCTCCGGACAGCCACGGCGGCGCGGTGACGCGGACTGCCGGCGCACCGAAGATGTCGCGCGCGAGCTGTTGCAGGATCAGTCCGACGCCGAACGTCACCAGCAGGGTGTCGAGCGGACGGTCGTACATGCGCTTGATGAGGGTGACCTCGAGCAGCACACCCATGAGGCCACCGACGAGGAATCCGATGAAGAGCGAGACGATGAGGGACACACCGGCGTTCGAGATCAGGTATTCCTGCACCGAGTACGCGGTGTAGGAGCCGGCCATGATGAACGACCCGTGGGCCATGTTGATCACGCCCATCTGACCGAAGGTCAGGGACAGACCGAGTGCTGCCAGGAGCAGGATCGAGCCGAGACTCAGCCCGGTGAAGAGCTGTCCGATAACGGTTTCCACGTTCCCATCCGTTCGTCGTGGGTGTCGATGCGGGCGACAAGGGGGTGACCCGTCTCGCGCGGGGCACGAGACGGGTCACTCACAGGTCAGCTGCTGAGGCCCTCCGCCCACGGGTAGGACTTGAGGTACGGGTCCGGCTCGATCGGCTGGCCCGAATCCCACACCGTGTAGATCAGCCCGTCGCCGCGGATCTCACCGATGCGAGCGGTCTTGGTGATGTGGTTGTTCTCGCCGTCGATGGTCACCAGACCCTCGGGAGCCTCGAAAGTGACTCCGCCGGCGGCTTTCTGGACATCGGCGACGGCGAACGAGTTCGCCTTCTCGACGGTGTTCTTCCACAGGTACACCGAGACGTAGGCGGCCTCCATGGGATCGGAGGTCGGCTTGTTGGCGCCGTAGGCGGCCTTGTAGTCGCGGACGAAGGACTCGTTCGCCGGGTTGTCGATGGTCTGGTAGTAGTCCCACGCGACGAGCTGCCCCTCGATGTTCTCCACACCGATGCCGCCGACCTCTTCCTCCGCGATCGAGACCGACACCACCGGCATCGCCTGCGGGGTCAGACCGACGTTCTTGTACTCACGGAAGAAGGCCACGTTGGAGTCGCCGTTGAGGGTGTTGAACACGGCGTCGGCGTCGGCGGTGCGGACCTTGTTGACGATGGTCGAGAAGTCCGTCGAACCGAGCGGGGTGTAGTCCTCGCCCTTGATCTCGATGCCGTTGGCCTCGGCGTAGGCCTTGATGACGCGGTTGGCCGTCTGCGGGAAGACGTAGTCGCTGCCGACGAGGTAGAGGGACTTGACGCCCTTCTCCTTCAGGTACTCCAGGGCCGGCACGATCTGCTGGTTGGTGGTGGCACCGGTGTAGAAGATGTTCTTCGACGACTCGAGGCCCTCGTACTGCACCGGGTAGTACAGCAGGGAGTTGTTGTCCTCGAAGACCGGCAGCATCGCCTTGCGGCTCGACGACGTCCAGCCGCCGAACACCGCCGCGACGCAGTCCGCCGAGATCAGCTTCTCCGCCTTCTCGGCGAAAATGGTGGGCTCGGAGGCGCCGTCCTCGCCGATGAGCTGGATCTGCTTGCCCAGCACACCGCCGTTGTCGTTGATCTGGTCGACGGCCAGCTTGATCGAGTCACGCACGGTGACCTCGGAGATCGCCATCGTGCCCGAGAGCGAGTTCAGTGAGCCGACCTTGATGGTGTCGCCCGAGGTGTCGACGCAGGACTCGGCGCTCGATGCCGAGTCCTCACTCGCCGAGCTGCCACAGGCGCTCAGCGCGAGTGCGACGGCGGACAGCGCCGCCGGGATGAGGATGCCGTACCGCCTACGGCGTGTGGGGGTGACGGCGGACGGCAATGAATCAAACGACATCCGAAGGCCTTTCTCAATACGTCTCAGGTCGGCTCGAGCGGGGCCATGACAGACACCCGGCGCTGCTTCGCACCGCGTGACCCCCCCGAAGAGATACGCGTCGCTCTCGATCGGCGAACTCGCGTATGTCGGGTAAACGTATTTAGGCTTTGTTACACCAGCGTGACGTGAGATGAATTCCCTGTTTCCGCTTCAATGCGGCTCACGCCCGATTCACACTGCCGAATGTTGTTGTCGGATCGGATTTTTCGACGACGAAGGCGGCGCATCGCTGTCGGATGCGCCGCCCCGGGTCGGTAGTCTGGATCGGTCGTCTAGTGCGAGAAAGCTGCCTCCACCTCCGCGCGACTGAGCTCGGGATCGGAGCCGAGTTCGTAGCGCGGCAGGGTGTGCGGCACGTCGGTGCCGCCGGCGACGCGTCGCTTGGCGGCGGCGAACTCGGGCGCCTCCCCCATCGACAGATGGGCCGAGTTGATGATGGTCCACACGGCGGATCGGCGGGCCCGCCGTTCGACGGGATTCGGCGGCCGGTAGGAGATGAGTTGCTGGGCCCAGCGCGGCTGGATGTCCCGGATCGCCCAATCCACCGCCGCCTGAGCACGATTCCGGAGGTTGGCGCCCGTGGCCATCGCGTTGCCGTGCGTCAGCGCCAGCCGGGGCAGGTATGACTCGAGACATTCCAGGGTCTCGGCCTTGCTGGTGGGCAGGTCGGTTCCGCCCAGCGCATGACCCACGCGCACGAATTCCCCGTAGTACCTGTCGAGTTCGACTCCGCGCAGAGGTCGCGGGTGGTAGATCTCGTGCGCCGTCGCGATACCCCACACGACCGTCGCGTAGTTCCAGCGCAACCACTCGGGATCGTCGGCGTCGTAGGCCGCGCCGTCGGGCCGGACACCCTTGATCGTGTGGTGCATCGCCCGCACGGTACGAGCGAGTCGCTCGGCGGTTTCCGTCGATCCGTAGGCAGTCCCCATGAAGAACGCGAGCGAATGCCCGAGGCGGGTCATCGCACCGTCGGGGTCGATGGTGGTGGTCGCGGTGCCATCCTCACGTCGCCGGACCAGACGGGAGTGATGCATGCCCATCCAGAAGATGCTGGGATCAAGACGTTCGATGTACGACGCGCTCTGCAGCCCGAAGATCAGCGCCGGCGTGTGCGAGTGGACATACCAGGTGGCACTGTCGGGCCCGAACCACCCGGGGTCGCCGGACGGGTTCTCGAACTCCATCCCCCGGAAGAACTTGGCACGGACGTTCTCGTCGAACTTGCCGTTGAGCCACGATCCGAGCATCTCGTGCGGCAGGTCCAACGGGACCCATTCCGTGGAGGGCAGCCGTAGGGGCGCGAGGGGAACGTTCATCGATCGTCCTTTCTCGATACCGACGACCCGAGCGGGGTGGTCCCCGGCCCGGACCGTCGATACGACGACGCCACATGAGCACGGCCGCCATGTGGTCACGGTTGTACCCACTTTAACGCTTTGGGTACGCGCGTGACCAGACCTTGCTCCGTGCCGGGTCAGCCCGTCTATGGTGAAACGATGTCGAGTCCGACCCGATGGGCCGGCGTCCCCCTGGAGGACCGCCGCGCCGAGCGCCGCGCGATCCTGATCGCCGCGGCTTTCGACATCTTCGGGGGCAGCGGACCCGAGACCGAACTGTCGGTGCGGTCGGTGTGCCGCCACTGCGGCTTCAACACCCGCTACTTCTACGAGAGCTTCGCCGACACCGACGAACTACTCGGCGCCGTCTACGACGCCACCGCCGCCGAGCTGGGTGCGGTGGTCGAGGCCGCCATGACCACCGCAGGTCACTCCGTCCGAGCGCGCACCCGCGCCGGCATGCTCGCAGTCCTCGGCCACGCGTCGGAGGATCCCCGTCGCGGCCGCATCCTGTTCACCGAGGGACGGACCAATCCGGTGCTCGCGCAGCGTCGTGCCGCCACGCAGAACATGCTCTTCGAACTCTCCTTCGCCGAGGCCGACGCCCGGGAGACCGATCCGCTCACCGGTCGGGTGCGGGCGGCCGTCTTCACCGGGGCCATGGCCGAGCTCGCCCAGCAGTTCCTCGCCGGGAACCTCGGGGACGATCTCGAACGGGTGGTCGACGAGGCCCTGGCCACGCTGATCCCCGGCCGTCGCTGATCCTCGACCCATTCCGCGCGAGCGCTACCACTGCCGGCTGAGGTGCGAGGAGCGCAAGCGACGAGCCACGAAGCCCTGGCGACGTTCCCCCGCCACGTTTCAGTCCACCGAGCGCGGCGCTCTCCGCGCGAGCGCTCGGATCGTCGTCGGCCCCATCCCGCGATCGAGCGCGCGGATCATGACGACGACACCGACACCCGAGAGCACCAGTGCCGTCGCGAACAGCGTCGGGAAGCCGAACAGGTCACCGACGACGCCCGCCGCGAAACCGGCCGCGCCCTGGACGCCGACCACCGCGCAGGCGAACAGCGTGTAGTCGCTGCCCTCGTACCCCTTCTCGCACGCGTCCATCATCAGCGTGAACACCGCGACGGTCGCCGCCCCACCGAGGATGTGTTCGGCCAAGCTCGCACTGACCACGAGCCAGAACCCGCCGACGCCCGACGCAGCCACCAGATACAAAGCGAGACTGAGAGTTTGGGTGACGCCGCCGAACAGCAGGGCTTGGCGTCGTCCGTAGCGGAACGCCAGCCACCCGCCGAGGGCCGCGCCGGCGAGCGCACCCGCCGACGACAACGCACCTTCGACGAGGGCGATCTGTCCCAGGCTCAGGCCGATGTCGGACATGAAGGGCCCGACGAGTGCCGACCCCATCGAGTTGCCGAACTTGTAGGCCCCGACGACCAGGATGAACACCACCACGCCGGGTCGTCGTAGCCGGGCGAGCCAGCCGGTGAGGAGCAGTGACGGCGACGGCCGCGGGACATGCGCCTGTTCCGTCGACGAAGACGTCGTGTCCGCGGGTGTGCGGGCGAGGAACCACACCGGGATCGTCAGGGCGACGAGTAGGATCGACATCGCGACGAAGAGGCTGCGCCAGCCGGCGAGCGAGAACAACCACAGCAGTCCACCGCCGCCGACGATCATGCCGACCCGGTAGGCGCCCACCTGAATCCCGTTGCCCAGACCTCGTTGTCGAGGGCCGAGGGTCTGCACCGCCAGTCCGTCGGTCGCGATGTCCTGGGTCGCCGACGCCAGGTTGATCACCGCGATGCCGACGAGGAGCCAGACCAGCGTCCCGGAGAGGTCGAGGCAGGCCAGGGCGAGGGCGATCGTCGCGGATGTCAGTTGCATCGCGAGGAGCCAGCGGCGTCGGGTCCCGTATCGGTCGACATACGGCGCCCACAGGAACTTGAGACCCCACGGCGCGAAGAGCAGCCCGTAGACGCTGATCTGCGTGAGCGAGTACCCCTCCTCACGCAGGATGACGGGCATTGCCTGGCTGAAGAACCCGTACGGCAGACCCTGCGCGAAGTAGAGAGCCGTGAGCAGGGCCATGGTGCCGACGGCGAGCGTGCCGGTGCGCGACGGGGTCGACATGGCAGACATCATGCCGCAGTCGGGAGGCCGGGGTCGTCGCGGTCAGACCCTTGTGGACGGCTCCGGGTCGGCGTCAGCCGGCCATGGCCGGGAACGCGAGGGAGACCAGCATCAACGCGAAGAGGAACCACGCGGCGCCCTGCCACATCGGCCAGGTTCCGCCGCGACGGTAGGTGCGGTAGGCGATCACGAGCGCGCCGATACCGCCGAGGACGAATACGCCGGGGACCAGGGACCCGAGGACCATGTTGGTGCGGTCGACGGCGAGGAAGATCGCACATGCGATGGCTCCGACTCCGACGACGGCGGCCACGTAGAGCGCTGCGGACCGGTAGCTGCCGGTGTCCTGCCACCGCTTCTCGACGTCCTGTCGCCCGCGGTCGCTGGGATTCTGTACGTCGTTCATGCCGGAGGCATACCCGCGCGGACCTGCGTTCGAAACCCCCAACCCCTGTGAGTAGCACTACTCATGTCTCGCGGACCATGAGGAGACAGGGTCATTCCATGACCACTTCCAGCAGCACATTCGGGGGCGATCCGGGAGTCGCGACACTCGCGCGGATCTCCACCGAATTCGATGCCATCGCCCGCCAGATGTCCACGGTCTCGGCCGAGTTCGCCGAACTGCGGCGGATCGTCGACGATGTCGAGGGTCCTGCCGGCGAGGCCGCACAGCCCGACCCTCCGGTACAGCCGGAACCGGCACGGCAGGAGGCTCCGGCCGGACCGCTCACCGCGCCGACCGTGGCCCCGGCGCCCGCGCCTCCTCCGCCCGTGTCGCCGATGGGGAGCCGACAGCCGTCTCCGTGGGCGTCACCCGGTCGTCCGGCAGGTCGGGGTGCGTACACCTACGGGCCGCCCGTCCAGCAGGCTCCGTCACGTCCGGGACCGCATCCCGCATATGGGCCGATGCCGCGACCGCCGGCCGCTCCCCTGCCGCCGCGTCCACCCGCGCGCCCGCTGTCCGAGCGTGTCGCCGCGGCCGCCGAGCGCGGTCTGATCGGCAAGATCCTCGCCACCGCCGGTGTCGGCGTCACCTTGATCGGCATCGCCCTGCTGCTGGTCTTGGCCGCGCAGGCCGGCATCCTGCGCCCGGAGTTCCGCGTTGGGGGCGGCGCGGTGCTCGCGGCAGCACTAGTCGGCACCGCGATCTGGTTGCGCCGCAAGCCGGATGGCCGGATCGGCGCGATCGCCACGGCCGCAACAGGGATCGCGGCCGGGTATCTCGATGTCCTGGCCGCAACCAAGATCTACGAGTGGCTCCCCATCGTGGCGGGCCTGGCAGTCGCCGGCCTGGTCGCAGCCGGCGGCCTGGTCCTCGCTTACCGTTGGCGCAGTGAACATCTCGGGTTGCTCGTGGTGGTCCCGCTCATCGTTCTCGGCCCGGTGTTGACCGGCGGTCTCGACATGACCCTGATCGCGTTCATGGTGGTGCTCGCCGCCGCGTCGGCGTGGGTCCAGTGGGGCCGCGACTGGATCTGGTTGCACACCGTGCGCCTGGCCGCGCCCACGATCCCGCTGACCGTCGTCGGCTTGGCCGCCCTGGGCGGAACGAGCACCGCGGACACCGGATTCGAATTCGCCGGGGCCGCACTCGTCGTGATCGTCCTCGGATTCGCGGGCGCCCTGGTGGCGATGCCCACCACCCGATTCCGCGAGGTCATCGCGGGCCTGGCAGCGGCGACGACGATCCCGGTTCTGTTCGCCGGCGCGGTGATGGACATCGCGGGCGCGGTCGCGCTGCAGGCTGCGGTCGCCGTGCTCGTCATCGGTATCACCGTCATCTGCTCAGTGGTGCGGACCGAGCGCTTCGAACTCCCCGACGTCGTCGCCCAGATCTGGACCGCGACCTCGCTCGTCGTGCTCTTCGTCGCGATCCTCGTGTGCTTCGACGGCATGGTGGCCGTGTCAGCGGTGTTGGGCCTCGCGGCGGTGACGGCCCTGGTCGCGCGCACATGGTCGGCGACGTCGTTGGTGCTGCTGGGTGGTAGCACTGTCCTCTGGGCGATCGGTTTCGCAGCTCTGCTCGACGACATGCCGCCGTACGTGCTGGCCCAGGCCCGTCTGATGGAGGACAACGCCTCGTTGTCGATCGTGATCGGCAGCCTGCTCGCCGCCGCGGGGGCGGTCGTGATCGCCGCCGGGTGGACCCGACTGACGGCCGGAGACCTGGGCCGCGTCGCCTACACCGCGGTCGCCGTCGTCGTGGTCTACGCCGTCACCGCCATCAGCGTCACGTCCGGAGTGCTGATCGCCGGCGCCGACGGCTTCCTCGGCGGGCACGTCATCGCGACCACCTGCTGGGTCGTCCTCGCCGGTGCGGCGTTGGGCTTCGCCCGGCGACGCACGGGTAACGAGCGCACCGCCGCGGTCACCGGCGGACTGGTGCTCGTCGCCGCGGCGATGGCCAAGCTGTTCCTGTTCGACCTGGCCACCCTCGACGGGATCTTCCGCGTCCTCGTGTTCATCGTGACCGGTCTGATCCTGCTGGGACTCGGCGCCTGGTACGCCAAGGCCCTCCAGGGCGAACGCTTCCCGGGGTCGCCGACCACGACCCCGGGAGCGGATACACCGGTCAGACCGTCTTGACGGTCTCGATCTCGGCGGGCGCCGCGACGTCGACCTCGGTCGTCTCGTCATGGGAGACGGGCCGACGGTCGGCGGCGGTGCGCGCGTGGGTGATGTAGATCGTCAACCCGACGAAGGTGAGACCGCCGACGAGATTGCCGATGACCGTGGGGATCTCGTTCCAGACGAGGTAGTCGCCGATCGAGAACTCGCCCCCGAGCATCAGCCCCGAGGGAAACAGGAACATGTTGACGATCGAGTGCTCGAATCCCATGTAGAAGAACACCATCACCGGCATCCACATGGCGAGGACCTTGCCGGGTAACGACGTCGACATCATCGCGCCGACGACACCGGTGGACACCATCCAGTTGCACAGGACACCGCGGATGAACAGCGTGAGCATGCCGGCGGCACCGTGCTCGGCGTAGCCGACGGTTCGGCTCTCGCCGATGTGCCCGAGCTGCTGACCGATCTCGTCCGGGTCGACACTGAAGCCGTAGGTCACGATCACCGCCATCATCACCGCGACCGTGAAGGCGCCCAGGAAGTTCCCCAGGAACACCCAACTCCAATTGCGCAACATGGACTTCACCGTCACCCCGCGCCGTTTGTCGATCAAAGCGAGCGGGACGAGTGTGAACACCCCGGTGAGCAGGTCGAAGCCCATCAGATACAGCAGGCAGAAGCCGACCGGGAACAGCAACGCCCCGAGCAGTGGTTCCCCGGTGCGGACGGTGACCGTCACGGCGAATGCCGCGGCAAGGGCGAGGATCGCGCCGGCCATGTAGGCGCGGATGATCGTGTCGCGGGTGGACAGGAACACCTTCGCCTCACCGGCGTCCACCATCTTCACCGCGAATTCGGACGGATTCACATAGGACAAGAGATTCTCCCCGAGCGTTTCGATTCGTGACTCTTGTCCCCCATCGAATCGAGGCCACATGTCGTCGAGGTGTCGTCGGGACGACTCGGTGTTACATCGACCTCTCTCGAGCGCTTCGTCGGAGTGATGTTTCGCCGCGATTACTTCCTGCTCGTACCGTCGTGTCCGTCGTGTGAAATCTCCGGCCGAGTCCGGCAACACCTTGGAAATCCGTCGGCACGTGTGCATGGTGGAGATAACCCTCGACATATCAACAAGATTCGGACGGAGCGCCGATCCCCCGCGTCGAGGGAGCATCACCGAATCGACGAGGAGACACGATGACCACTCCGATCATGCCGAAGTCCGACGCCGCCGACCTCATCGTCGCGGCCCGAATCCGGCAGGGACTCACCTGGGCGGCGATCGCCGAGAAGATCGACGCACCGCTGGTGTGGACGGTCGCCGCGCTGCTCGGCAAACACCCCGTACCCGCGGACAAGGCCACCGTCGTGGTCGAGATGCTCGGCCTCGGCGAGGGCGTCGCCGAGAGCCTGCGGCAGCAACCGACCCGTACCCCGGACGAGGCCGCCACCAGTGACCCCACGATCTACCGCTTCTACGAGGCCCTCGACGTCTACGGTCCCGCGCTGAAGGAACTCATCCACGAGGAGTTCGGCGACGGCATCATGAGCGCGATCAACTTCAAGGTCGACATCGCACGCCGCCCCGACCCGGGCGGCGACCGCGTGGTCGTGACCTTCGACGGGAAGTTCCTCGACTACAACTGGTGACCTCGCCGCCGTTTTATAGCTCCAACCCGCGGTGAGCGCGGGTTGGAGCTATAGGTCTCAGCGGAAGACAATGGGTGTTACTCCGACGTCGATGCCGAAAACCACTGAGAGAACAACTCGGCGGCGGTGTTTGCCAGTTGCGGCAACTCGGACTCGGGAACCTGTTCGGACTTTGGCCCCAGCGCCCAATCGAAGTACCCCGCAGCGATCCACGGCGAGTCCGGAAGATATTTCTTGACGAGACCGGACTTGTTCTGTCCGACACCGCGTCTACCGTTTGAGCTGTGCCCCTTCCTGACCTGAAACCTTTCGGCGTTGTCCTGGAGCACTGAGTCGCGGAGGATCTGAAGATGCTTGACCCAACCTGGCGCCTCAGACGTTTTATCAGCGCGAGGAAAGTCGGTTCGACTGTCCGACGTCTCAACACCGACGTGGTACTCGAACCGCAACTGCTCTTTGTCCGCCGGCATTCCGCGCCCACTGACCTGAATCTGGCCTCGTAAGACACGGCCGTCGGAAAGACGAGGGCTCCAGATCGCAAGCGACGGCATACCACTTCCACCCCGACCGACACCAACTGTCCAACCCGGGCCCAGTTTCTGCTCGACCGCAGGCTTCAACTGTCGAAGGGAGCGCTCGACGGCAACTTTCTGTAGAGGCAGACACTCAATGTCACCGATCGTCAACCTCGAGCTCTGGAAGCAGTCGATCACTTCTCGCCACGTCAGAACTCCAGCGACCTCCTGATCGAAACCGGCGGCATCTTCTGTTTCGATGACAAGAAGGAACAGTAAATCGACTTCGCTCTTTTCCTTGTCGAGCTGAGTCTGCGTGATTGCGTGGTCAAGCTTCGCCTCTATCCCGACCGTCTTCGTCGAAGAACCCTCAGTCAGGGTAAGCAATACGTCTATCTTGCCCTCGCCTTCACATCTGAGACCCGAAAGTCCGGAGGAAGCGAGCCCACTGTCGCCGCTCCGCTTACCCAAGAGTTCAAGAAACCGCATGGGAGCGTGACGGATTTCCGCTGCGAGAGCCCGGGTGAGCATGGGCTCGCTGGTGAAGATGACGGCGTCCAAGTGGCCCTCCGGTCTGCGATCAATACCGCGCACGAGCACTATAGCCGGATCGGAGTAGTCCGTTGGTGGACCGGATGAACTCTGCCTAGAGGGTCTGAACAGGGACGAAGCTAGGCTCCCGTGCAGCTCAGGCTCGCTCGACCGGCATCCAGATCTCCGCGTCGGCGTGTGACCCGGTCAGTTCGAGGTAGCGAACGAACGTCGGTCCGGGCCGCAGTCGCCAAGGGTTCGACGGGAACCACTCGGTGGCCGTCGCGGCCCAGGTCTCCTGGAGCGTCTGCGGGAACGGACCGGACGACCGGAACGTGGCCCACGCGCCCGCGGATACCGGGATGCTCGACAGATCTTCCGGCACCGTCGAATCCGCCTGCAGCGCAACACCGTGCAGGTAGGTGATCGATGTCCCTTCCGTCGCGTCGGGCTCGCTTCCATCCGTGACGGCCAGGATGCCTGCGGGTTGGGTGCCGTTGAGCGACTTGAGTCGTGCGTGTTCGTCGGGCGCGATCGACGCGATGTGCTGTTGGATGTGCGGGTTGACTCCCTCGTAGATGAGCGGCACCTGTGCTGCGTGCCCGGCGAGTACGAATGCGGGTCGGTCGGTGATCGTGACGTCCATGGGACGACTCCCTTCGACGGTCAGGCGGAACCTGAGTACGGCTTGTGTTGCGAAAGGACCGCCATGTGCCCGCACGTCCGACGGTGACACACCGTGGACCGACCGGAAGGCCCGGCCGAACGCCTCGACCGACGAGTAGCCGTAGCGCACCGCAAGATCCAGCAGGCCGTTGTCACTGCTCACGAGATCCGTTGCCGCGAGGGTCATCCGACGACGCCGCACGTACTCCGAGAACGGCATCCCCGCCAGCGAGGCGAACATCCGACGCAGGTGGTACTCCGTCGTCCCGTGGGACCGGGCGAAGCCGGCCAGGTCGATGGGTTCGTCGGTGTTCCGGTCGACGAGGTCGATGAGCGCGTTGAGCGTGCCGATCATGGCTCTCCTTTCGTCCATGATCATGGTCGCCCCGCACGGCCTCGCACCCGACCGTTCCGGGCAGGAATTGTCAGGCCGATGGACGTTCGGTGCCGCCGTACGCTCAGCTCACGGTATAGCTGAGTCGGTAAACCGCACCGCGTTCGGTGAACTCCAGGATTCCGTCTTTCTTCCCGGGCGTGAGCTTCTTCGTGCCGAGGTTGTCGTCTTTGTTCGGAGCCTTGTCGAGTTCACGGAGGTTGATCCGCGCGTTCCCGGTGAACTGGACGACCTTGTCGATCTTCTTGCGCTGCCCCTGTTTGATGTTGAGGTAACTGTTGTCCCCGAACGGTATCCGGGAACCCTCGACGCTCACGGCGATCTCGTCGTCACCCTTGGTGTCGGTCTGCTTCTCGGCGTGCAGGGTCTTGAGTCGGAGTGTTCCGCCCGGTATGCCGTCGACCTTGTTCAGCGGTGCCATGTGCGGTCCGGGGATGATGTTCCGCGCCGGCGCTCCGTGTCCACCGTTGAACTCCGACGACCCCGATTCGTAATTGAGGAACAGTCGACCGCCCGCCGAATCGACTGCGATTCCCTGCGACATGCTCGGCGCCCGGAAACAACGGGCCCGCGCGCGGTCGAGATTCGTCTCCGACGCCTTCGTCGCATAGAAATTGCTGCGGACCTTGCGGCCCAGGGACGAACTGAAGAACATGGTGTCACCGGACTTTGCGACGCCCTGTGTCCCTTTGGGAACCTCCCAGCGCAGCCCGTTGCCGTCGGACTTCCGGTCGGTGGTCAGCGACCCATCGAGGCCAACCGTGTACCGGTACATCCAGTCCCGTCTGTTCTCGTTGAACTTGCCCGCATACAGCTTGTTGCCATCCGACGTCATGAACGACGCGCCGTACACCTTGCGGGGTTCAACTCCTTCCGGTGTTATCTCGCCCTCGGGTTCCGCCAGCTCGGTTCGCAACTGTTCGAGGGAATAGTGTTCGATCGTGTGCCAGTCACCGTCCTTGGGACCGTCGATGAACAGCTTGCCGTTCGCGATCGCCATCCCACCGGCGTGTGTCTGCTTCGACGCGGCTCCCCGTTGACCGATCGCCACCGATCCGACCATGCGGCCCGGCTTTCCGGGCGACCGGTCCGCTTCCATCGCCACCACTCGCGGGCCGCCCTGTGCGTCGGCGCCGTGGAAGGAGAAGAGCAACAGATCCTTGCCGTTGCCGCCACCGTTCTTCCAGTACGCGATCGCCTGCGGTGTGTGATGGGCGAGGACGGACTTCGGCAGGATCGGCCCGGGAGTGAATCGTCGGTCGTACAGATACGACGCTGATTCTCCCCGGTAGATGTCGCCGGGTGGCTGCTGTCCGCTACTGTCCGCCTCGCAGCGGATCGCTGTGGTGGCCTTCGGGGCGGCCACCCCGGGATCCGGGTCTGGGCCTGGCGCTGCGAACGCGGCTGGACCGCCGGCGGCGAACGGGACTCCGAGTCCCAGCAACACTGCGGTGCCGGCGGTGATGAGCGGGCGAAAGTGGCGGCGGTTCAAGTCGTCTCCTCCTGCGACTCATCGATTCGGGGTACCGGGGACCCGGCCCCGCGGATCGGTCCGGGGCCTGGACGAACTCGTCCACCTTTGCCCGGCGTCGTCGCCGATCGCCATCCCCCATTTGAGGGGGTCCCGGTTTGACCGCGGGGGTCCCGAGGGCTGACGGTGGGAGGCGTGGGCCCGGACAGATCGCCGGCAGCACTGCGACGGCGCCAGGACGAGTTGGTGCGTCGAGCATCGTCGGCGACAAGCGTTCGTGAGGTGTTCGAGGTGGCCACCACCCGCCTACCTGGGGTGCTGCCGTTCGCAAACTCGGTCTGGACCGCTGCCGACCCGGCCTCTGGCCTGCCCAGCGCCCCGACGCTGTGGGACGACGACGCTGCCCGCACCCGCTGTAACCGCCTGTGGCGAAAGAGACTCGACGACGGCGAGGTTGCCGGTTTCGTTGCCCTGACCCGCACCACCCACTCGACTCGAGTACACCGCGCCGGCGACCGCGAGGTGCGGGCGATCCTGCGGTGCGAAGACACTCCCTGGGGGTTGGTGTCGTTGCGACGCAGAGCATCCCAGGAACCCTTCACCGCCGCGGAGCTTCGATTGCTCGCCGGCCTCACCGAACCCCTCGGGCGGATCGTCCGACGACTCGTTCAGACAGGTTTGCGGCGCGGCCCGGAGCCGACGGTGCCGCACGGGCCGGGTCTCCTGCTGTTCGATCCGCGACTCGAGTTGGTGTCGGTCGGCGGCGACGTCGAACCGTGGGTGAGCACCTTCGACGACGACGCGCACGTCGGCACCGACTTCGACCTGCCCCTGCCGATGTGGATCGTCACCGCCGCCGCGCACGCACTGACCTCGGCACGAGCACGCGGCACCGGGCACGTGACAGTGCGCGCCGCCACTCGCCGCGATCACTGGGTGGCGGCCCAGGCGTCGGCGACCCGCGGCGCCGACGCACGACCTGACGGCGTCGCGGTGACGATCGAGTCCGCCCGACCCTCGGCCCTGGCGCCGGTGATCGCCGCCGCTCACGGGATCTCAGACCGCGAGCGAGAGGTGGTCAGACATGTCATCGCCGGAACGGGCACGTCCGCGATCGCGGCTACGCTGGGGATCTCGTCGCATACCGTCCGCGACCACGTGAAGTCCGTTCTGCGCAAGGTCGGGGTGTCGAGTCGCGCCGAGCTGACGGCATTCCTGCTGGGTATCCACCGCCGCGTTCCATAGCCCGAACCCGCGCCCACCGCGGTTTCGAGCTATGAAACGGCCGCGCGCAAAGTCATGTGCAGCAACGGATAAGGGCGGCCCGCGTCGTCGAGTTCGCTACGTCCCGTCACCTCGAACCCGCGTCGGAGATAGAACTGCACGGCCTGATCGTTCTGTTCATTGACGTCGACCGTCGTCACGCCATCCTCGAGGACGCGCGTCAGGAGCGCGGTGCCGACCCCGGTACCGCGAGCGTCGGCCTCGATGAACAGCATCTCCAGACCCGACCCGGCCGTACCGGCGAATCCGACCGGGCCGCCGTCGACGTCGGCGACGGTCAGCTCGACCTGCGGGAAGTAGCTCGGCGCCAGCTGACGTTCGATCTCGTTCCGATCGTGTTCGGCGAGGAAGTCGTGGGTCGCGTTGACCGCGCTGCGCCAGATCGCCACCAGGTGCGGGTACTCGTCCGGACCGTGGCAGGCGCGCAGGGTCACCGGTGAAGTCATCGCACTGTTGTATCAGTCGGTGATTCCGAGCAACACCTGAAATCCCACGTCCGAGTTGTCAGGGAGTTCGCAGGAAACCAGCGGCTTGCTCTCAAGAATGCCCGGCATCGTGGTGCCGTGAACGCACCTCAGTCGCCCGACCACACCCCTACCGAACCGCTGGGTCAACCCGGCCAGCCGTCGGCCCCGTACGGAGGGTGGGAAGACCCGTCCTTCGCTCCGCCATCCGCGCCCGTTCCGCCACCCGGATCACCACGGCCACGGACCGTGACGAAGCCGATCGTCGTGACCGCACTGATCGCCGGTCTCCTCGGTGGCGCCATCGGCGTCGGCGGCAGCGCGCTGCTCGACCATCGGGCCGCATCAGCCGTACCGACACTCAGTTCCCAGCCCGCGAACACGGTCGACGCCGGCGACGTCAAGCCCGGGTCGGTGACCTACGCGGCGAAGGTGGCGTCGGCGTCGTCCGCGGACATCAAGGTGCAGATGGCCCAGGGCAGCGCGGTCGGCAGCGGCATCGTCCTGTCGTCGGACGGTTATGTCCTCACCAACAACCACGTGGTCGCGGGTGCGGGAACGGGCAGCAAGATCGTCGTGACGACCAGCGACGGCAAGCAGTACCCGGCCTCCGTCACCGGGACCTCGCCGTCGTACGACCTCGCGGTGATCAAACTCGACGGCGCGTCGGGTCTCACGCCCGCGACGCTCGGCGACTCGGACGCCCTGCAGGTCGGCGAACAGGTGGTGGCCGTCGGAAGCCCCGACAGCCTCTCGAACACGGTAACCTCCGGCATCGTCAGTGCGCTCTCCCGAACCGTGACCGCCGGCGACGACACCGGTTCCGGGGTCACGGTCTACAACGGCCTGCAGACCGACACTCCCATCAACCCCGGCAATTCCGGTGGGCCGCTGGTGAATCTGCAAGGGCAGGTCGTCGCGGTGAACTCGGCCGTGGACACCGGTCAGGCCGCCGCGGGCGGCCCGCAGTCCTTCGGTCTCGGCTTCGCCATCCCGATCAACACCGCTGAACGCATCGCGAACCAGTTGTTGAAGAACGGCGAGGCAACGAAACCGGTTCTGGGCGTGTCGGGTTCGTTGTCATCGTCGAGCCGGGAAGACGGAGCGAAGGTCACGGTGCAGCAAGGCGGGCCAGCCGCGTCGGCGGGTATCTCGAGCGGCGACGTGATCACGAAGATCGGTGACACCCCAGTCGCCGACTACGCCGATCTGATGGCGCAGGTCCTCACGCACGCCCCTGGCGCGACGGTACCCGTGACCATCGGCTCGGGATCGGATGCCCGGACCATTCAGGTGAAGCTGGGCAGCACCGTCGACAAGCAGCAGACGACGGTACCCGAATCCGACGGACAGTCCGGCGATCCACGACTTCCCTTCGGCGGCAGCCCGTTCGGCAGGTTCCCGTGACCGGCCCCGAGTTCAGCCGACGGTGATAGCGTCGAGACGCTCTCGAATGAATTCCCCGGACACCACGGGTTCGAGGCCTTCTCGCCGTCCGAGAGGCTTCCCGACCGGGGTCACCACCGCGTCGTGGTCGAGTTCGTAGAAGAAGATCAGCGACATCAGATCTTCTTCGGGAGCGTCGGGCTGTGGCGGCAGCACGCGATGGCGTCCCGCCGGCCATCGTCCACCGGACCAGTATTCGAGCAGGTCCCCGATGTTGACCGTCAGTGCGGCCGGGTCATACGGAGCGTCCGCCCAGCCGCCGTCCTCGCTGTAGACCTGCAGCCCGCCGGAGCCGGGTTCCCGGTCGAGCACGGTCACGGTTCCGAAGTCGGTGTGCGGCCCGATGCGGTACTGCCCCGGTTCGGGTTCACCCACCACCTCCATCGCCGGGTAGTGATTGATGTTCGACGTCCAGGTGGCGTTGCCGGCGAGATCGCGGAACGGATTGTCGGCAGCGGCGAACCCGAGCGACGCGGCCATCAGGGCGAGCAGGTCGTCGGAAAGCGCCTTGCACTTCGCGGTCCACGCGGTGAACAGTTCTTTCAACCGGGGCGCCTCGGTCGGCCAGACATCGGGCGCGAACCAGTAGTCGTCGATCTCCGGGACCCCCACCGGCGTCTGCGCACCGGAGTTGTAGGTCTCCTTCAGGTCCGGCGGCGTCTCGGTCCCTTCGGCGTATCCGTTGGCCTCCATGCCCGGCCCGATCCAGCCGCGCCCGCCGACGCCGACCGCGTACTTCTCCTTCACCTCGGCCGGCAACGCGAAGAACGCTCGCGCCGCCGCACGTAGCTCGGCGGGCAGCGCCGGGTCGATGCCGTGTCCGGTGACCAGCAGGAACCCGGCCTTCTGCAGGGACTCGTCCACTGCGGCGCACACCGCGGCGGAATCGGCTCCGCCTGCGCGCCAGCGGGACAGGTCGACGGTGAGGATCGGACTCTCGGTCATGCCTCGTCCCCGACGACGCCGATGTCCTCGTTCCACAGGGCCGGCTTGGCCTCGATGAACTCCGACATCATCGTCACGCAGCGCTCGTCGTCGAGGATCGTGACCGGGATTCCGAGTTCGGCGAGCCAGTCCTCGCCGCCCTGGAACGAACGGTTCTCCCCGATGACCACCGCGCCGATGCCGAACTGCCTGATCAGTCCGCTGCAATACCAGCACGGGGCGAGGGTCGTGACCATGATCGTCGACGAGTAGTCCCGCTGCCGGCCGGCCGCGCGGAATGCGTCGGTCTCACCGTGCACCGACGGGTCGTCGTGCTGGACACGACGATTCCGGCCCTCGCCGAGCAGCTTTCCATCGGCGGAGAACAAGGCGGCACCGATCGGGATGCCACCCTCGTCCAGCCCCAGCCGGGCCTGGCGGTAGGCGGTGTCGAGCAGGTGCGAGAGGTCGATACCCGAGTCGGCGTCGGTGCGGGAACTCATACCGACAGCGTGCCCACCCGGCCGTCGAGCGGCAACTGACACTTCGTCGTCCTGCACGTGAGGCCGAACGTGCATATCGTCCTCTCATGCCCGGCTCCTCGACCACGTCGCTGCGTGACGTCATCCATCGGCACCTCGATCCCGCCGACCCGCGGGTGCTCACCGCCCACGACCGCCTCGACGTCTCGGTTCGATGGGTCCATTCCAGCGAGATCTTCGAGATCGGACCACTGCTCTCCGGCGGAGAACTCCTGCTCACAACCGGATTGGGACTCGGCGGCCTCGACGCAGGCACGAGACGCCACTACGTGCGTGATCTCGCCGAACGCGGGGTCGCCGGACTCGCTTTCGAGATCGGCCGGACCTTCGACGCCGTTCCCGAGGAGATGGTCCGCGAGGGGTCTGCCGCACGTCTGCCGATCATCGAACTGAACCGTGTGCTGCCGTTCATCGACGTGTGTCGCGACGCGAACACCGCGATCGTCTCCGACGAGATCGACGAACTACGACGCCGCACCGCGCTCGACGACGCCCTGCACGACGACCTCGTGTCACCGGGCGGGGTTGCCCGGATGCTGGCGCATGTGTCCGAGACAACCGGTAGGGCACTAGTTCTGGTCGGGGCTGGAGGTGCACTCCTCGCCGTGCACGGCGTCGACGACGATCGGTCGGCGTGGCGTCTCGTCGATGCGTCTCCGGTCTCGGTTCCGGTGATCGCCCGCGACCGTGAGATCGCCCGACTCGTGGCTTCCGCCGACGGACCCGAGATGCCTCTTCCCCAGTTGACCGCCTTGCTGAGGGCGGCCGCCGGACCGATCGCCTCGACGCTGACACGCTCGGGCACAAGGCATTCGGCTGTCGGGGCGCGCCTCGTCGAGGAGATGGTCGGTGGGCGGGCACTGCGTCGCGCGGACCTGATCGCGCGGCTGGCGGGCGCCGGCGTGCCCGCCATGGACAGCACCCGCCTAGTGACGGTGGCCGCCGATGCGCCCGATCCGAGGATGGCCGAGTCGGTTCTCACGCGCGCCGCGTCGTCGACGTCGGGGCTGGTCCAGGCGACGATCGACGCGACAGTCTACGGGCTGGTCGCGGTGCCCGCGGACCCCGACGATCCCGTCGACCATGTCGCAGATGCGGTCGACAAGGCCGCCGGAGGCGCCGGACGGATCACCGTCGTCGTCGGTGAGGCGTTCCGGCTGGGCGACTCCTCACCCGGAATCGAGATCGTCGCGGCGATCGCGGATTCGTTGCGCAACAACACCGGTCGTCTCGACCGCGCCGCCCTGCACGTCCGCGAAGACCGGACCCGCTGCGTCTTCACCGGTCGCGAACTGGTTGCCGACGACGTCGTGCACGCACTCGACCCGCGGACGCGGTCGGACCTGCAGTCCCTGGTGGCCCCACTGGTGGAACACGATGCGAAACAGTCCACCCAGCTGGTCGCGACGCTCGATGTCCATCTGCGCCATGGGTGTAGCGCGACGCGCTCGGCGGCGGCGCTGCACATCGGGCGGCAGAGTCTCTATCAGCGCCTCGACCGAATCCGCAGTCTGTTGGGGTTCGACCCCACCGCCGCGTCGGTCTACACATCGATGTTGCTGGCGGTCAACGCTTCCCGGGTGTCGGGCGACCTCGGCGCCTGAGTCTCGCAGACCCGCTCAGGACCGGGTCTGCTGGGGCTGCGCCACTCGTCCCCGGGCGAGGATCAGATAGAGCCCGAACGCGAGCGCGAAACCGACGAAGGCGCCGATGTCACCCAGTTCCGGCACCACCCTGACGACATACCCGACGAACCGTTCCTGGTTGCAGAACAACAGCACCGACGCAACCAGGCCGAGCACGAACGCGGCGACCCCACCCCAGTTCGCGTAGCGGGTGTCGTACAGGAGCGCGAGCGTCGGCGGTTCCTTGCGCAGCAGGCGATCTGCGAAGACCACACCCAACCACGGACCGATCCAGTACGCGACGAGGAGCAGGAACGCCTCATACGACGCCGCCGCATCGGCCAATGCCCACCAGGCGACGAGGAAGCCGACGACACCGAAGAACACCGTCACCAGCGCGCGCTGTAGGCCCACGGGCAGCCGGAATCCCATGGCGAGGAATGCCATCGAGCCGGAGTAGACGTTGATCGCGTTCGCGGCGACGGCGCCGACGGCGATCGCGAGGAGCGTGAGATCGGCGACGAGGCTCGGCAGATTGGCGGTGAACGCCTCGGTCGGGTTGTCCGACACCGGTTCTCCGATGGTCACTGACGCCGCACCCACCACCATCAGGAACGTGCACGAGAGTAAGAGACCGGAAGAGGCGAACAACCCCGTCTTGACCTTGGACACGGTCGGTGGCAGGTAGCGCGTGTAGTCGGCGGCGTACGGGGTCCACCCGGCGGTGTAGCCGAACGCGGCACCCATGGTCAGCAGGAACCCGCCGATGGAGAAGCCGCCGTCAGCAGACGCCGTGGACACGTGGGACTTGCCGAAGATGATCACCGCGCCGACCACGAAGATGACGGCGAGCACGGGAGCGGCGATCCGTTCGAACCGCTGGACCAGGTTGTGGCCGAAGAAGGCGAAGGCGGTCTGCGCGACGACGATGATGATCAACCCGAGCAACGGGGTGATCCCGAACAGCGTCGACAACGCGAAGGCGCCGCTGACGCTGTTGGTGGCGAACCATCCGACGCCACACATGACGGCCATGAAGGTGGCCGGCAGGATGTTGCCCCGGTACCCGAACGCGAGGCGCCCGAGCACCATCTGCGGAACCCCGTGCAACGGGCCCTCCGCCGACAGCAGGAAGTGCGCCGCCGCCCCGAGCAGGTTGCCGAGGGCCATCGCCACCACGGCCTGCCAGAACGACAGCCCGAAGTAGAGGATCGAGATGACGCCGACGAAGATCGTCGCGAACTCGAGGTTCGGGGCGGTCCAGGTCCAGAACAGGCCGCGCGGTGTCCCGTGGCGGGCCTCCAGGGGGATCGCCTCGTTGCCGCCGGGTTCGACGGCGAGCACCTTGTCGCCGTAACCGCCCTGCGGGGCGTCCGCCGCGTCGGAACTGTTCAAGGGTGCGCCGATAGCCATGGCGCAACTCTCCTGGTCATCGCAGCGGTCGGCAACCGACAGTCTGTCCGGTGAGCGCACCGTGCCGACGGACAGATCGACTCGGGAGCGATATCCACGCGGTTCAGACGTGCCCGGAGGTCGACGCCCGTTCTTCAGCGGGGCGTCGTCGATGCAGCACGACGCCGACCGTCACGATCACCACCGCCGACAACGCCGACAACCCGATGGCCTCCCGCTGCTCGTCGTCGAAGGCCATGAGGATTAGCACGCCGACGATGAACACCATCACCACGATGGTCAGGTACGGGAACAGCCACATCCGCACGGGCGGCTGTTCTCCCCTGGCCCGCAGCGACCGGCCGAGCACGAGCTGACTGGCGGAGACGCTCAGGTAGACGAACAGCGCGACCGCACCGCTGGTTGCGAGCAGGTAGCCGAAGATCTTGTCGGGCAACACATAGTTGCCGATGACGGCGACGAAGCCGACGATCATCGACGCCAGCACCGCGACCCACGGCACGCCGTTGCCCGTCAGCGAACGAACTGCTTGCGGGGCGTCGCGCCGACTGCCGAGCGAGTACAGCATCCGCGAGGCCGTGTACAGCGCGGAGTTCAGGCACGACGCCACGGCCGTGAGGATCACGAGGTCCATGATCAGCGCCGACCCGGGCAGCCCGATCGCCTCGAGCACCGACTGGTACGAGCCGTCGGAGAGCTGGTCATACGGCATCAGAGCCACGACGACGAAGATCGAGCCGATGTAGAAGAGCGAGATCCGCCAGATCACCGAGTTCACGGCCTTGGTGATGCCGCGCTTCGGGTCAGGCGATTCCGCGGCCGCGATCGTGACGATCTCGGTGCCCATGAACGAGAACATCGTCACGAGCAGTCCCGTGATGACCGCGCCGAAACCGTTGGGCATGAAGCCATCCGGCTCCCACAGATGATGCAGACCGCTCACGCCCGAGTGCGGGATGAGCCCGAGAATGGCCAGGACGCCCACCACGATGAACGCGACGATGGCGACGACCTTGATGAGCGCGAACCAGAACTCGAACTCGCCGTAGTTGCCGACGCTGACCAGGTTGGTGACGGTGAGGGCGATCGTCACCGCGAGCGCCCAGATCCACTGGGCGCCGCCGATCAGGTCGGTGAGGATCGCCGCGGCCGCGGTGGCCTCGACCGGGATCACCAGCACCCAGAACCACCAGTAGAGCCAACCGACGGAGAAGCCCGCCCACCTGCCGAGGGCACGGTCGGCGTAGACGGAGAACGAGCCGGTGTCGGGGTCGGCGGTCGCCATCTCACCGAGCATCCGCATGACCAGCACGACGAGCGTGCCCGCCAGCGCGTACGAGATGAGCACAGCCGGGCCGGCCTTCTCGATCGCATTCGCCGAGCCCACGAACAGACCGGCGCCGATGACCCCGGCGATGGAGATCATCGTGATGTGGCGGGGCTTGAGACTCGAACCGAGCCGGTCGGCCGGCGGGTCGGAGGCGCTCACTCGCGCCGGGGTTTCGCTCATCGCGGCATCGCTTCCATCCGTGTGTTCCACGCCACGACGGGCGCCGTCCCCGGATGTGCCCAACCGTTGTGCCGCCGAAACCTGGCCGAGGTTCTGTAGCTCGAACCCGCGTTCAGCGCGATTCCGGGCTATGGATCGGGGCGATCGGCAACACTGGAGATCGTCGCGTAATGGCTGGAGGCTCGTATGAGACGCGCTCGCACCGTCGTCGCCGCACTCTTCGCGGCTGCCATCGGACTGATCGCGGCGGCCCCGACCGCCGCGGCGTCGACGATCATCCCGTTCCAGATCAACCCGGCACCCCTCGGGAACCCCAACGGCAGCTTCGACGCACCGGCCATCCGATGCGGTGCCGAGGTAGGCAAACAACGCGGCGTCGTGACCATCACCGGAACCGAACGCGAGCGGTGGGGCTGCTTGATCTACGCCGACGTACGCTGGCTCAATCTGTCGACGGGCGCGACCGGGACGGCCCGGATGTCGAACGGCCTGAACGGCTTCCCGCCCGAGGCGCAACTACGGACCGGGAGCGGCCAGGTGGTTCTCACGATGCTCCAGGGAATCCAGGGGAACGTGACTCCCGGCTTCGCGACCTTATCCGTGCCGTGAATCATCAGCCCTTCGTCAGATCCTGCGCGAGCATCACGATGATGTCGCTGGGGCCGCGGAGGTAGGTGAGCTTGTAGATGTTCTCGTAGTTCGCGACGCCCCGCAGCGGATGGCAGCCGTGCTTCGCGGCGATCTCGAGTGCCGCGTCGATGTCGTCGACGGAGAAGGCCACGCGGTGCATGCCGATCTCGTTGGGCAGCGTCGGTGTCGTCTCGATGGCGTCGGGGTGGATGTACTCGAACAGCTCGAGTCGCCCCTGCCCGTCTGGTGTTTGGAGCATCGCGATCTTCGCATGATTGCCGTCGAGACCGACTGCAGTGGAAGCCCATTCGCCGCTGACCTCATCGCGGCCGAGGACGGTGAGACCGAGGTCGGTGAAGAAGGCGATCGCTGCTTCGATGTCGCGGACGGCGATTCCGACGTTCTCGAGTTTGATGGCCATGGCGCCACGGTAACTCCGACCGCCGATCTATAGCTCCGAATCGCGCGCACCGCGAATTCGAGCTATGGATCGGGGGTTCTGTCGGGCGTAGCGTCTGGGAACATGGTCAATCTCAGCAAACAGCACCCATCCGCCTACAAGAGCTTGATCGCGCTGAACGGCGAAGCCGACGAAGCGGTCAAACAGGCCGGGCTCGATCCCCTGCTCGGTGAGCTGGTGAAAATCCGTGTGTCACAACTGAACGGGTGTGCATTCTGCCTGCGCATGCACACCCGCGACGCCATCGCGAAGGGCGAGACGTCCGATCGGCTGGCCGTCGTCGCCGCGTGGTGGGAGTCGCAATACTTCACCGACCAGGAGCAGGCCGCCCTCAGATTGGCCGAGGAAGTCACCCGGCTGTCCGTCCCCGCGCGCGAGGACTGGAACAACGGCTCGCTGAACGACGAACAGATCTCCGCGGTCAGCTGGCTCACGGTCGTCATGAACGCGTGGAACCGCGTCGCGATTCGGAGTCACTACCCCGTCGCGCCCTGACAGCTAGCAGCCGTTGCGTTGCGTCGCGGTTTCCGCGACACAACGCAACGAGATCTCGCAGCGGCCCGGCCAGGAGGTGGTCAATCAGACGTTGAAGCGGAACTCCACGACGTCGCCGTCTTGCATGATGTAGTCCTTGCCCTCCATGCGGACCTTGCCGGCGGCCTTGGCCGCGGCCATCGAGCCGGCCTCGTCGAGGTCGGCGAAGGACACGATCTCGGCCTTGATGAAGCCCTTCTCGAAGTCGGTGTGGATGACTCCGGCGGCCTTGGGGGCGGTGTCGCCCTGGCGAATCGTCCAGGCGCGCGATTCCTTGGGACCTGCGGTGAGGTAGGTCTGCAGGCCGAGGGTGTGGAAACCGGCGCGGGCGAGCGACGTCAGGCCGGGCTCGGTCTGACCGATCGAGTCGAGCAGTTCCTGGGCGTCCTCTTCGTCGAGTTCGAGGAGTTCGCTCTCGACCTTCGCGTCGAGGAAGACGGCGTCGGCGGGTGCGATGGCGGCGCGCAGTTCGGCCTTCTTCGCATCGTCGGTCAGCACGCCCTCGTCGGAGTTGAAGACGTAGAGGAACGGCTTGGCGGTCATCAGGTGCAGCTCGCGCACCGACGACAGGTCGAACGAATCCTTCTGCGAGAACAGCGTTTTGCCGCTGTCGAGGATCTCCTGCGCCTTCTTGGCCGCCTCGAGGGTCTCGACGAGGTCCTTGTTCTTGCGCGAGTCCTTTTCGAGACGCGGGATCGCCTTCTCGAGGGTCTGCATGTCGGCGAGGATCAGCTCGGTCTCGATGACCTCGATGTCGGCGAACGGGTCGACGCGGCCGTCGACGTGCACGACGTCGCCGTCGTCGAAGACGCGGACGACCTGGCAGATGGCGTCGGCCTCGCGGATGTTGGCGAGGAACTGGTTGCCCATGCCCTCACCCTCGGAGGCGCCCTTGACGATGCCGGCGATGTCGACGAACGACACCGTCGCAGGCAGGATGCGCTCGCTGCCGAAGATCTCGGCGAGACGCTTCAGTCGGGCGTCGGGCAATTCGACCACGCCCACGTTGGGCTCGATGGTGGCGAACGGGTAGTTGGCCGCCAGCACATCGTTACGGGTCAGGGCGTTGAACAGGGTCGACTTACCGACGTTGGGCAGACCGACAATTCCCAGGGTGAGACTCACGGGCGCCCAGTCTATCGGCACCGGCCGCGCGGCCCGACGCTGCGTCGGGCCTGGGCTGCGTCGGCTCCGATCGCCGGCCCCGCCGTCAGTCGCGGTCCAGCAGACCCTTGACCGGGTTCGGCGGGTCGGTGGGCGGTTCCTTGTCGGGGACGCCCTTCTGCTTGGTGACGGGCGCACCTTCGGGCGCCAGCGTCTCCCCGGCCCGTTCGGCGATCTGTTCGTTCAGGTAACGCAGCACCACCGCCAGCGACGCGACGGCGGGCACCGCGAGGAACGCGCCGGTGATGCCGAACAGGGTGCCGCCCAGGGTGACCGAGAGCAGCACGATCACCGCGTGTAGATCCATCGACTTCGCCTGCAGCCACGGCTGCAGCACATTGCCCTCGAGCTGCTGCACCGCCAAGATGACGCCGAGCAGGATCAGCGCGGTGGTCAGGCCGTTGGAGACGAGCGCGATGAGCACGGCGAGCGCGCCGGCGACGAACGCACCGACGATCGGGATGAACCCGCCGAGGAATGTGACCACGATCAGCACCCCGGCCAGCGGGACGCCGAGGAAGAACAGCCCGAGACCGATGAGCGCGGCGTCGACGAAGCTGACGATCGCCTGCGTCCGGATGAAGCCGCCGAGGCTGTTCCACATCCGGGTCAGGACCTCACCGACGTGGGTGCCGGAGGGCTTGCCGACCGAACGGTCGAGCCACGGCACGAACTTCGGTCCGTCCTTGAGGAAGAAGAACACCAGCACGAACGATGTGAAGACGGTGACCAGCAGCGACGTCGCGGTGCCCACACCGCTGAAGACGCCCGAGGCGATGGTCGACGCACTCGACTGCAGCTTGCTGGTGATCGCGTTGACGATGTTGTCGAGCTGCTCGTCCTCGATGTTGAGCGGCGGCCCCTGGACCCAGTCCTGCAGATGCTTCACACCGTCGGTCGCACGGTTGGCGAGCTCGGGAGCCTGGGAGACGATCGACGGCACGATCAGCCCGATGACGCCGCCGAGCACGCCGAGTCCGACCAACATCATGACCAACGACGCCGCAGCATCCGGGACGCCGTGATTACGCATCCAACGCACCGGCGGCCACAGGATCGTGCACACGATGATGCCCAGCAGGACCGGCAGCAGAATCACCCAGAACTTGCCGAGCAGCCAGAACAGCACCCACAGCGCGGCTGCGACGAGCACGATCTGCAGGCCGACGGTGGCGCAGGAGCGCAGGCCGGCCATCATCACCTGGGCGCGTGTCGGGAACGTCTTCTCCTCGACCCCGCCGAGTACGGCGTCGCCTCCGAGGACGGCGTCGGCCCCTACCGGGATGGAGTCCGGGTTGTCGGTTCCGGCCTCGCCGTCTGCACGCTGATCATCCGAGCTGTCAGTCACCCGTGGATCCTCACACACCGCGATGACATTGCGGGGTCGACGCGACGGACGACATCCTTCGCGCACTCGAACGCCGCGGTCTGCGGCGACCGGTCAGCGTCGGCGCAGTTTGCGGCCGAGGAACCGGATCAGCGAATTGACCGCCTCGAGTTCGGCGTCGACCTGATTGAAGACCTGCGGGATGTCGTCCCGGCCACACATTTCGACGTCCGGCGCGTCGAGTCGCCGATCCGACGACTCGTCGGTCCGGTCGCGATCCCACGGCACCGACGGGATGCCTTGCTCGGCCTCTTCCGTGAGCGCGTGTTTGATGGTCTCGGGGCCGTAGAGGCCCATCATCATCTCCAGACCCCATCCCGGCAGTCCGGCGAGGGGCAGGTCGTCGTGCCGGCTTCCGCGTCGGCCATCGAACCGTGTGGACATGGCGCCATCGTGCCACAGCATTGTTACTCAGATCACAACTTTCGACGCAGATGTCGCGTCCGATTTCCGCCAGAACTCCATCCCGCCGGGTGTCACAGTGGACAGGTGCCCACAGCATCCGTCGAACAGACCGTCCCGGGCTCGGCTCCGGACTTCGACCGTTGCTACCGCGCCGTCCAGGCCCGCGACGCACGGTTCGACGGCCAGTTCTTCGTCACCGTCCGCACCACCGGGATCTACTGCCGCCCGTCGTGCCCCGCGCAGACACCCCGACCGCACAATGTCGCCTTCGTGCTGACCGCGGCCGCGGCGCAGCAACAGGGCTACCGCGCCTGCCGTCGATGCGCGCCCGACGCCGTCCCCGGTTCGCCGCTGTGGAATGTCAACGCCGACATGTCCGCTCGGGCGATGAGGCTGATCGCCGACGGCGTCGTCGAACGTGAGGGCGTCGCCGGTCTCGCCGCGCGGCTGAAGTATTCGCCGCGGCACCTCAACAGAGTCCTCACCGACCATCTCGGCGCCGGACCGCTCGCACTCGCCCGCGCACACCGCGCCACCAACGCCCGGGTGCTGATCCAGTGCACGGCGCTGCCGATGTCCGACGTCGCGTTCGCCGCCGGCTTCGCCAGCATCCGGCAGTTCAACGACACCATCCGCGCCGTCTTCGGGCTCACCCCGACCGAACTCCGCCGCCTCCGCCACCGCCGCGACCGGTCGCAATCCGACGCGGTATCGGCCCCGGGCAGTGTGACCTTGCGCCTGCCGTTCCGCGCGCCCTACCGCTGGACCTGGATGCGCTGGTTCCTGTCCGCACACGCGGCGACGGGGGTCGAGACGGTCATCGACGACGCCGACGCACCGCTCGGCTGGCGGTTCCGGCGCGTCATCGCTCTCCCCCACGGACCCGCCATCGCCGACATCGAACCCCACGACGACCACGTCGGCGTGGTCCTCTCCCATCTCGACATGCGCGACCTCGGAGCCGCGGTCAACCGTGTGCGCCGACTCCTCGACCTCGACGCCGACATCACCGCCGCCGAAGAGGTCCTCGCCGCCGACCCGACACTGCGCCCCCTGATCGAGGGCGCACCCGGCCTTCGTGTGCCGGGCAGCCTCGACCCCGCCGAGACGATCATCCGCACGATGCTCGGCCAACAGGTCAGTCTCGCGGCGGCGCGGCACCAGATCGACCGGCTCGTCGACGCTCTGGGCCGACCGCTGCACGACTCGGGCTCCACCGACGGCGACGTTCCGAAAGCATTCCCGACCGCGGCCGCGATCGCCGCCGACGGACGGGCCGTCCTACGCGGACCGGGCCGCCGGATCGACGCCGTCATCGGGGTCGCCGAGGCCCTGGCCGAATGTCGGGTGGAACCGCATGCGGGGGTCGATGCGTCTGATCTACGAGCGCAACTGATCGAGCTGCCCGGCATCGGCCCCTGGACCGCCGCCATCGTCACCATGCGGGTGACGGGTGATCCCGACGTCCTGCTCACGAACGACCTGATCGTCGCCCGGGCGGCCGCCGACCTCGGCGTCGATCTGCGCGACACGCATCACTGGGCACCGTGGCGCTCCTACGCGACGATGCACCTGTGGCGACACCGCCTCGCCGGCTCCGGCGAGGCCGTATGACGAGCGGACCTCCGATGACGCCTCACCTGACACCGACTCCATCCGAACCCCGACCCGACAGGAGCGACATGTCCGCACCGTCCCCCACCATCTCCGACGCCACGGTTGCCACCGTCTCCGACGACACGATCACCACCGTGTCCGACGACGCGACCACCACCGTCACCACCGGCGGATACGCCACCGTCGACACCCCGAACGGCCCGTTCACCGTGATCGCCGACCACGCCGACCGCGTCCTCGCGTCCGGATGGACCGACGACCCGGCCTATCTCGCGGCGCTCGTCCACCGTTCGCTGCGGCCGGAAACACTGCAGCACTCCGAGACCCTCGGGAGTCTCACCGACACCGTCACCGCGTACTACGAGGGCGAGGTCGACGCACCGTCGCGGGTCGAGGTGGTCCAGCTCTCCGGCGGCACCTTCCTCAACAAGGCATGGGACGCCCTGCGCCTCGTCGAACCGGGCCGGCCGGTCACCTACACCGAGTTCGCCGAGCGGGCGGGCGAGCCGGCGGCCGTCCGTGCTGCGGCAACCGCATGCGCCCGCAACGCCGCCGCGCTGTTCGTTCCGTGCCATCGGGTGAAGCGCAGCGACGGATCGCTGGGCGGCTTCCGCTACGGGCTGGAGACCAAGAAGTGGCTGCTCGATTTCGAGGCTCCCGCCGCGGACTGAACCGGCCCGACGCAGGTCAGAAGCTTTTGTCGGGGGCATCCGACACCATCGGGGCATGATCGCAGCAGCCCTGTCACTCGTGTTCGGCGTCCTGCTCGGTATCGCGCTCGGTTGGTGGGCGCATGCCGCGCGGAGTGCCGGCGTGGTGGCCGCAGCTCGGGCCGAGGTCGAGATGCTGCGCGAGGGCCGTTCGGACGTGGCGTCGTCCTTGTCCTGGGCCACCGAGGATGCGGCCCGTCGGCAGTCCACCGCCATCGGCAGCCAGGTGCAGCACATCGTCGAACCGCTGCGCGCCACGCTGTCGCAGCTCTCCGACGAGCTGCGGCGGGTCGAGTCCAACCGGATCGGCGCCTATGCAGGACTGACCGAGCAGGTCCGCGGCATCCACGCGGCGTCGGTCGCGCTCAACGACCAGACGCGCCAGCTCGCCAACGCGCTGCACAGTTCCCATTCGCGCGGCCGCTGGGGCGAGGTGCAGCTCGAACGGGTCGTCGAGCTGGCCGGTATGGCCAAGCACTGCGACTTCAGCACCCAGGTGTCGCTGCCGGACAAGACGAAGGAAGGAACCACGGTCCGGCCCGACCTCGTCGTCCACCTCGCGGGCGGACGCGACATCGTCGTCGACGCGAAGGTGCCTCTCGACGCCTATCTGCGGGCGGCGGAAGCCACCGAGGCCAAGGCACGAGACCGACTGATCGGCGAGCACGCCCGGGCGTTGCGTGCGCACATCGCGCGGCTCTCGGCCAAGGCCTATTGGACGGCCTTCGAGAACACCCCGGAGATGGTCGTGCTGTTCCTACCGGCCGACGCGGTTCTCGAGGCGGCGGTGCGCACCGACCCGGAGGTCCTCGAATACGGCTTCGGCCGCAATGTGGTCATCGCCACCCCGACGACCCTCATCGCCCTGCTTCGGACCGTCGCCCTCGGCTGGCGCCACGATGCGATGGCCCGCGACGCCGCGGTCATCCATGGGCTCGGTATGGAACTGCACCAGCGCCTCGCCGGCGTACTCGGGCATCTCGGTTCGCTGGGCACGTCGCTGCAGCGCACGGTCGACGCGTACAACTCGACGATCGGATCGGTGGAGAGCCGGCTCGGCGTCACCGCACGCCGCCTGGCCGAACTCGACGCCCTGGGCGACGCCGCCGAACCGCCGCGACCCCGGGTGATCCACGACACCTGCCGGTCCGCCGGATCCGCGGCAACACCTGCGACGACATCGGCGGCCGCGTCCACGCCACGTCCCGGCGGTGGAGCGTTTTCCGCCGATGAACCGGTACCGTGACCATGTGCCTTCCCCGCAACGTCTACAGACCGCGGTACCACTGGACCAGCAGTCCGTGTTGCCGGCGGTCCGCGGTGTGCCGTGGTGGGGTGCCGTTGTCCTGGCAACCGGGATCACGGCCCTCGGAGCGGCGATCGACGCCGGCAGCAACGACTCGCTCGGCGGGATCTACAAGTTCTGCTACCTCGTCGGCTGTGTTCTCGCCGCCCTCGCCGTGCGTCGCCGCGCCCTGTTCACCGCTGCCGCCCAGCCACCGCTGATCGCTTTCTTCGTCAGCATCGTCACGCTGTACGGACTCAACTCCGAACAGGCGTCGTCCGGCCTCAAGAGTCTGATCTTCAAGGTGCTGCTGCCGATCGCCGCGGACTTCCCCTGGATGCTGACGGTGTTCCTCGTGACCCTCGCGCTGGTGCTCGTCCGGTGGTTCCTCACCCGCGGCGACGACGACAAGAACTCCGGTGGCCGCGGAAAGCCGACCGGTTCCCGCAGCACATCGAGGAACGCCGGTAGGGACAAGACCGACCGTCCGAAGACCGGCGAGCCGACCGAGCGCCCGACCAAGCATCGTCGGGCCGGTTCCGGCTCCGCCCAAACCAGCTCTGCCCGAACCCGCTCTGCACAGAGCGGCGCCGCACCGACCACCAGGTCGTCGTCCAACCGCTCGCGGCCACAGCGATCCCGCTCCGGTTCGGCCTCGGAGCGACCGGCCTCGTCCGAGCGGCCGGCCACGTCGACGCGCACGACGACAGTCGAACGGACCGCCCAGCGGACCCCGACCACCACTCGTCCGACGGTCGCGGATCTCGCCGCGCCCGATCTGACCCCCTCGGATGCCCCGCTCTCGGGTCCGTCGGACACGGTTCGTCCCGATGCCGCCCCGTCGGGATTCCAGGCGTACGAGTCGGCCACCGACGCCGGCCCGGCCGACGTCGCCGACACTCGTTCCTGACTCAGCGCACGATCGCGCCTACGGCCACACGCGCCGACTGTGGCGTGCGCCGTTGCGGTCAACCGCCGGTTCTGTAGCTGCCGGCGCGGACCGTCAGGCGTTGAGTTCGATCCACTGCCCCAGCTTGCGGGCAGCGGCATCGACCAGATCGGGCCACTCCATCGCACCCTCGTCGGCGTTGTCGGTGACGGCTTTGACGAGCCGGCATGGGATGCCGAACTGGGCGCTCACATGGGCGACCGCGCATCCCTCCATGTCCACGAGGTCGGCGTGGCGGGCGAGTTCGGCGCGTCGTACCGGGTCGGCGACGAAGGTGTCCCCCGAGGCGAGCACCGTGCCGTCGCCGTCCGGGAGCTCCCAGCGGTCGGTCATCTCGTAGCCCATGGCTCGGAGTTCGGCGCTGCTGATGTCGTGCTCGAGCACCGCCGACGGGATGAACAGATCGCGCCCGGGAGCAACGACATCGTCCCGCAGCGCACCTGCCGTGCCGATATTGATGATCTGTCGGACCGGTGCACCGGCGGCCAGTTCTCGACTCAGCGCCATCGTCGCCCGAACCTTGCCGATCCCGGTGACGAGCAACCGCGACCCCGCGGGCAGATGCTGCGCCTCGGCTCGGGTCGCCGACACGATCAGGACACTTCCGGACACACCGCTCCGCATTCCGTCATCAGACACCAGGTGATTATCGCGTGCCCCGATCACTCGCGAGCGTCGAGGACGCTCCGGGCCGCCCGCCCGAGCGCAGTGCCGTACCCGGGGCCGTGTCCGGCTGCGTGCACCGCCAGCGGGTGCAGCTGATGGACCTCGACCCGGCCCTCCCAGCCGGGGGCCAGCGCATGCGCCTCCTGATACCCCACGATGATCTCGTCGAGCAGCGGGCAGCCGAAGAGCGCGAGCATCGCGAGGTCGGTCTCGCGGTGACCGCCGTGCGCGGCGGGGTCGATCAGGACGACGCCCGACGGGGTCCACATCACGTTCCCGTTCCACAGGTCGCCGTGGATGCGGGCGGCGGGTTCGTCGTCGTCGAAGGCCCCGTTCGCGACCAGTTCGCAGACGGCGTGGACGGCGTCGGAGTCCGCAGCGGTCAGGTTGCCCGCCTCCCGTGCCGGACGCATATAGGGCTCCACGCGTTCGCGGGCGTAGAACTCTCCCCACGAGTCGTATTCGACGGAACTCAGCGGGCGTCGCCCGATGAACAACTGGCCGTCGAAGCCGGTCGGCGGCGAACCGAACCGCGGCGCGCCGGCGTCGTGCATCCTCGCCAACGCCGCACCGAACGCGCGGGCCGCGTCACGGTCGGGACGGGCCGTGTCGAGCCTCTCGAGTTCGATGACGTCCTCGCTCACGGCCAGCACCTTCGCGACCGGCGCCCCGGCGTCGGCGAGCCAGCGCAGACCGGCCGCCTCGGCGGCGAAGAAGTCGGGATGACCTCCCGGCGGACCACTGCCCCGCAGCGTTTTACGGAAGACGCGGCTCACTGCGTCGAATGGTGATCGCGCGCCCGTTCCTCGAGCTTCGTACCGCTGATCCGTGCGAGCTTGTCGAACCGGTCGTTGGCCACCCGCATCACGATCTCGTAGGGCAGCGCGAACTTCCGCGCCCACCAGTAGCCGAATCGGATGTCGAAGGAGGTGTAGACCATGAAGCGGTTCTTGCGGATGCCCTTGAGGATCGCCGCGGCCGCCGTCTCCGGCGACACCGCGACCTTGTGGAAGTTGTTGATGGCGGCCTTGACTCGCGGATCGTCGCGGTCGACGCCGACGATCTCGACGGTGTCGACCAGCGGTGTGTCCACCCCGCCCGGACACACCAGCGACACCCCGATGTGGTGGCGCCGCAGATCGAATCGGAGCACTTCGGAGACGCCGCGAATCCCGAACTTGCTCGCGCTGTAGGCGGCATGCCACGGCAGCGCGAGCAGTCCGGCGGCCGACGAGACGTTGACGAGGTGACCGCCGGCGCCGCGTCGGACCATCTGCGGCACAAAGCTTTCGATGATGTGGATCGGGCCCATCAGGTTGACGTCGACCAGCGACCGCCAGTGCCGGTGCTCGAGGTTCTCGACCGTGCCCCACGCCGAGATCCCGGCGATGTTCATCACGACGTCCATCACCCCGACCTCGGCGTCGACCTGCCGCGCGAAGTTGGCCACCCAGTCGTAGTCGGAGACGTCGCCGGCGACGTGGTAGAGCACGGTGCCGTCGGCGCGGAGGATCTCGGCGACCACCTCGTCGAGCTGGTCGGCGTGCAGATCGGTCAGCACGAGCTCGGCGCCCTGCGCCGCCGCCGCTTCGGCGGTCGCGCGCCCGATCCCGCTCGCCGCACCGGTGATCAGTACCCTGCGTCCTCGTAACGACGGCACCGGAGTGTCCATCACCAGGAGATCTCGAATGCCCATGGGGCCGAGGTTAGTCGCCGGAGGCGGGCGGACTCAGCCGATCGGCAGCTTCCCGTCGAACAGGCCGTACAGAATCGTCAACATCGCCTTGAGGACCTGCGCCGACACGTCCTGGCCCTGGGTCGCCAGCAGCTGCACGACGGCTTCGGGCTCCTCGGTGGCGAGCAGTTGCTGGACGAACGGGATCACCACGGACAGCCCACTGGCGTCGTCGGCCAGCGGCACCGATGGTGCGGGTGCGGCACCGGTGGCCGCGCTGCCGTTGACGTACTTCAGGATGCCGTCGGTGATCGCCATCGCGTACTTCAGCTGGCCGTCGCGTCCAGCCAGGGCGGCCGCCTCGGCGGGATTGGACAGGTTGCCCATCTCGATGAAGACCGCGGGCACCTTGGTCAGGTTGACCGCGGCGATGTCGGGACGGGTCTGGATGCCGTTGCTGACGCCGGCGTAATTGGCCGACGGGAAGCCCGCGGCGAGGAAGGAATCGCGCATGACGTTCGACGCCTTGCGGCCCTCACCCGACTGCACGCGGTGGACGGTGGGATCCGGGATCGGCAGCGACGGCACGATCATGTGGAAGCCCTTCTTGGCGCTGTCTGCTCCGCGGCTCGTCGAATCGGCGTGCAGGCTCACCGCCACCGCTGCCCCGGAACGGCTCGCTGCAGCGGCGCGCTCGTCCACGCAACCGCCCCAGCCACGGTCATCGGGCCGGCTGAGCACGACGCGAGCCCCCTGGCTTTCCAGCCCAGCCTTGACCAGCTGACTGATCTGCCAGTTGACGGCGTGCTCCCGCGCACCGTTCACCCCGGTGGCGCCGGTCGTCTGGCAGTCCTTCTTGCCGCCGCGCCCGTCGGGCACCTGCGCGTTGAGGCTGCGGCCGGCAGCGCTGGCCTGGTGGCCCGGGTCCAGGAAGATCGTCTTCCCCGCAAGTGCGGCCCCGCGGGCGGGCGCGGCCTGCGCCGGTGCCACCACCAGGTTGGTCGCCATCACGGTCGACGCCACCGCCGTCACGGCGAAGGCGGTCGTCATCATGCGCTTCTTCATCATCTTCTGGAACATCGGCGTTTCGAGGCGACGACCACGCTTTTCAGCACCGATCATTCGCCTCACTCCTCCCGTTAGACACCATTGGTCACACTGGTAACAGACTTAACAGTGAAACAGGGTTCGCGGGGTTTGCGAAATGGAAGACCTGGGCCTTCCGGATTTCGTTAGCCAGATGTGACATCCCACCCGGCGTGTCGCATGATCCACGACACACGTGTCGCCCCCGGGCGACGCCTCAGGCGGGCACGTGTCGCAGGACGCTGAGGATGCCGTGTTCGTCCTCCGCGTCCTCCGGTCGCGCGATCGCCGCCTGCAGCTCGGCGTGCACCGCGTCGGGGTCGAGGCCGCGACCGATGGCGACGAGTTCGGTCGACGGCGTCTCCGGTCCCCACGGCTCGCGCTCGACCCGGACGAAACCGCCCACCCCGTGGACGACGAACTTCTGCCGGTACCGCGGCAGGTCGAAGTGCACGATGCCCTTGATCCGGAAGCAGCCGCTCGGTGGCCGCTCCAGGAAGCGTGCGAGTCGACGCGGGTCGAGGGGTTCGTCGCTGCGGAAGGTGACCGCCTCGTAGCCGGCGTGCAGGTGCTGGTGGTCGGTGTGGTCGTGCTCCTCGAGGAGCAGCTCGTCGAGAGTCAGTTGGACGCTTCGGGGTTCGTCGTCGGCGGTTGCCTTCTCGATGTCGAACAGCAGCGCGGGGTCGACTCGAGCCTCTTGCGTCACGAGCGCTGCTGCGGTCGGATTCAGCTGGGCGACAATCTCTTCGACTGCCCGCAGGTCGGTCTCGGAGATCAGGTCGGTCTTGTTGACCAGGATGAGGTCGGCAATCGCCATGTGCGCGTCGACCTCTGGATGTTCCTCGCGCAGCGAGTGGATGTGCGCCGCGTCGACGACGTAGACGAGACCGCCGTAGCGGACCCGGGGATCCGCCACCGCGGTGACCATCCGGATGAGCGACTTGGGTTCGGCGATCCCGCTGGCCTCGATGACGATCGCGTCGATCTTCGCGCTCGGCCGGACGAGGGAGGTCAGCGCATCGGCGAGGCCGTCTGCGTCGACCGTGCAGCACATGCACCCGTTGCTGAGGCTCACGGCGCCGTCGGCCTGTGCGGACACCAGCAGAGCGTCGATGTTGACCGCGCCGAAGTCGTTGACCAGTACACCCAGCCTCGTGCCGGTGGCCCCCGCGGTGCGCAGCAGATGATTGAGCAGCGTGGTCTTGCCCGACCCGAGGAACCCGGCGACGACGATCACCGGAACCGGCGGCCGAGCCGATCGGGACGCGTTCACCCCAGGCATGCCGGGCAGATCACCGCGAGGTCCCGGCCCTCGCGATCGGGATGGTTCGCCACGTTGTTCGTCGATGCGCCACATTCGACGCACTGCCCGAGCAGCTCGGCGTTATCGGAGAACTCGGTGCTCATGCGGTTGTCGAAGACGTAGAGCGATCCTCGCCAGAGCCCGTCGTCGCGGTAGCGCTCGCCGTAGCGGACGATGCCGCCGTCGAGCTGGTAGACCTCGTTGAACCCGCGGTTGCGCATCACCGTGCTGAGGACCTCGCACCGCACGCCTCCGGTGCAGTAGGTGACCACCGGACGGTCTTTGAGGTGGTCGTAGGCACCGCTCTCGATCAGCGGGATGAAGTCGCGGGTGGTCTGCGCCTTGGTGACCACGGCACCGTCGAACCGACCGACCTGCGCCTCGATCTCGTTGCGGCCGTCGAAGAAGACCACCTCGTCGCCGCGTTCGTCGACGAGCTGGTGTACCTCTTCGGGCGTCAGGCGGGTACCCCCGCCGACCACGCCGTTCTCGTCGACGACGATCTCGTCGGGAACTCCGAACGTCACGATCTCCGGACGCACCTTCACACTCAGGCGCGGGAAATCGTCGCCGGTGCCGTCCGACCATTTGATGTCCGCGTCGGCGAACCCGGGGTACGAACGGGTCGCTCTGACGTAGCGTTTGACCGCGGCGATGTCGCCACCGACGGTGCTGTTGATTCCGTGTCGTGACACGATGATCCTGCCCCGCAACCCGAGCGACTCGCAGACCGACAGCTGCCACAACCGAATGGCTTCCGGATCGGGCAGCGGGACGAAGACGTAGAACAGAACGATCTTGGGGGTCGACACAATGCAAGGGTACGGAAATCGATCACGGCGGCCCGTACCCGTCCCCCGCCGTCATCCGGTTCATTTCGGTCGCATGATCTGCGCTTCGTTCGCGATCGTGATCACCGCGACAATCGTCACCGTTGCGGGATGTTCGTTACCCACCGACACGGCGCCTTCACGAATCGTCATTCCGCCGACCGACGAACTGTCGACCCTCACCGAGGTCGAGTCTGCATCGACAACAACCACCACGGGTGAGGACACGGCACCGAATCTTCCCGATTGGACAATTGGCCGAGTCGTGGCGATGGCTCCCCGCATCGACAATTCGCGCTTTCATCAGGGTTCGGTCACTCCCGATTCACCGATACAGGACTCGTCGGGCTTCCATTTCTCCACTCCCGATCGATCGGTCAATTGTTCGACGGGCACCAACGGGAGGTCGTCGCTGGCCTGCCGTATCAACGACGGCGCCGACTCCGGGCCCGCGACGCGACGCACCCGTCCGCCGTCGGAGCCGGCCTCCTGCGACTGGGCACCCGATTACGCAATCCTCAGTTCAGACGGCCCGCAGCGTGGCGCCTGCACCAATCGCTATCCGGTTCTCTTTCGCTCATCAATAGTCGACTACGGGCACACGATTTCCATTTCCCGATTCTCCTGTCTCGTGGAGACAGTCGGGCTGTTCTGTCTTGAATCGCGTTCGAAAGCGGGATTCTCGGTGACCGACAGCGGATACCGGACCATCTATGCCGCTGATCGTGCACCCGAGTCCTTGGTGGCTCTCTCCCCCGAAGAATCCGACGAATCAGCCCGGGGAGCGACGACGGTCACGTCGTCGACTCGGACATCTCGGGCGCCCACGCGGACCGAGACACCCCGACCGCGGACATCTAACAGCAGCACAGTGCCCACTTCCTAAGAATTCTCGCGCCCCGACTTCCCTGAGCCTTTTCGATACTTTAGGGTCTAGGCGGGGGTTCTCAGCGGCTACTCATAGTTCGGGTCTAAGCTGTGCACCGAAAGAATAGATCAAAACGGGGTGGATAAGGTTTAATAGACCTCCCACGGCCGAGTTGGTCGCATGACACAAATCGAGGGGAAAGCGTTTCATGGCGAAGAAGGAAATCGTTCAGGTCATCGACGATCTCGACGGCAAGGTCTTGGATCAGTACGAAACTGTTCGATGGTCACTCGACGGCAAGAATTACGAGTTCGACACTTCGTCGAAGCACGCTCAGCAATTCCGTGATTCGCTCTCGAAGTACCTCGACATCTCGCGCCAGACCGGCCGGGTGGCCAAGCGTGCGACGGCCACCACCGCAGCCACCGGCGGCGGGCGCAACAAGGAGACCACCAAGGCCATCCGCGAATGGGCGATTCGGGAGGGTTACGAACTCAGCGACCGCGGCCGTATCCCGCAGAGCATCATCGAGGCCTTCGAGGCCGCACACTGACCGGTCGCACGTGAGGATTTCCTCGCCCGTACCGAACCACCGCCCGGCCGCACTCGTGCGCCGGGCGGTTGTCGTCTGCGAGGTGCAACCATGAAGCCGCTCGAACCGCTCGCCGCACCGGTCGACCCGGTGGAGGCGCTGGCCCGGATCTCCTGGCTCCTCGAACAGCGGCGGGAGAGCAGCTACCGGGTGGAGGCGTTCCGACGCGCCGCCCAGGCCGCCGCACGACTCTCTCCCGACGACCTGCAGGGCCGGGCGTCGGGCCGAACCCTCACCACGGTGAAAGGGATCGGCAAGACGACGGCGGCCGTCATCGGACAGGCCGTTGACGGCGCGGTCCCGGACTATCTCGCCCGGCTGCAGGACGAGGACCCGGCCTACCCGCCGGGAGACGCCGCCGAAATGGTCACCGCCGTCGTCGGAGATCTCCACGCGCACACCGAATGGAGCGACGGCGGGGCACCCATCAACGAGATGGCCTCGGCCGCACAGGCCATGGGCCATGAGTGGCTGGCCATCACCGACCACTCACCCCGGTTGACCGTCGCCAACGGGTTGAGCGCCGAACGACTGACTTCGCAGATCGAGGCGATCGACGAATGGAACAGTCAGCAGGAAAACGATTTTCGCCTGTTGCGTGGCATCGAGATCGACATTCTCGACGACGGTGCACTCGATCAGTCGGACGAGATGATCGAGCGCCTCGACATCGTGACGGCCTCGGTACATTCACATCTGCGGATGGACCACGATGCGATGACGACCCGTCTGGTCAACGCGGTCTCCGACCCGCGCGTCCACGTCCTCGGGCACTGCACCGGCCGTCGGGTGTTGAGCGGGCGCGGCCACCGGCCCCCGTCGACCTTCGACGCCCGTGCCGTGTTCGAGGCGTGCGCGGCGAACGACACGATCGTGGAGATCAATTCGCGTCCCGAACGCGTGGACCCGCCCGATGAGCTCATCGAGATCGCGATCGAGGCCGGCTGCCTGTTCGCGATCGACTCCGATGCTCATGCACCCGGGCAGCTCGAGTTCAAGGTCCTGGGTGCGCGTCGTGCCGTGGAGCATGACATCGACCCGGACCGGATCGTCACGACGTGGTCGTCGGAACGCTTGCTGGAGTGGACTTCCCGATGAGCCGGGCGGCGAGGGGGAACAACAGGACCGTCGTCGCACCGGCCGCGACCAGGGTGGAGGCGAGGGCGTCGGAGATGAGCTCCGAGGACACCGCGACCTCGGTGACCGCCACGATGATCGGTAGACCGGTCGCGGCGAACAGCGCCAGCTGAGTCCGCTCGCGCGGGTGACTCAGGAAGTGACCGTCGTCGAGGTAGCGCGCGCTGAGCCAGACCGGGACGCCGCGGGCGATCGCGATGGCCAGCACCAGGACCACCCAGGTCCCCGGCTTGGAAGCCACCGCCGACACGTCGATGTTCATTCCGGAGGTGACGAAGAAGATCGGGATGAGCACGCCGAACCCGATGACCTCCAGCGACTTACCGACATGCGGGTGCTCGGGCCCGATGAGCCGGCGGAGGATCAGTCCCGCGGCGAAGGCACCGAGCACGACGTCGAGATCGAAGACCGCGGCCACCGTCATGAGTGAGACGAGCAGCAGGACGACGACGCGCACCGGAAGCTGCACCGTGCCTCCGGCCATCTCGCCGATGGCCCGGCCGATGCCGGGAATACGCGCGAGGATGCGTTGCGGGGCAGCGGCTATCAGGAGTGCGGCCAGGACGAAGAGCACCAGCACGATCACCGCGCCACCGAAACTCCGGCTGGTCAGCAGCAGCGACATCGCGAACACCGGACCGAGTTCGCCGACGGCGCCATGCGCCATCACCGCACGCCCGAGCCGGGTGTCGGCCATACCCGCTTGTTTCATGATGGGCAGCAACGTACCGAGGGCGGTCGAGGTGAGGGTGATCGCGATCGCGATGTGGGCGGTGAAGCCGGCCTCGCTCAGCCCCAATGCGAATGTCGTGGCGACCAGGACCACCGATCCCCAGGCGATGAGCAGACTCACCACCCAGGACAACTGGGCGACGCGACCGGACCTACCGCTCAGCAGCTTCGGGTCGAGTTCGTAGCCGGCGAGGAGGAACAGCATCCCCAGACCGAGCTGGCTGAGCATGTCGATACCCGTGCGGTCGGCCCAGTCGAGAGCGTGGGGACCGATGACGATGCCGAACACCAGCAGTAGAACGGCGTCGGGAACGTACCCGCGGGACAGCCTCGACAGCAGCGGGCTCACCGCGGCGATCAGGACGATCCAGAACAGCGACACGATCACCGAGGTGTCGGTCGTCGCGGACTCGGCGAGGATCATGACGAATATCGTGGCACGCCGCCTCCGGATTCATCCCGCCGCCACGACGCCGGAGGTCACGCCAGTGCGTTCGCCCTTTCACGCAGAACGGGAAGGACGCCCTCAGCGAACCAGTGGGCCTCCTCGATGTGCGGGTAACCCGACAGGATGAAGTGGTCGAAGCCCTGCGCCTCGTACTCACCGATCAGCGCGGCGACCTCGTCATAACTGCCGACGAGCGCCGTGCCCGCTCCCCCACGGATCAACCCGACCCCGGCCCAGAGTCCGGGGTGGATCTCGAGGGCATCGCGGCGACCGCCGTGGAGTTCGGCCATCCGGCGCTGACCTGTCGAGTCCGAGCCCGAGTGCAGTGCGAACGCCGTCGCGACCTCCTCGTCGCTGATCCCTGCCAGTAGGGCGTCGGCGACCCGCCACGCCTCCTCGGACGTCTCCCGGGCGATGACGTGCAAGCGCACACCGTATTCCAGCGTCCGGCCCCCCGCGGCGGCGCGGCGAGCGACCTCGGCGATCTTGTCCCCCGCCACCACCGGCGGTTCACCCCACGTCAGATACACCTCGGCGCGGGCGGCCGCGACACTCAGCGCCGGGTCCGAGGACCCGCCGAAGAAGATCTGGGGCTTCGTCTCGGGCGGGTCGGGCAGGAACGCCCCGGCGATCTTGTAGAACTCGCCGTCGAAGTCGACGGCCTCACCGGCCCAGAGGCGTTCGACGATCTGCAGGAACTCGTCGGTGCGTGAATAACGGCGGTCGTGGTCGACCCAGTCGCCGAACCTGCGCTGTTCCACCTCGTCGCCTCCGGTCACGATGTTCACCGCCACCCGGCCACCGGAGAAGCGCTGCAGGGTGGCGGTCTGCTGGGCCGCAAGCGTCGGCGAGATCAGTCCCGGCCGGAACGCGACGAGGAACGACAGGTTCTCGGTGTGGGTGATCGCCGCCGCGGTGGTGAGCCAGGCGTCCTCGCACCAGGTGCCGGTCGGGGTCAGCACGCTCTCGTAGCCGAGCCGGTCGGCCGTACGCGCGACGTCGATCAGGTACGGCAGCTCCGGTGCGCGGTAACCGGGTGGATGACGCTTGGTGGCCGAGGCATGTGATGCCCCGACGATCCCGCGGCTGTCACCGGCGGTCGGCAGGAACCAGTGGAAATGGCTCATCGATCAGACTTCCCTTCCAGACGGGTGGGTCGTGCCGGATGAATCAAAACGGCCCGGTCAGGAGGCCGGGGTGGAGAAGTACTCCGTCAGCGCATCGTCGTAGCGGTTGTCGACGAAGTCGGCGAAGGTGACCTCTCCCTGTAGTTGACCCGACGCGGCGAAGGCGTCGGCGAGCGTCTGCTGCGATTCGACAACGCTGTCGTCCAGCGCGATCGCCGGACGCAGGCTTCGACCCTGGGCGATCTTTCCGGCCCTCGGGTCGATACCGATCTCGGCGGAGTACTTCTCGGCCCACGCATCGGGGTTGGCCTTGGCCCAGTTGCCGGCACGCGCGATGCCGGCGACCAGTTCACGAATGGCGGTGTTGCGGCGCGGATCGGCGAGCGCCTGGTCACCGGCGATGCCGAATCCGTAACCGTTGGAGACACCTTCGGCGGTCACCAGGGTCTTGGGGTTGTTGTCGAGTTGCACGATCGCGGTGTAGGGATCCCAGATGGCCCAGGCGTCGACGTTGCCGGAGGTGAAGGCGGACAGCGCATCCGCTGGTTGCAGGAACACCGGTTCGACGTCCTTGCCGGGGCCGAGGGTCAGATTCGCCTTGTTGAGCTGGAGCAGCAGGTGCCCGTGTGCCGAGCTGCCCTTGGCGACGGCCACCTTCTTCCCGGCGAGGTCGGCTACCGAGGTGAGGGTCGAGTTGCCGGGGATCAGGATGGCGTCACCGCTCGCGTTGTTCGCGAAGCCGGCCACCACCTTGACCTTCGCGTTCGACGCCGCGCCGAAGATGGGCGGGGTGTTGCCGGTGACGGCGAAGTCGATCTTGCCCGCGGTGGCCGCCTCGATCTGCGGCGGCCCCGAGGTGAAGGTGGAGAACTCGACCTCGAACGGCAGCTTCTCGAGCTCACCGGACGCTCGCAAAAGCGCTGCGGTGCCGCCCTTCTGGTCGCCGACGTGCAGGGTCAGGTCCTGCAGTGACGACACCTCGACGGTCTCGTCGGCGATCGAGTCCGCGGTGTCGTCACGCTGCACGCAGCCGGCGAGCCCCAGTGTCAGTGCAGCCGTGGCCAGTACGGCCGCGAGCACCCTCCGTCGAGACGACGGGGTGCGGGACGGGCGAGCGGGAACGTCGGCGATTCTCATAGGTGTTGCGGCGCTTTCGGTGTGGGTGGAACGTGGACGAACCGGAATCAAGCGGTGGTCAGCGGGCGGCGTCGGCGACACCGAGGGCGGTGAGGAGTTCGGCACGCAGCCGCGGGATCTGCGGGTCGACGGCGTCATCGGAGTCGTTTCCGGTGGCGCCGCCGCGGGGGTCGGGGACCGCGATGTCCTCGACGATCCGGCCGTCGGCCAGCACGACGACCCGGTCGGCGAGTCGGAGCGCTTCGTCGACGTCGTGGGTGACGAGCAGAGCGCCGAATCGGTTGTGGCGCCACAGCGAGATCAGCAGTTCGTGCATGGTGCGGCGGGTCAGGGCGTCGAGCGCACCGAACGGTTCGTCGAGCAGCAAGAGCTGTGGACGTGCGACCAAAGCACGGGCGAGGGACACACGTTGTGCCTGCCCACCGGACAGTTGCGCGGGCCAGGCACCGGTCTTGTCGGTCAGGCCGACCTCGTCGAGGGTTCGGCGGGCGCGTTCCCTGGCCTCGGACTTGCCGACCTTCTCTCGGACGAGTCCGAACACGACGTTCTGCAACACGGTGCGCCACGGGAACAGACGCGGTTCCTGGAACGAGACCGCCGGGAAGCCCGCGGTGCGCACGGTTCCGGATTCGGTCTGCGACAACCCTGCGAGCAAGCGCAACAGAGTCGATTTACCGCTGCCGCTGCGTCCGATGAGCGCAACGATCTCGTGCGCGCCGACGCGCAGCGTCACGTCTCGCAGGACCAGGTTGTCGCCGTAACCGAGACTGGCGTTCTCGACTTCGGCGGCGTACGCGCGGACGTCGTCGCGCGCGGTGGGCACGGTGACCTCGAGGTCGCGGGTGGCGATGGCGGTCATGGGTGACCCTCTCCTGCTCGGGATGGTTCTCGTCGGGGTAGCGCGTTGCATGTCAACGGTTCTGGTATCGGGTGGTGTAGCGCTCGAGTGCGCGAACGACGGCATCGGTGATCAGACCCAGTGCGGCATAGACGATCAGGCCGAAGAAGATGATGTCGGTGCGCAGGAAGTCGCGGGCGTTGTTGATCAGGTAACCGAGTCCGGAGGTGGCGGCGATCTGTTCGGCGACGATGAGACTGAGCCAGGCGATCGCGAGCGCCTGACGGAGGCCGACCAGGATCTGCGGCATCGCTCCCGGGATGACGAGGTCGCGAATGGTGGTGATCCGCGAGAATCCCAGCACGCGTGCGGTTTCCACGAGTCGAGGGTCGATCTGCCGGATGGCGGCGGAAGTGTTGAGGTAGAGCGGGAAGAGTGCACCGAGGGCGACGAGCAGCACCTTGGGCATCTCCCCGATCCCGAACCAGAGGATGAACAGCGGGATCAGGCCGAACAGCGGTAACGCCCGGATGGCCTGCATGTTGGGGTCGACGATCGAGTCGGCGTACCGGCTCAACCCGACGAGGAGACCGAGTCCGACGCCGACGGCGACTCCGATCGCGAGACCGACGGCGACACGCTGCGCGGATGCGGCGATGGCGTCGAGGAGATGACCGTTGGCGAGCACCTCCCACCCCGCCTCGGCGATCAGCGACGGCGCGGGCAACCTGTCCTGCGGGATGATGCCGAGTGCACTGCCCACCTGCCACAACAGGAGGACGGCGACCGGCGACAGGGCCCGGACAACCGTGTGCCGTCGACGGTTCTTCGTCTTCGTCTGCGCGGATGTCGAATTCGCGGAATCGGATTCGGTGGGCACTCGCGCTCCGGGCGCGCTGATGCTCAGGGTCTGGTCGGCCACGGGGCCGACGCTACGAACCGGGGCAGGGTCGGCGACACCCTTGAGTTCAGCGTGAGTGCAAGTCCACCCTTCGGGTTTCGTTCAGGTACGGCGGATGACGACGGAGCTCGTTCCCGAGGCCGATCCGATCAGCTCGATGACCGCTCCCCCGGGACGCGTGGGGGCTCCCGCCTTGTCCTTGACCTTCGACCATCCGGACAGGTGGAGATCGGAGTACCGCACCTCGTGTTCCGGCCCGAGCTTCAGCTTCACCGTCGACACCGACACCTGTAGTTGCACCGACGTCGAGGGTCCGGTGAATCTCGCTGCGGTGAAGTCCAGCTCGACCGTACCCACCGAGGCTGTCGCAAGGATCGAGGAGGGAACCTCCCACACCCCCTTTCGCCGGACCTCGCTCCAATCCGCGTCGAGGTGGAGCGGCTCGGCAGCGGGCCCGGACGGTGTGACGGCGGGGAGTTCGGGGAACAGCTTCGCGGCGCTGGGGAGATCCTCCAGTACGGCGCGGAGTTCGCGGCGGGTCTTGGCCGTGTACACCAGCCCGGACCGGTCTTCGAACTCGACGATCTCCAGATAGCCGGAGGTGAACGCGTCGTTCAACAGCGCGATCGCGCGTTCGCGTTCGGGGTTCCCGACCCGTAGATCGTCGTCGGAGTGGCGGTCGACCATGCACCCCACCCTAGGCACCGTGCCGCCCGCGCTCTAGTTCCGCGGGATCGGCGGCGCGTGATCGGGCGCCATGAGCGCCGCGATCCGCGAGAAGATCGGGTTGCCACCGTTGTCGTAGGAGCCGTCGGGACCGAACGCCTCTGCTTCGTAGGTCACCGCGACCGCGATGGACACCTTCTCCTCGGGCAGGTACCCGACCACGGCGGCGTACCCGTTGAACAGCGGGTTCTGGACGATCCAGTCGCCGGTCAGGACCACGCCCATGCCGTAGGTGTAACGTTCGCTCATCTCCAGGCACGTCGCGCAGCCGTACAGCGGGCGGGCGACACCGCGGAGCCGGGTCGAGGTCATCGTCTCGTAGGACTCCTTCGACAGCGTCTCACCGGCGAAGAGCTTGCGCCCGGTCGCCTCGACGTCGTAGATGTTCGAGGTCTGGATGGCCCCGTGGGTGATGCTCCACGACGGGTTCCACCCGGTGGTCTCCTCGTAGAACGGTGTGTCCGGCGGCAGGTTCAGGAACCCTCGGCGTTCGGAGGAGTATGCGTGCAGGGCGGGCTCGGGGATGGTCGCGGTCAGAGCCGACACGGTGTTCTCGAGTCCCAGCGGCTTCGAGATCCGTTCGCGGAGCAGCTCTTCGACGGGTTCACCGGTGATCTTCTCCAGCGCGAGGCCCAGGATGACGTAGTTGGTGTGGGCGTAGTTCCAGTTCGTGCCGGGCCTGTACAGCAGGGGCTTGTCCACCGCGTAGGACAGCATCTCGTCCGTGGTCCACGCCTTGAACGGGTTGGTGAGCTCGGTCGTCTCGAAGGCGTCGTTGCCGAGGACATAGTCCTGATACCCGGAGGTCATCGTCGCGAGTTGCCCCAGCGTGACCTCGTCGGCGTGCGGGATCTGCGGGACCCACTTCCCGATGGTTTCGTCGAGGGACACCTTGTCCTCGTCGACCAACTGCAGCAGTACCGCGGCCACGTACGCGATGGCGACGGCGCCGTTGCGGAAGTGCATGTCGGGCGTGGCCGGGACACCGGTCTGCGATTCGCCGTACGCCTTGGTGATCACCTCGTCGCCGTCATCGGTCACGCGGACGATCACCGCTTTCAGGTGTTTCGACGCTTTCAACTCCTCGACGATCCGCTCGATCGCCGCAGCTTTCTCTGGGGCCGACGAGGCGCCGGAGGATTCGGCAGGCCCCGATCCACCAGAGCCACACGCCGCGAGTACCGCGACCATCAGCATCACCACGATCGTCGACCAGCGCTTTGCCATACGGTCAGCGTCCGACATGGGTCGTCGTCGCGAGTCGGATCCGGCGGATTCGGCACGCAAACGCGGCGTACCGTCATCTTCTGACCCGACCAGCACGACCCGAGGCGGCCACCATGACCACCACCCAGCCGATCATGCCGGCCGCGTTCATCGGACACGGCAACCCGATGAACGCACTCGAGCGCAACAAGTACACCGAGGCATGGCGAGCACTCGGGCAGGCGGTCCCGAAGCCGCGGGCGATCCTGGTGATCTCGGCGCACTGGTACACAAACGCGACGGCGGTGACGGCGATGCCACGACCGCGCACCATCCACGACTTCTACGGGTTCCCGCAGGACCTCTTCGACGTCCAGTACCCCGCACCCGGCGACCCCGAGGTCGCCGAGATGGTCTCCGACGTCGTCAAACCCACGTGGTGCGGCCACGACCTGGACAGCTGGGGCATCGATCACGGGACCTGGTCGGTCCTCGTGCACACTTTCCCCGACGCCTCGATCCCGGTTCTGCAGCTGTCGCTCAACGCCTTCAAGGACTTCGAGCATCACTACGAGCTGGGCCGCAAGCTGGCGCCGCTACGTGAGCAGGGGGTGCTGATCATCGGCAGCGGCAACATCGTCCACAACCTGCACGCGATCGATTTCGCCAAGGCCGACTCCGGCTACGACTGGGCCCACCGGTTCGACGACGCAGCCCGTGAAGTGCTGCAGGACAACCCCTCTGACGTCCTGAGTCTCGACGGGCACCCCGACTTCGACAACTCGGTACCGACGCCGGACCACTACCTGCCGCTGCTCTACATCGCCGGTCTCGCGCAGGAGTCGCCGCTCGATCTGCTCGTTGACGGGCATGCGGCCGGTTCAATCTCGATGGCCGCCTACACGCACGGCCTGGACGTGAAGACGGGGACGTTCGGCGACGCGCCGGCCGCCGAACTGCCCGACGGGTTCCCGTCCCTGGACTCCAACATCTGAATCCCGCCGGCCGAGCCACCCCCGCCGGCCGAGTAGGCCTAGGCGCCAGCCGAGGGCCGTATCGAGGTCTCAGGACTTCAGGAACTCGTCGATCTGGTTGATCGCCGCGGTGGAACCCTCGACGACGCCCATGTCGAGAACCTTCTGAAGCGCTTCGGCGGATTCGAAGGTGCTGATGTAGGTGGCGACGGTCTTGCCGTCCTTCTCCACGAACGCGTACGAATTACGCGACTCGGGCATGTCGGTGATCGGGTTGAGGTCCGCGTCGGCGAACCCGTCGAGGAACGTGAAACCGTCTGGCTCGTTTACGGATTCGACCTTCCAGTAGCCGCCGAACTTCTCCCCTTCGGGACTGGTCATGTAGTACGTGACCTTGCCGCCCGGCTCGAACTCGTGGTCGACGACGGTCGCCGGGTAGGTCGGCGGGCCCCAGATCTTCTCGAGCTGGCGCGGGTCGGCGTAGATCTGCCAGACACGCTCGACGGGGGCGGCGAACTCCGCGTTGATCGTGATCGTGCGGGCGTCGAGGTCCGGGGTGATGTCGATGACAGGCATGGGTCATTCCTCCGATGATGTTGCAGTGGGTGGGGTTTCGAGCGAGAGCAGGTCGTCGATGCGCGCGATACGGCCGCGCCACACCTGTTCGAGTTCGGAGAGCATCGAGGCCACCGAACGCACCGCGGCGACATCGCCACTGGCCAGTTGCTCGCGCCCCTGACGTCGTTTCGTCAGCAGGCCCGCTTTCTCCAGCACGGCGACATGCTTCTGCACTGCCGCGAAGCTCATGTCGTATTTCGCGGCGAGTACCGAGACCGAGTGTTCACCGGCGAGCACTCGCCGCAGGATGTCTCGGCGAGTGCGATCGGACAGCGCGTGGAACAGGGCATCGGCCCTGTCCTCCTCGTCTGGCGATGTACCAGTGGTTTCGGCCACATCTACAACATACAACCGATCGGTTGTATGTCAACCCCTGCGCCGACAGCCTCGAAGGCCTGGCGAGACACCCTCCCGACCGGCCACCGGTCGACGTCAACCCGACCGGCAGACTTCGATCGACGTCTGCCGGTCGGAGTTGAGGTTCGGCAGTCGGGAACCGGGCACTTCTCAGGGAGCGGGCCCTGTCGACCTCACGACGGCCTGGTGACCCACTCTCCCAACCGGCACCGGTCGACGTATGAGGGTTACGCCTCACTGCTCGGTGACGTGACCACCCTCGACGTGCCAGTGCCGGTCGACGCGGACGTTGGCGAGCATCCGCCGATCGTGGGTGACCAGGAGCAGCGCACCGTCGTAGGAGTCGAGTGCCGATTCCAACTGCTCGATCGCGGGAAGGTCCAGATGGTTGGTGGGCTCGTCGAGCACCAGGACGTTCACCCCGCGGGCCTGTAGCAACGCCAGTCCGGCGCGGGTGCGCTCCCCCGGCGACAGCTCGCCGACCGCGCGGTCGACATGGTCGGCGCGTAGACCGAACTTGGCCAGCAGAGTCCGGACGTCGGCCGTGGTGTGGTCGGGTACGAGTTGGGCGAAGCGATCGGCCAGCGGTGTCGTGCCGGTGAACTGGCCTCGCGCCTGGTCGATCTCACCGATCGCGACGTTGGCGCCGAGTTGCGCTGTCCCCGAGTCGGGTTCGAGGTGGCCGAGGAGGAGTCGGAGCAGCGTCGACTTCCCGGCGCCGTTGGGTCCGGTGATGCCGATACGCTCCCCGGCGTTCACCTGGATCGAGACCGGCCCCATCACGAAATCTCCCTGTCGCACAACGGCGTTGTTCAACGTCGAGACGACCGAGCTCGATCGTGGTGCCGAGCCGATGGTGAACTCGAGGACCCATTCCTTGCGCGGTTCGGCGACCTCGTCCAGGCGTGCGATCCGGCTCTCCATCTGCCGGACCTTCTGCGCCTGCTTCTCACTCGATTCCGTGGCGGCGCGGCGTCGGATCTTGTCGTTGTCGGGTGCCTTGCGCATCGCGTTGCGCACACCCTGACTCGACCACTCCCGCTGCGTGCGCGCCCGTGCCACGAGATCGGCCTTCTTCGCGGCGAACTCCTCGTACTCCTCGCGCTTGTGCCGGCGCGCTACCTCGCGTTCCTCGAGGTAGCTCTCGTAACCGCCGCCGAAGACAGTGTTGGTGTGCTGGGCCAGGTCGAGTTCGAGGACCCGGGTGACGCTGCGTGCCAGGAATTCTCGATCGTGACTCACGAGCACGACCCCGCCGCGGAGGCCCGCGACGACCTCCTCCAGTCGAGCGATGCCGTCGAGATCGAGATCGTTGGTGGGCTCGTCGAGCAGCACGATGTCGAATCGGGAGCACAGCAGTGCGGCGAGGCCGACCCGCGCGGCCTGCCCACCCGACAGGGCGGTCATCGGCGTGGTGTCGGGGTCGATGACGTCGGTGGCGAGACCGAGGTCGGCGAGGACAGCCGGGAGGCGTTCGTCGAGATCGGCAGCGCCGGTGGTGAGCCAGTGATCGAGTGCCGCCGCATAGACGTCGGCGGGATCGTCGGCACCTGCCGAAGCGGACTCGTCCGCAAGCGCCGCGGCCGCAGCATCCATCGCCTGTGTGGCAGCCGTGCAACCGGTGCGACGCCCCACATATTCACGGACCGTCTCACCGGGAATTCGCTCGTGTTCCTGAGGAAGCCAGCCGACGAAGGCGTCCGACGGTGCCCGTGACACCGACCCAGCCAGCGGTGCGAGATCACCGGCCAGCACCCGGAGCAGCGTCGTCTTACCCGCCCCGTTCGCGCCGACCACCCCGACCACATCGCCGGGAGCGACGGTGAGGTCGAGGTGATCGAACAGGACGCGATGGGCGTATCCGCCCGCGACATCCTTGGCGACGAGAGTTGCGGTCATCGGTCAATGGTCGCACCACCGGCGACGCCGGCCGTGCCCGGTCAGCCCCTGGTCCCACCCTGCGTCGGCGCGGGGGCCGGTTCGCCGGGCGCCTTGCCCAGCGCGAACTTTCCGTCCTGGAACATCAGCGGGTAGAGGATGCCACCGATGAGGCCGCCCAGCAGCGGCGCGAGCCAGAACAACCACAACTGGCCGGGGGCCCCGTTGCCGTTGAAGAACGCGACCGCCGTCGAACGGGCCGGGTTGACCGAGGTGTTGCTGATCGGGATGGAGATCAAGTGGATCAGCGTCAGGGTCAGACCGATTGCCAGCGGCCCGAATCCAACGGGTGCCCGGCCGTCGGTGGCGCCGAGGACGACCAGCAGGAAGAACGCCGTCAGGACCACCTCGGCGATCAGGACCGCCACGAGGGTGTAGTTGTTCGGCGAATGGTCGCCGTAGCCGTTGGCCGCCATGTTCCCGGTCGCCTCGAAGCCCGGCCGACCGCTCGCGATCGCGTACAGGAGGGTGCCGGCAAGCAGACCGCCGACGACCTGGGCGATCCAGTAGCCCGGCAGGTCTTTCACCGGCAGCCTGCCGCTGACCACCGCGCCGAGGGTGATCGCCGGATTGAAGTGGGCACCCGAAACGTGCCCGACGGCGTAGGCCATCGTGACGACCGTCAGACCGAATGCCAGCGAGACGCCGAGCAGACCGATGCCCAACTGGATCAGGGTGTCATTGTCCTCGCTGGCGTTCGCGACGTATTTGGCCGCGAAGATGGCGCTGCCACAACCACCGAAGACCAACCAGAACGTGCCGAAGAGTTCGGCCAGCAACCGGCGTGGGGTACTTGTTGTCATGAGACCTTGTCTCCTTCGCCCGGCTCGTCGATCACAGGCACGGCGACGCCGAGCCGGTATGTCCCCGCCACCGTGTCCTGAGTGGACCGCAGTCCCCGAGGAATGTCTGCCCGTTTACGAATCTCATGCTCAGAATTGACGCTCGCGTGTCCTTCGATTCTCATTCGATTGCATGAAAAACGGTATTCCGCGCGTTCGCGAAATAGGCCGGGGAACGCAATCTTCACGACGCGCTCCACCCCTCCTGAGCTGCGAGAACATCCGGTTGAATGCTGCCGGTGGACCTTTCTCGAACACCCTGTTGGGCGCATTGGTGCTCGGTACTCTCCCGTTGTCGATGACCGCCTCCGGTCGGATCTTGCGTAATCGCCTCAGAGAAGGAGCCCATCGTGGGTAGTCCCTACGATCCCAACCAGCCCACTCGGCTCGGCCCGCAGGATGGGCAGCAGCCGTACGGGCAGCAGCCCTACCCCCAGCCCGGTTACGGGCAGCAGCCCTACCCGCAGCCCGGTTACGGGCAGCAGCCGTACAGCCAACAGCCCGGAAGTCAGCAGCCCTACGGTCAGCAACCCGGTGGGCCGCAGCCGTACGGTCAGCAACCGTTTGGCCAACAGCAGCCTTACGGACAGCAGCCTCCCCCGCCCCCGGCGTCGCCGGGTAGCGGCAAGAAGTCGTGGTTCATCGGCGGCGGCGGTCTCCTGCTCGTGCTGATCGTCGTGGTGGCGGTCGTCCTGGCATTCACACTGGGCGGCGGCGACAACAGCTCCGACGAGCCGAAGGTCCCGACCGCGTCGGCCGTCGACTTGCTGCTGCCGGAGTCCGAGTTCCCGGACATCACCGGCGAATTCACGCTGGAGACCGAGCAGTCCGACGACGACGGCACGACCGTCGACAACGAGAAGTGTGCTCGTTTGGTGAAGACCCCGGACAGCAGCGCCGACTTCGCGCAGCGCGAACTCTCCGAGACCGTCGACGGCGGTGAGGTCTTCTTCGGCCTCGACCAGTACAGCGCCGACGTGACCAAGCCTGCCGATGGCGGTTACGACGACTTCGACGACATCCTCTCCGCCTGCGAGACCTTCACGCTGAACCTCGAGGAGGACGGGGAGACCATCCCCGTCGCAATGAAACTCGACAAGCAGACCCTGCCCATCAGTGGCGACTACAAAGCGGTCCGGATGACCGGTCAGTTCTCCATCTCCGACATCGAGGTCCACATGGTGGGGACCCTGGTCGTCGGCGAGGAGCGGGGAGTCTCCTTCTCGGTGTCCCACAACACCTTCAGTGACAGCGCACCATCGGTCAGCTCGGAGGTCACGAGCAACCTCGCCGAGATGTACACCGCGCAGCGTCAGCAGATCACCGACGCCGCCTAGCACCGAGGTGTCACGGATTCGCCATCTCCGATACGGATGCGCTGGTTCCGGCCAGTCCCCCCGGATCGGAGGTGGCGATTCCCCTTCTCGTGGGCCGGCGGGGATTGGTGACCACCAAGATCGGGTAACTCTCGCACGACAAGTGGCTCCCGAGGAGAAGAGGTGGGTGTGGCAGGAACGGACGCGTTCGACAAGATGGTCGAGATCATCGACTACCCGGTGTTCGTCGTGACCACCGTCGCCGACGGTCGCCGGTCGGGCTGTCTCGTGGGTTTCGCCACCCAGACGAGCATCGACCCCCGCCGTTTCCTCATCGGCATCTCGCAGGCCAACCACACGCACGGCATCGCGACCTCCGCCGAACACCTTGCCGTTCACCTCATCCCGAGCGCTCACCGCGAGCTCGCCGAACTGTTCGGAGGGCAAACCGGCGACGAGGTCGACAAGTTCGCGAGGTGTCGCTGGTCAGAAGGACCGTACGGGCTGCCCATTCTCGACGACTCGGAGATGTGGTTCGCCGCAAGTATTCTCGATCGCATCGATGTCGGCGACCATACGGCGCACATCGTCGAACCGGTCGACGGCGCGGTGGTCGTCGACGATCCGTCGCGCGATTCGTGGGTCAGTTTCGCCGATGTCCGCCACATCGCCCCGGGACACGACGCATGAGCGACAAGACGCTGCAGGACCATCCGGATTTCGACGCCCCGACCTTCGCCGAACGCCATTACGCCGACTTCCCCGAGGGTCTGCGCACCAACATGGTGATGAGCATCGACGGCTCGGTGAGTTTTCGCGGGCGGGTCGGTCCGCTGTCCTCCCCCGCCGACCGTGCCCTCTTCCACGCTCTGCGTGCACTGTCGGACGTCGTGCTGGTGGGAGCCGCCACCGCACGCGTCGAGAAGTACGGTCCCCCGGCCTTGTCCGACGAACTGATCGCGTTGCGGTCGCGGCTTGGGTGGCCGGGCGCGTCGGACATCCCGCGCCTGGCGATCGTCTCGCAGTCCTGCTCACTTCCCGAGAGGTCCCTCGACGTCCCGCCCGAGCAGCGTCCGATCGTCATCACCTCCGCCCGGGCCGACACCTCCCCGGTGCACGACCGAGCCGAGGTCATCGCCGTGGGTGACGAAACCATCGACCTTCCTGCGGCTATCGACGAGCTGCGGGCCCGAGGGTTGCGTCGCATTCATTGCGAGGGCGGTCCGAGCCTGCTCGACAAACTCACCGAAGCCGACCTCGTCGACGAATTCTGCGTGACGATGGCACCTCAGGTGACCGGCGAGGGCAGCCCGGTCACCGACTCCGCCGCCGCAGTCCTCAGCCCGCTCGACGCCCCGCGTCGCTTCCGTCTCGCGCATGCGGTCCCGCATCACGACGACGTCTTCCTCCGCTACGTGCGGTGATCTGAACGACCCCGTCCGTTTCCCGGCGGGTCCAGCGGGTACCCGCGGACATGACCACATCCAGCCAGACCCGCCGGTTCGACGTCGTCGTCGTGGGCGGCGGCAACGCCGGCATCAGTGCAGCCGCACGCCTGATCCGACGCGGCGTCTCTGACGTCGCGATCATCGAGCCGCAAGCCGTACACACCTACCGGCCGTTGCTGTCCTACGTCGGTGGCGGACAGGCGACACTCCGCGACGCCGAGCGCACCCAACGGTCGGTGACCCCGGAATCGGCGACGTGGCTGCGGGATTCGGTGACATCCATCGATGCCGACCCACGGACGATCCAGTGCAAATCGGGAACCGTCGTGGAATACCGCGATCTGGTCCTGGGGGTCGGTCTCGTACCCGACGTGGAAGCGATGCCCGGCATCGGAGAGGCGATCGACGAGCCGTCGGTGACCAGCAACTACCTCGACCGAGCGGCGAAGACCTGGGAGCTGGTGACTTCGATGCCGCGCGGCGGTCGAGCGGTGTTCACGGTGCCGCGACCCCCGGTCAGCTGCACCGGCACCACCCTCAAGCCGCTGTTCCTCGCCGCCGCGCACTGGGAACGCATCGGGCTCCTGCCGACACTCGACATCACCCTGGTCGTGGACCGACCTCACCTGCTCGGCGTCGACGACCTCGACGCCCGCCTGTTCGCCCGTCTCGAGGAGCTCGGCATCCGTGTCCTCCTCGGCTCCGGAGTGCAATTACATCCCGGCGACAGGCGGGTCACCGCGACGTCGGCGGCCCATACCCAGGACCTGGAGTTCGACATGCTGCACGTGGTGCCACCCTTCCGCGGCCCGTCGATGGTCGAGGAGTCGGGGCTCGCCGGGGACCAGGAGCGAGGACTCGTCGACATCGATCCGCAGACGTTGCGGCATCGCTCCCACCCCGAGGTCTGGGCGATCGGTGATGGGGCCGCGATCGCCACCGACCCCTCGGGCGGCGGACTCCGCAAGCAGGTGGAGATCCTGGTCGACAACATCCTCGCAGCACGCACCGGCAATGCTCTACGCGATTTCGACGGCTACACGGTGGCGCCGATCGCGACCGCGTCGCATCGTCTCATCGCGGCCGAGTTCGACCGGGACGGAACGTCGATGTCATCGATCCCGTCATTCCTCGACCCGCTCAAACCACGTCGCAGCGCCTGGGCGTTCGACCGCTACGTCCTGCCCCGCTTGTACTGGAATCTGATTCTGCGAGGGCGTGTCTGACGTGAGATCCGGCGGGACCAGAAGGTGCCGCCCGCTACTATCCTCCTCCATGAGCAAGCCGAAGAAGAGCTGGAAAGAGCTATCCCCCACCGCGAAAGCTGCCATCGTGGCGGTCGCGGCCGTCGACGCGGGCACCCGGGTGTGGGCCCTGCGGGATCTCGCCGGACGCCGCCCCGAGGAGATCAACGGGCCCAAGCGCGCGTGGGCGATCGGCCTGTCGATCGGTTCGACCGCCGGCGTCGGACCGGCTGTCTACCTGCTGTGGGGCCGCAAGCGCCGCGGATGACGCCCTTCGCAGGACGGCGTCGAGTGTTCCGCG